>DATMZT010000040.1:0-11856 GCA_035573335.1 Hyphomicrobiaceae bacterium | reverse complement strand
CCAACGTCTCGCCGCGCGTGATGTCGAGTGTCACGTCGTTGACGGCGCGCACGAGCTTGGAGCGCTGCAGGAAGCCGGCGCGCACGGGGAAGAATTTGCGCGCATTCTTGATGCTGAGGATGGCATCCCCGTCCGAGGCTTCTTGCGCCAGGCGCGTGACATTGTCGCTGCGCGGCCCGATCGGATCGATGGCTTCGATCTCGTCCACGCGATGGCAGGCGACGAGGTGGCCGGCTTCGGCCGGCTGCAGCGGTGGCACCTCCTGGCATTTATCGATGGCAAACCGGCAGCGCGGACGGAAGCGGCAGCCCGAGGGCGGCGCCAACAGATTGGGCGGCGCACCATCGATGGTGGCGAGCTTGGCGCTGCGGCCGCGATCGAGCCTAGGCACTGCCGTCAACAGCCCGCGCGCGTAAGGATGCAACGGTCGCGAAAACACCCGCTCGGCCGTGCCGCTTTCGACGATGCGGGCCGCGTACATGACGTTTACGCGATCGGCATAGCGCGCAACGATGCCGAGATTGTGGGTGATGATGATGACCGAGACGCCCAACCGCTTCGATAGATCCTTCATCAATTCCAGGATCTGCGCCTGGATCGTCACGTCCAAGGCGGTGGTCGGTTCGTCCGCAATCAGGAGTTTGGGATTGCAGGCAAGGCCAATGGCGATCATCACGCGCTGGCGCATGCCGCCGGAAAGTTGATGCGGATACTGGTTGAGCCGGCTCTCGGGGTCGGTGATGCCCACCAGGGTTAAGAGCTCGATGGCGCGCGCCCGCGCGGCCGCGCCGTCCATCTGCAAATGGATGATGAGCGGTTCCATGATCTGCAGCCCGATCTTGAGGACCGGGTTGAGCGACGTCATCGGCTCCTGGAAAATCATGGCGATGTCGCGGCCGCGAATGCGCCGCATCTGCTCGTCCGACAAGGTGAGCAATTCGCGCCCATTGAAGCGCACCGAGCCTTTGGTGATGCGCGCCGTTCCGGCCGGCAACAGGCGCATGACAGCCAGCGCGGAAACCGATTTGCCCGAGCCCGATTCACCGACAATGGCCACCATCTCGCCCGGACGAACCGCGTAGCTCACGTCCTCGACGGCCCGCAAGGTGCCGTGCGAGGTGACGAACTGAACGTTGAGGTCCTCAATCTCGAGAAGGGGCGGCACGGCGCCCGCAGCTACCGGGTTGGCCGCTGCTTGGGTAATGCTCCGACTGCCGAGGCGCGAGACAACCTCGTTACTCACCCTGCGCTATCTCCCTGCGCGAACGCCCGCTCGTTCTTGTGGCTTGCTGGCGGCGTCCGCGGCATACAGTATGCCACGTCTTTGCCTACCCTACAAAGGCGAGGTCGGGCAAGCGTTGGGTGCGCCAGTCTAGCCGTTGCTGTAAGAATCGGCTCTTGGCTGGACTGTGACCGCCGGTCGCGGGGGTGGTCCGTGGGGGCTCGCCCGTGACGATGGCGCCGGCTTGAGACGAGGTCCGACATGGCCGAAAGCATCATCTACCACGACGGCAATCGCCACTTGCAAGACAGCTTCCAGAGCCGCCCCATTGCGGACCGTTTGGAAGCAAAGCTGGCACGCACCAGCTTCACCGCCCAGGATCGCACCCTGCTCGAGGGTGCCATCTATTTCTTTATCGCCACGGCCGACGCGGCCGGCCGGCCCGATTGCTCCTTCAAGGGCGGTCCCCCGGGCTTCGTGCGGGTGACCGGGGCCGACGAGCTGGCCTTTCCCGACTACGACGGCAATGGCATGTTCAAGTCGCTCGGCAATGTCCTCGTCAATGCCAGTGTCGGTCTCCTGTTCATCGATATGCACGGCAGTGGCCGCCGCCTGCGCGTCAATGGTGAGGCGCGACTTTGCCGCGATGATGCGCTGCTCGCCGCCACCGTCGGCGCCCAGCTGATGGTGCGCGTCAAGGCGCGCGCCATCTTTCCCAATTGTCCGCGCTACATTCCAAAGCTGCAGCTGATCGAGGCATCGCCTTACATCCCGGCAGTGGGCGTCGATGCCCTCGAACCCGCCTGGAAGGGCTTTGACGACTTCAAGGACGTCGTGCATCCGCGCCAGCCCACAGCCAAGGGCTGAGCCCGCGCGCGTTAGCGCCTTTTCGCCTTATCTCAAACCCGTTTTGCTGGCAGGTTGCCCGCCCGACCGCAACGCCCGGAGAAGCGCCATGATGCCCGCCGTGATACGCAAGCGTGCCCACCTCTTGCTTGTCGCCGCCCTGTTCGCAACGCCGCCGGCCATGGCGGACCGACTGGCGAACGCCGTCCCCGGCAGCGTCGGCTTCGCCGCCGATCGGCTGCAGCGTTTGAGCGAGACGCTCACGGCCGAGATCGACAAGGGCACGATGCCCGGCGTGGTGCTCCTCATCCAGCGCAACGACAAGGTCGCTTACTTCGAAGCCCTGGGCACACTCGATCCAGAAAAGAAGACGCCGATGCGGAAGGATGCCATTTTCCGCATCTACTCGATGTCAAAGCCGATCACGACCACGGCGGCGATGATGCTGGTGGAACAGGGACGGCTGGCGTTGGTCGATCCGGTCCACAAATACCTGCCCGAATTCAAGGACGTGAAGGTGGGCGAGGAAAAGCCCGACAAAAGCCTCGAGCTCGTGGCGCCGCGCCGGCCGATGACGATCCAGGACTTGATGCGGCACACGTCCGGCCTGACCTATGGCTTTTTCGGCGAAGGCGCCGTTAAGAAGGCCTACCTGGCGGCAAATCTCGACGCGGGCGATCCCACCACCGCCGAGTTCGTCGAGCGCCTTGCCAAGCTGCCGTTGGGCTACCAGCCCGGCACGACCTGGGACTATAGCCATGCGACCGATGTGCTCGGCCGCGTTGTCGAGGTGGTGGCGGGCAAACCTCTCTCCCAGGCGTTTCGCGAGATGCTGTTCGATCCGCTAGGCATGACGGACACCAGCTTCTACCTCACCGATCCCGGCAAGTATGCGCGCCTCGCCGAGCCATTCGCCGGCGACCGCAGCATCGGCGCCGGGGCCGTACTCAACGATCCACGCGAGCCGCGTAAATACGAATCGGGTGGCGGCGGTTTGCTTTCTACCGTTGAGGACTACGCGCGCTTCCTCAAAATGCTGGCCAATGGCGGGGAACTGGACGGCAAGCGCTATTTGAGTCCCAAGACCGTGGCCTACATGACCTCCGACCACATGGGCGATGTGATCAAGCGCGGGCCCTATGATCTGGTCGGACCCGGCTACAAATTCGGCCTCGGATTTGCCGTGCGCAGCGAGGCGGGCGTGTCGCCACTGGCGGGCTCGCCGGGGGATTTCACGTGGGGCGGAGCCGCAGGAACCTATTTCTGGGTTGATCCCAAGGAGAAGATGTTCGTCATCTACATGATGCAGGCACCGGCCAAACGGGTGCCCATGCGCATCATGCTGCGCGACATGGTTTATGCGGCCATGACGGAGTAACCGCGCGCGCCGGTGATCCTCAACGGGCCGTACAACCTCGTGCCAGGTCGCGCCCGGTTGCCGCCCGAGGTTGCCGCCCGAGGTTCCCGCGCCAGGTTGCCGCGCCAGGTTATGGGCGATAGGCCAAGCGTGCACCGGCCGGCCCGAGTTCCCCCCGGGGGCGGCGGGCTCGCGACGGGCTCGCCGGTTGCCTATATGCTGGTGAGCGTCGCCGAAGCACCGGTTGATAGCGCATGACACGACACCACCAGGCCCACGATCCCGGGCATACGCACTCCCACCACCTGCCTGGGCACCCCCCGCCTGGGCACCACCCGCATGGGGCCCACACCCATGTCGGCAACGAGAAGCGGGTGGGCTGGGCGGCCGTTCTGACCGCCGCTTTCATGGTGGCAGAGGTGGCCGGCGGCCTGCTGGCGGGCTCGTTGGCCCTGCTGGCGGATGCCGGACACATGCTAACAGATGCGGCGTCCCTGGCCCTGGCCTGGGCGGCGTTCCGGATGGCTCGGCGGCCCTCCGACTGGCAACGCACCTATGGCTTTCATCGCTTTCAGGTGATCGCGGCCTATACCAACGGCATCACCCTCTTTTTCATCGCCGCCGCGGTCCTGTGGGAGGCATTTCACCGCTGGCGCGAGCCCGTCACGGTCTTGGGCGGACCGATGCTGGCCGTCGCCAGCCTCGGTCTCCTCGTCAACGCTGCCGCCTACCTTGCCTTGCACGGGGCGGACCGCAACAATCTCAATATCCGCGGCGCCATGATCCACGTGCTGGGGGACATGGCCGGATCGGTGGCGGCCATCGTCGCGGCCCTTATCATTCTATGGACCGGTTGGACGCCGATCGACGTGCTGCTCTCCGCCCTGGTCGCCTTGCTGATTCTGCGCGGCGCCTACGGCGTGGTCGCCGAATCGGGTCGCATATTGATCGAGGCGGCGCCGAAGGGCTTGGATGTGCGCGCGCTTGCTCGCGACCTCGAGGCCAATGTGCCGGGAGTGGAGGACATCCATCATGTCCATGCCTGGTCGCTCACCGAAGCCCGGCCGATGGTGACGCTGCACGCCAAGATCGGCGATGAACAGGAGGCCTATCGCATTGTCTCGGCGGTCAAACAGCGCTTGAAGCTGCGCTTCGGCGTGGTGCACGCGACCGTCGAAATCGAGTGTGAGCATTGTGCCGACCGCACGCCGGTCGTCAGGTCGTCCTGACGCCACGGGGCATTAGCGCGCCGCCAGCGTGGCGCTCGCTTCCGGCGGCGTTGTGATCCAGGGGTCGCCTTCGCGACCCAACTTGTAGCCTTCGGCGAACAGGGCCTTCATGTAAGCTGGATCGAAGATTTGCGTGGAGGGCACGCTGAAGCTGGCGGGGATCGACGCCAGTCGGAACTCGGCGCCATCGCGCTGCGTCATGGCGTAGATCCGGTTGATGTCGCCGATACTTTGGCTTTTGGTCAGCGTGAAGACCGAGCGCGCGCTGATCGCCAGGGTGTTGGATGCCACGGCCTCGTATTCGGGCGTGAGCTTGCCGTTCTTGACAATATAGATGCGTCGCAGCGGCGGCCTTGGATAGAGGCGGTCGAAAATCTTGAGCGAGAGCTGCGCCGGCGCCACAAAAACCTGCCGGGTGGGCCCGCCGTCGACGTGCATCTCCTCGAGCACCTTGTCTCCTGCGCGCACTTTGATGTGCACCGGCGGAAAGGCGCCGGGCACGGAGGCCGAGGCGAGGATCACCTGACGGAAGAGCTCGAGGGCATAAGGATGCTGGTTGGCGGCGATTTCGCCCATGTTCCAGATGACCGGGCGTTGGGCATCGAGATTGGTGGTGGCAACCAGGAGCACGCGACCCTGGCGATATTCCTCGGCGATGCGGTCGAGCAGCTTGCGGTCGACATACTTGGCAATCAGGTTGGCGAGCCCCGAGGAATCGGCGAAAGCGTCGGCGCCGAACAGTCCCGCCAGCACCTGTGGCGTCGCCAGGTCGTCGGTCTCGTACTTGGTCCAGATTTGTTGTAGCCGGCCGTCGTATTCGGGCCCGAGATAGGCGAACGGCGCCGTCAGCGCCCCGGCGCTGACGCCGGTGACGACCTCGAATTGAGGCCGATCGCCTTTTTTCGACCAGCCGGCGAGCAGTCCGGCGGCGAAGGCGCCATCACCCGCCCCACCCGAAATGGCGAGGTATTCCACCAGCGGACGGCCGCGCTGGCGCGAAAGCTTGGATGCCATCACTTTGGCATTGGGCATATGCGCCTGGGCGAAGGTGAGAATATTGGCGGGCACCTCGTCGCCCCAGAAGCGCGCGTGCGCCAGGCCAGGAATGCTCGCTTCCGCCACCAGTTGAGACGGCACGGGTTGACGTGCCGTTTGCGCGGCGCAGGCCGCAAGCAAAACCGCCACCGCGACCGCGAGCAAGGCCGCCACCCGGTACTGCGTAACGCGACCCATGACCCCCTCGGCCCGCCCGCCGGTCGTTCCGATCCATGCACCGGCAACTGGTGGCAAACGCCGGCGCCCCCGTCAACCCAACTTGCGCCACGGTCAGCAGAAAAAAGCCCTATCGCAGCTTGGCCGCGCCCCTGCGAACGAAGGCGCGGGCGGGCCCCGCCCTCAGGCGGTCTCGGTGGTCGGATCAATCATCCGTTTAACTTCGGTGATCTGGGTGGCCGGGAAGCCGCTCAAGTCCGCGTGCTTGCGAATGATCGCCTCGTCCTTGGCGAGGTAGACGCAAAACGTCTTGTTGTCGGCGAGGTAGCTTTCGACCCACTGGATGTCGGGAGCCAGCTGATGCAAGACTTGATTGGACTTGGCTGCAGCGCCGCGCAGTTGCTCGCGCTCCAAGCTGCCGACCTTGGGAATATCGCGTTCGATGATGAATTTGCGCAAAGCCATAATCGTTTCTCCACGACGCATTGACGACCAGCCGCGGGGCAGCCCTGCGGTTAGTCAACCGCTACACCGCGTTTCAAGCTTGCCTCCCCCGGCCCCCTGAGTGGCCCACTGAGGAGGCCCACAGAGGAGGTGGGGAGCGCAGCGCTCCCGCGCCAAGGCAGCGGCGCACCAAAAACAAGGATCAACCCAAATCGCCGCATCTTGGCGATCCGTGCATGGGCGTCGGCGCCCAAGCGGCCGCCGAGGTCGGCACCCCTGCCGGGCCCGCTGCTGGTGACGAAGAAGGTCATGGTGCTTTGCTGCGCCTCGGCATGGCCGCGGCTGGCACGCGCGACAACGGCCAGCAAGACCGCCAAGGCTAGGCGTGCGTTGCCATCATCGGGGTCCTCCGTGGGCGATAAGCTGGGGCGAATACGCGCCACCTATCGCCGGCGAGAACGACGGGGAAGACGCCAGTATTCCTGCCGCGGACGGGTTGCTCCTGGCCGGCGGATGCATAGCACGCTTGCCAGCCAAGCTGCCGGGATCAGGCCAGCCAAGCTGCCGGGATCAGGATTGCGTGCTAGGGTCGCTGGCCGAGGCGAACCAGAGGGTGGATCATGGTACAATCGGGCGAACCTCGCACGGAGCGTGGCTTTCTACGCGACCTGCAAGTCTACGGCGATGCCGACTTTTCCGCCTATATGCGCCGGGCCTTTGCGCGCTCGATGGGCTACTCCAGCGCCGAGTTGAAGCGACCGGTGGTGGGCATCGCCTTCACCCACTCCAAGTTCAATCCCTGCCACCGCCACTTCCCCGAGCTGCTCGATGCGGTCAAACGCGGGGTGGCGTCGGCCGGCGGGCTCGCCCTCGAGTTTCCCACCATTTCGCTGCACGAGTCGACGCTGGCCCCCAACTCCATGAAATTCCGCAATTTGATGGCGATGGACACCGAGGAGATGATCCGCGCCCAACCGATGGATGCGGTGGTGCTGATGGGCGGCTGCGACAAGACCGTGCCGGCGCAACTGATGGGGGCTGCCAGCGCCGGCAAGCCCGCCATCGAACTGATCGGCGGTCCACAGATGACCTCGCGGTTCAGGGATGACCGCGTCGGCGCCTGCACCGATTGCCGCAAGTTCTGGACGCAGTACCGTGGCGGTCAATTGGACCAGCAGGGCATCGAGGCGGTCGAGGGCCGGCTCGTGACCACCACCGGCACCTGTGCGGTGATGGGCACGGCCTCGACCATGGCGGCGATCGCCGAAGCGCTCGGCATGACGCTGCCTGGGACCGCGGCCATCCCCGCGGTTCACGCCGATCGCCTGCGCGCGGCCGAGGCCACCGGCGCGCGCGCCGTGGCGCTTGCCGGTTCCGATCTGACGCCGGACAAAATCATCACGGCAAAGTCGATCGAGAATGCCGCGCGCGTGCTCTTGGCCCTGGGCGGCTCAACCAACGGCGTGATCCACCTTGCCGCCATTGCCGGGCGGCTCGGCCACAGCTTCGATCTCAACCGTCTCAACGAATTGTCCGACACGACGCCCGTGCTCGCCGCCGTCAAGCCGGTAGGGCAAGAGTTTTACATGGAGGATTTTTTTGCCGCCGGCGGCATTGGGGCTGTGCTGCGCGAGCTGAAATCCCGGCTCCACCTCGACTGCATGACGATCGCGGGCGAAACGCTGGGCGAGCGCTTGGCGGCAGAGGCGGATGCCTATGTTGATCGCCGCGTCATCAAATCGGCGGCCGAACCGCTCGAGCGCCAGGGCGGCTTGGTGGCACTGTTCGGCAGCCTAGCGCCCGACGGCTGCATCATCAAACGTTCGGCGGCGACGCCGGCCCTGTTCGAGAAGACCGCCCGTGCGGTCGTGTTCTCCTCGCTTGAGGACATGGCCGCGCGCGTTGACGATCCCCACCTCGACGTGACGGCCGACGACATGCTGGTGTTGCAGCATGCCGGGCCGAAGAGCGCCTCGGCTATGCCGGAGGCAGGTTTTCTGCCGATCCCGAAAAAGCTGCTGGCAGCCGGCGTCAAGGATATGGTGCGCATCTCCGATGCGCGCATGTCCGGGACGGCCTACGGCACCATCGTGCTGCATGTGGCGCCGGAGGCTGCCGCGGGGGGCGCGCTGGCGTTGGTGCGCACCGGCGATAGGATCCGCCTCAGCGTGAAGGAGCGCCGCCTCGACCTCCTAGTGGACGCCGCCGAACTCGACAAGCGCCGGGCCGCCTGGCGAGCGCCGGTCACCGCCAACCTGCGCGGCTACGATCGCCTGTTCCGCGAGGCGGTTTTGCAGGCGCCCGAGGGCTGCGACTTTGGCTTCCTGCGGCGCTGAAGAGACGAGCACGGCTTAAAGTGTGCTTGATCTAGCCGCACCGCGCCGCCGCCGCCGGGGTCGGATCGTGCTTCTGACCCCGCAGCATCGGCGCTGGCTTTGCCTCGGCCTCAGCGCTCCGCCATCAGACCCTTGATGTTGCGCACGGCCACGCGACGGTTGAGGCGCTCGGGCCCTTGCGTGTCGACCTTGAGGTACTGCTCGCCGTAGCCCTGGGTGACCAGGTTTTCCGGCGGCACCCCGAACTGGTCGGAGAGGATCGTGGCCACCGAGGAGGCGCGCCGGTCGGAGAGGCTCAGGTTGTCTTCGTCCGCCCCGACGGCATCCGTGTGGCCTTCGATCAAAAACACCAGGTCGGGGTCGCGTTCGAGTGCGCGCAGCATCGACCGGGCCAGGCGCTCGAGCTTCGGATATTGATCGGGCGTGACCTCAAAGGCGCCGAACTCGAAGTTGATGTCGAGATCGATGCGGCGCGTATACTCGCGCAGCTCCTGGCTATAGCGGATTTCTTCCAACGAGTAGGCGCGGTCGAGCCGCTCGACGGGTGGGGCCAGGAGCACCTCGTCGAGGTCCACGTCGCGGGCGCGATCATACTCGACGATGTAGCGTTCGCGCGGAATGGTGATGTGCGGACGCGCGAGACTGAGGGCGACGATACCTACGCCTACGCCCACGGCCACACCGACGCCGACGTTTCTATAGAAGCGACGATTGTCGATCAGGTGCACCTCGCGACCGTCCGGGCCGCGACGGTAGCGCCGCAGCAGGCGGCCGTTGCCGTCGACCTCGGTGACGACGCGCACGCCGCCCGGCCGATCGAAGAAGGTGATCTGCACGCCGTCCGGGCGCTTCTCGGTTTTTGCATCGGGCCGGTGCCGGAAACGCTCTGCCTCGTCGTGCTGGATGATGGTGCGATTGTCCTGTTTGATGATGATGCGATCGCCGGGTTCTTTGATCACCTTGACGCCGCCGGCTTCGATCTTCTCTTCGCGCCCCTTCTTCACCTCCTCAAGGCCCCTGGGCGTCGGTTGGCCGCTACGCAGGCCTTGCGCGGCGGGATCGGACGGGGCCAGCGAGCGCGGGCTTGCGCCCGGGGGTAGCGCTGCGCCGCTTGGCGCCCCCGGCGTATTGGGCAGAGCCTGCGGGCTTGGCGTGCCCGGCCGACCGGTCGGGCCGCCGGGACCCGTCGCTGGGCCGCCCGGGGAAATGGTGGCGGCGGGTGGCTGTCCGGGCAGGCCGGGAGAGGCGCGGCCCGGCGCAGTCGGGGCGTCGGGGCCCGTTGGCGGGCCGGCGCGGGGAATGCTGCCGCCGGGTGGTTGTCCAGGAACGGCGGGCGACGCGGCGCCGGGAGGCGCGGCCGGGGCACCCTTGTCCGCCGGCACGGCGCCTTGTCCGCGTTCGCGCTTGAGGTCGGGTAAGCGCTGGCCGTCGCCCCTGGGTGGTCCCTCGCCTCGCGATGGTGCCTCACCCCTGGGGAACGGACCTCTGCCCGGCTCCTTGAAGGTGGGCGGTGGACCGCTTGGCCTTTTTTCCACGGGCGGGGCGGCCGGCGGCGGCGCCGGCTGAGCTTTCGGGGGTGGGGGTGGGGCTTTCGGTGGCGCTGGCGGTGGTGCCTTCGGTGCCGGTGGCGGCGCCTTCGGCGGTGGGGCTGGGCCCTTGGGCGGGGCGGGCGGGGGACCCTTCTTGGCCGGCGGCTGGCCCTTGTCTTTCTTTTGTTCGTCGGTCTGCTGCTGGGCATGCGCCCGCTCGATAAGGCCCGCGCGCTCGGCGATCAAAGTGCCAGCGGTTGCCGAAATCGAGGCCGTCACGATTAAAGAGGTTCCAAAGCGCACACGATGGCGGATTGTCATTCTGGCTCCCAACAGGTTCAAGCGACGCAGGCGGCGGCATATCTGGCGCCAATCGGCCAATGGGGCGGCGCGCGCGAGGTCTTGCTCAAGAACGCCATCGGCGCACTTTGAGGCGGCAGCGAGGCGAATGTTTCGTATACTGCACGCAGAGCTTGGCAAATACTCAAGTGCACGTTGGGCAAAAACCACCGCTGGAACTAAGGAAACCCGATGCAAACTGTTGAAATCGTTGAGGTAGCGCCGCGCGATGGGTTTCAGGCGGTCAAGCCCTTTATCGCCACCGAACGCAAGATCGCAATCATCGAGGAACTGGCCGCCTGCGGCGTATCACGGCTGGAGATCGGCTCCTTTGTCAGTCCCAGGGCCGTGCCGCAGCTGGCCGACACGGCCGAGGTCCTGAAAGGCGCCAAGGTTCCGGCGGGCCTGCGCCTGCAGGTGCTCGTGCCCAACGCCAAGGGGCTTGAGCTGGCGCTCGAGGCCGGCGTCCGGGACGTGGCTTGGGTGATTTCGGTGTCGGAGAGCCACAACCGCGCCAATGTCAACCGGAGCGTAGATGAGAGTTTTCGCGCCTTCGAGGCGGCCTGGGCGGCGCTCGGGCCGATGAAACCCAACTTGCGCTTTGGCTTATCGACCTGCTTCGACTGCCCTTGGGAGGGCCGCGTCCCCGAGGCGGCGGTCATCGCTTGCGTCGAGCGGGCCATCGCCGCGGCCCCGGCGCTCGAGATCGGCATTTGCGACACCACCGGGCGCGCCGCGCCGGACCACGTCGGCTCGCTGTTTGCGCGCCTGATGGCCACGTACGCCAGCGACCGGGTCACCTTCGCTTACCACGGCCACGATACGTATGGATTGGGCGTCGCCAACGCCATCGAGGCTTACCGGCAGGGGGTGCGCGTCATCGATGGGGCGGCCGGTGGTCTGGGCGGCTGCCCCTTTGCGCCCGGCGCCGCCGGCAACACCGCCAGCGAGGATCTCGTGTTCGCCTTCGAGCACATGGGGATTGCCACCGGCATCCGCTTCGACAAGCTGCTCGAGGCGGCCGAGCACACGGCCGCGATCGCCCCTGAGCAGGCCGGCGGCAAGCTGCGCTCGGTGCCGCGACGGCGGGCGCTGTCGGGTTTCGCTGCCGCCAGTCGCGGCGTGCCGGCCTAAGCATCAGGTCGCACGGGTGCTGGCCGTGGGCCTGAGCCGCTCGGGCCGCAACTGGGAAGCCAAAGCCGCGGCTCGGCGCGGCTAAGCGTCCGCCCGCGCCACGTCGAGCCGGTGAACGATGCCTTGCGTCTGCCGATTGAGGCTCGGATATCTCTCGAGCACCAACGGATCGTGGCCGGGGATTACGCGCTTGGGCGAAGCCGCCAGC
>DATMZT010000039.1:0-22470 GCA_035573335.1 Hyphomicrobiaceae bacterium | reverse complement strand
ACGGCCAGATCGCATTTTCCCGAGTAGATATCGCGCGCCTGCTCGCGATCCCCGCCGGCCGGCTTGTGCGCCAAGTTGCCTTTTAGCCCCTTCAACCATTGTTCGGTGAAGGCTTCGCCTTTATGCGCAATGATCGTGGCGGTCAGCGAGGTGTTGTAGACGTGCTGACCGGAGCGGATGCAGATCTTGCCCTTCCATTTGGGGTCGGCCAGCTCCTCATAGGTGATGCTGTCCTGTTTGACGCGTTCCTTCGAGGCATAGACAATGCGCGAACGCATGGTCAGACCAAACCAGTGATTGTCCGGATCACGATACTGGGTGGGAATCGCTTGCTGCAACGAGGCAAGATCGACCGCCTGCGTGAGCCCGGCCTCCTTGGCCTCCGACAAGCGGCCGGCATCGACGGTGAACAACAGGTCGGCCGGGCTATTGTGCCCCTCCGCGGCCAGACGCTCGTTCAGCCCCGCGGAGGCATAAACGATGTTGGTGCGGATGCCGGTTAATTCGGTGAAGCCCTTCAGCAGGGGATCGATCAGCTGCGGCTCACGATAGGAATAGATGTTGACTTCCCCTTGCGCCGAGGCGCTAGCCGCGAAGAGGGGAACCGCCGAAACACTCAACGCGAGGGCCACGCCGGCGCGTCGTGCCACCGACCAGGACATCCGAAAACTCTTTGCCATTGCCGATCTCCCATGCAGAGGGGAACGCTGCCGGGCATCCTGGCGCATGCGTGCGCTCGGGCCAGCAACTTCGACCTTAGTGTAAATCCTGAGTGGATTTGTCAAGAAACTCCGCGCCCACGATCGCACAATGGAATCATTCCAATTTCGAACACGGCGCGTGCTCTGCGCCTGGGGCGGGGGCCTTCGCGTCTGGCGTGAGCCGAAAAAAATGGGGAGCCACCACGGCCCGCAAAAGGCGCTGCGATGGGGGCAACGCGCGCTCATTTCCGTGGTGACATCCCGCTTCAGATACGATCGACCCGCCACCGTGGATGCCCACGGATGCATTAAATCACGTTAATCCAGGCGCATGCGGCCTTGGGCGCTTGAGCGCTGCCTCCCCGCGGGCACGGTTGCCCAGGATCGGCGACACAGCTAAAAGAGGCACCATGTCGCGATGTTCGATCAAGCTGACGATGGCGCGAATTATCGGCCCGGTCGCCTGAGCGGCGGCCGGCCTGACCGAGCATTTTTGCGCAGCAGAATCAGTATCTTGAAGAACGGCATTCCCCATGAATTCGAGCAAAACCGCCGCGCGCGACTGGAGCGCGACACTGTTCCTGCCCAAGACGTCGTTCGCCATGAAGGCAGGCCTGCCCCAGCTTGAGCCTAAGTTACTGCACCGTTGGGGCGATATCGGCCTTTACCAACGCTTGCGGGCGGCGGCCAAGGGCCGGGCAAAGTTCATCCTGCATGACGGTCCCCCCTACGCCAACGGCAACATCCATATCGGCACCGCGCTCAACAAGATCCTGAAAGACATGGTGACCCGCTCCCAGCAGATGCTGGGCGCGGATTCCAACTATGTGCCGGGTTGGGACTGCCACGGACTACCGATCGAGTGGAAGATCGAGGAGCAGTACCGCGCCAAGGGCCAGGACAAAGACAGGGTGCCGGTCAACGAGTTTAGGCGCGAATGCCGCGAGTTTGCCGAGCACTGGATCGACGTCCAGCGCGAAGAATTCAAACGCCTCGGCGTCGAAGGGGACTGGGAGCACTACTACTCGACCATGGCCTACAAGGCCGAGGCCACCATCGCCGCCGAGCTGATGAAGTTCGCCATGAACGGTGCCCTGTTCCGCGGCTCGAAGCCGGTAATGTGGTCCGTGGTGGAAAAGACGGCTCTGGCAGAGGCCGAGGTCGAGTACCACGACTACACGAGCGACACGGTGTGGGTAAAATTTCCCCTCTGTCCTGTCCCGGCAGCGGCCAACGAGGGAGCAGGCGAACTTACCGGTGCCTCGGTGGTGATCTGGACCACCACGCCGTGGACGATCCCCGGCAATCGAGCGATCAGCTACTCTCCCAAGATTGCCTACGGGCTCTATGAGGTTACCGCCGCGCCCGAGGGCAATTGGGCCAAAAGGGGCGATCGCTTCGTACTCGCGGACCGACTTGCGCCGGCGGTTTTCAAGGCCGCAAAGATTGAGCCTGATGGCTATAGGCGCCTGGCAAATCTGACGGCCGCGCAGCTCTCGCGCGTGGAGGGTACGCATCCCTTGCGGGCGCACGGCTATGATTTCAGGGTCCCCCTGCTGGCCGGCGACCATGTTACCGACGAGGACGGCACCGGCTTCGTCCATACCGCCCCCGGCCACGGCCGCGAAGACTTTGAGATCTGGATGCTGCTCGCCCCGGAGCTGGAGAGACGTGGCATCGATACCACCATTCCCTTTACCGTCGACGGCGATGGACGTTTCACCAAAGATGCCCCCGGCTTCGAGGGTAGACGCGTCATCGACGACAAGGGAGACAAGGGGGACGCCAACGAGGCGGTGATCAAGGCTTTGCTGCAAGCCAATGCTGTGATCGCGCGCGGGCGGCTCAAGCATCAGTATCCGCACTCGTGGCGCTCGAAGAAGCCCGTGATCTTCCGCAACACACCGCAGTGGTTCATCGCCATGGACAGGCCACTGAAGGCGCCGGGTCAGGGCGGCAACAGCAGCCTGCGCGAGGCCGCGCTCAAGGCCATCGAGGACACCGAGTTCGTACCTGCCTCAGGGCGCAATCGGTTGCGCGGCATGGTGCAGGCAAAGCCCGACTGGGTGATCTCGCGCCAACGCGCCTGGGGCGTGCCCATCACCGTGTTCCAGCATCGGGAGACGGGCGAGGTGATCCCGTCGGCCAAGTTTGCCAAGTCCAGCGAGTTGATGGCGCGCATTCGCGCCGCCATGACCGAAAAGGGTGCCGACGCCTGGTTTGAGACGGGCGCGCAGGAGCGCTTCCTCAGGGATCTGGTCGCCAACCCGGCGGATTGGGAGCACATCACCGACATTCTAGACGTCTGGTTCGACTCTGGCTCCACGCATGCCTTCACGTTGGAAGATCCTGAGGCGTTTCCGCAGCTCGCCGGCATCAAGCGCCAAATCGACGGGGGTGACGATCGCGTCATGTACCTCGAGGGATCCGACCAGCACCGAGGCTGGTTCCAATCCTCGCTGCTTGAAAGCTGCGGCACGCGCGGGCGCGCACCCTTCGACGTGGTGCTCACGCACGGCTTCATCCTCGACGAAAAGGGAGAGGAGAAGATGTCGAAGTCGCGCGGCAATACGCTCTCGCCGCAGGAGCTGATGAAGACCTCAGGGGCCGATATCCTGCGCTTGTGGGTGGCCTCGTCCGACTACTCGAGCGACATCCGCTTTGGCCCCGGCATCCTGCAGGGAACGGCCGAGTCCTACCGCAAGCTCAGAAATACGCTGCGCTGGATGTTGGGCAACCTTGCGCACCACGACGCAAAGGAACCGGTCGATGCGAAGCTGATGCCGGAGTTGGAGCGCCTGATGCTGCATCGGCTGGCGGAGCTTTCCGAGCTCATTCGCAAGGCCTATGGCGAATACGACTACAAGCGCGTGATCGCCGTCCTGTCGCACTTTATGAACACGGATTTGTCGGCATTCTATTTCGATATCCGCAAAGATGCGCTTTATTGCGAGCCCTACTCGAGCGCCAAACGCAAGGCCGCGCTGGCGACGATCGAGCAGATCTTTCGCGCAACCACGCTGTGGTTGGCGCCGCTGCTTTGCTTTACGGCGGAGGAGGCCTGGCTTGCTCGCTATCCCTCGGAGGCGGGATCGGTACATTTGGAGACGTTTCCCGATATCCCCGCGGACTGGCGTGACGATGCCCTCGCTGCCAAGTGGGCCAAGATCCGCCGCGTGCGTAGTGCGGTCACCGGTGCGCTCGAGATCGAGCGAGCCAACAAGAGGATCGGCGCATCCCTGGAGGCGGCGCCGCAGGTGTTTGTCGCCGACGACGCCTTGCTGCAGGCGCTCGAGGGCGTCGATCTGGCTGAGATCTGCATTACCTCCGACATCGGTGTCCTCGCCGCTAGGGGGCCGGCCGATGCTTTTGCGCTGGCGGATGTGGCCGGTGTCAGCGTCGTCTCCAAATTGGCCGAGGGCAAGAAATGCGCGCGGTCCTGGCGGATCACCAAGGATGTCGGCAGCGATCCAGCGTTTCCCACCTTGTCCGCGCGCGATGCGGCGGCGGTGCGCGAGTTCGATCGCCTAAAGGGCGCCGCCTAGGCCAGCGATGACGACGACGCTCAACAACAAGAGGCGGGCGCCCTGGCTATGGGGACCCTTCTCCGCCCTCGGTTTGACGACGGCAACGCTCGTCGTGGCCATCGATCAGGCGCACAAGTGGTGGATGCTTGGGCACTACGCGATTGAGAGCCGCGGTCGCGTGCCGGTGCTGCCCTTCCTGGATTTGGTCTATGTGAAGAACCTGGGCGTTAGCTACGGCCTGTTTTTGCAGGAGGGCCATAAGGGACAGTGGCTGCTGGCGGGCTTTGCCATCCTGGCTGCGGCGGCCATGGCCGTGTGGCTGGCGCGCGGCATCGCGAACCGGTTGGTGGCAGGCAGCGTCGGGCTTATCATCGGTGGCGCGGTCAGCAATGCCATCGACCGTCTAATCCTTGGCGGTGTAGCGGATTTCTTTTCCCTGCACGCCTTTGGCTTTTATTGGTACGTGTTCAATATCGCCGACACCGCGATTGTTGCCGGGGTTATTGGCCTCCTATATGATTCCTTCCGCCCGAGTCGCAATAACGCCGCAAAGTCGACCTAACCGATTGAGCAAGCGGCATTGTCGGGGGTCAAAGACCGACATCGGGCCCCGGGGGACGTGGACATGGGTGGCTCTTCCCAGCGCCTCAAGCACTTCTTCGGTGCCATCGGCACCGCGGCGACCGTTGTGCTGGGCGGATGCGCCGATGGGGTTGAACTCAACGGCAAGGTTTTCGATTTGCTAGGCGTCAGCCCGGCGGCCTTGGAGGCCTCCCGGCGCGAGCCCAAGCTGGCCGAGCGAGCGCCGCTGGTCATGCCTCCTAACGCCAATCGTCTGCCCGATCCCGGGTCCGCACCGGCTGCACCGACCGATCAGGCGAACTGGCCAACCGATCCTGAGCAACGCAAGCTGGCCGCGGCCCAAGAGCGCGAGCGATTGCATCTGGCCTACTGTCGCGGCGACATCCAATGGAAGGACAGGGCGCTCAAATCAAAGGACGGTAGCGGCACCAATCTCAGCCCCTATGGTCCCTGCCCGAGCATTTTCGGCGGCCTTACCAGCAGCGTTAACAAGAACTGATTGGGCCGACTTGGGTCGTTGCCGCGGCAAGGCAGTCCGCCGGCGGAACAATGCCGTAGGCGAGGTCGCGTGCCACCATCCCAAGATTACCGGCTTGTCACATTAATGCCTTGTCATTTGACATCCCCAACGGGAAGCCGAACAACAGCCGCCAACGCCGGGCGGCGGTTCCCTCAGACATTCAGGACGGCACCTCAAGTGCTTATTGTCGAAAGGACTCACGATGGCGAGACTTTGTCGTAGCCTCGCTGGCAGGAAACTTCCCTCCATGTGGACTAGCAGTACGAAACCTCGACGCCTCAGCTTCTTTCTGGCCCTAACACTCATGATGTTCGCTCAGAGTTTGGCTACCCTCAATGCCAGTCCCATCGCCAGCCGCGTCAGCGAGTTTACACTGGCAAACGGGCTGCGCGTCGTTGTCGTCCCGGACCACCGCGCCCCGGTCGTCACGCACTATGTGTGGTATCTCGCAGGCTCGGCCGACGATCCGCCTGGGGCGTCGGGCATTGCCCACTTTCTTGAACATCTGATGTTCAAGTCTACGGACAAGATTGCCTCCGGTGACTTCTCCAAGATCGTCTCCCGCCTCGGTGGCCAGGACAATGCCTTCACGACCCACGACTACACGGGTTATTTCCAGCGCATAGCCAAGGAACGCCTGGGCACCGTCATGGAGATGGAAGCCGATCGCATGGCGAACTTGCAGCTTGCCGAGAAGGACGTGGTCACGGAACGCGAGGTGATCCTCGAGGAGCGCCGCTCGCGCACCGAGAACAACCCATCCAACATCTTGTCTGAACAAATGTCGGCGGCGCTCTATCGCAACCACCCCTATCGCATCCCCATCATTGGTTGGATGCACGAGATGGCCAAGCTGTCGCGGGCCGATGCGCTTTCTTTCTACAAACGCTTCTACGCCCCCAACAATGCGGTCATGGTGGTGACGGGCGACGTCACCGTCGAGGAGGTCAAAAAACTGGCCGAGGCGACGTATGGGAAGGTCAAGGCCAACCCGGAAGCGCACGCGCGTGTGCGCCCGCAGGAGCCGCCGAGCCGCGCCGCCAGGCGCGTAGAGCTGAAGGATGCGCGTGCCGGAAACGCCTCGGTGCGCCGCTTCTACCTGGCGCCGAGCCTGCCAAAGGCCGAGCCCGGCGACGCCGAAGCTCTCTACCTGCTCATGAAAATTGTCGGCCATAGCAGCACCAGCCGCCTCTATCAAAAGCTCGTGGTGGAGGAAAAGCTCGCCTCCAGCGCGGGTGGCTGGTACTCGGGGCTCGGCCTCGATAGCGGTTCCATTGGCGTCTATGCTGTCGCCGCCAAGGATGTCGGGCTCGACAAAGTGGAAGCGGGCATCGATCGCGTCCTGCATGAATTGCGCGAAAACCCAGTTTCGGCCGATGAGCTCGAACGTGCCAAGAAGGCCTTCATCGCCGATTTCATCTACGAATCCGATAGCCAGTCGGCCCTGGCGCGGCGTTATGGGGAAGGACTGGTGCTCGGCTTGACCATCAAGCAGATCAACGACTGGCCGGTGGCGATTGCCAAGGTCACGGCCGAGGATATCAAGCGCATCGCCGGCCAATATTTGGATATTCGCAGCTCCGTGACCGGGACCCTGTACCCGGTGCCCGCCGAAACCGAGAGCGATGGCATCCGCTCATCCGCCACTGCCAACAAATCCTGACGGAGCGCCCAACATGATAACCATGCCTCCGACAAGGTGCGGCGCGCCTGCTGCGGCAAAATTTGCGGCAAACCTCATTTTCTGCGCGCTAGCCATCGGCGCGCTCGTGTTTGTCTCCAGCAAGGCGGAA
Source organism: Hyphomicrobiaceae bacterium (assembly GCA_035573335.1). Classification (GTDB taxonomy): domain Bacteria; phylum Pseudomonadota; class Alphaproteobacteria; order Rhizobiales; family Hyphomicrobiaceae; genus AWTP1-13. Next base: position 15,347 of record DATMZT010000039.1, on the reverse strand, counting down.
GCCATGAAAATCCAAGAGGTAAAAAGCCCCGGCGGCATAACAGCCTGGCTGGTGGAGGAACACGGCATTCCACTCATCGCCATGCGCTTTGCGTTCGAAGGCGGCAATGCTCAAGACCCGGATGCCAAGGAGGGAGTGGCCAATTTCATCGCCAGCATGATGGATGAGGGCGCTGGCGAGCTCACAAGCAAGCAATTCCAGGAGCGCATGGAGGCGATCGCCATGCGCATGAGTTTCGATGACTCACGCGATGCCATTTACGGCAGCTTCGAAACCCTGAGCGAGAACCGCGATGCGGCCATCGAATTGCTAGCGCTCGCCGTTAGCAAACCGCGCTTCGACACGGATGCGGTTGAGCGCATTCGCGGACAGCTGCTGGCCAGCCTTGCCTACGCCGCGCGCGACCCAGACCGCGTCGCCTCGGAGCAGTGGTCGGCGTTGGCCTTTGCCGGTCATCCCTATGGACGACCGGCCAACGGCACTCCGGCGTCAGTGCAAAAGATCGGCCACGATGACCTCAAGGAGTTTTGGTCCAACACCTTTGCCAAAGATAACTTGCGGGTTGTGGTGGTGGGAGACATTGATGCCGAGACGCTAAAGCCCCAGCTCGACAAGGTGTTTGGTGGTCTGCCCGCCAAGGCTAAACTCAAGCCGATCGCGCAGGTTATCCCCGCCGCCGTCGAAAGGTTGAAGGTTATCGAAATGGCCGTGCCACAGTCGGTGGCGCGGTTCGGCTTGCCGGCGCTGCCGCGTAAAGACAAGGACTTCATCCCAGCCTTCGTGCTCAACACCATCGTCGGTGGCGGCGTGATGTCATCGCGCCTGTGGGAGGAAGTGCGCGAGAAGCGCGGCTTGGCCTACTCCGTCTCTACCACCATGCAACCCTTCAAGCACACCTCGGTCTTTGCGGGCGGTGTCGCCACCAAGAACGAAGAGATCGCCCAATCGCTCGATCTCATTCGCGCCGAGCTCAAGCGCATCGCCGCCGAAGGCCCGACCGAACAGGAATTGGTCAACGCCAAGAGTTACTTGACCGGCTCGTTCGCGCTGCGCTTCGACAGCAATGCCAAAATCGCCAATCAGCTGTTGTGGTTCTGGCAGGAGGACCTCGGACGCGACTATATGGATACGCGTAATGCCGAGATCGAGGCGGTCACGATGGAGCAGGTAAGGCGCGTTGCCAAGCGGCTGTTTGAGCGCGAGGAGCCCATCGTCACCATCGTTGGCCGGCCCAAGGGGCTCACCCAGGCGCCTCGCGGCTGAGCCCAGCTGGGCGCGTGCCGAACGGGGCGATCCCCACCCCTGACAGGACCAGCCTCGCCCGGCGCCACGATGACACGGCGGGCCGATGGGCTATAGTGCGACGGCTGCCGCCCGCCGACGCATACCTGCAGGAGGAAACGATGAGCGACAAAACCTGGGATTTCGTGCACAACCTCGCGAGCGAGCAACAGTGGACCCCCGGTCTGCGTGAGATTTTTGAATATCGCGATCTCGGCATCAAAGCCGGCACCAAGGGCGATTTCGTTGCCCACCTCATTCGGCACAACGGCAAGAAGGTCAAAGACCAGGTGCAGCAGTGGCACGTGCACGACTGCACGTTCCAGCTCGTCTATGTCATGAACGGCTGGGCCACATTTGAATATGAGGGGCAAGGCCAACGTACCATTCGCAAGGGCGATTGCATCCTGCAGGTGCCCGGCATCAAGCATCGTGAGATTGCCTGTTCAGAGGATTTCGAAGTGCTCGAAATCGTCTCGCCCGGCGATTTTGCCACCCGTATCGTCGAGGCCCCGCCAACGACGGCGCAAGCGGCCGAGTAGGGCATCACCACCTGCCGGCGCGCCCATCCGCAAGCTAACTCTTTTCGCCGAGCGTGCGGCGCAGGATGTGTTTTTGTACCTTGCCGGCGGCCGTGCGGGGAAAGTCCTCCAACACGGTGACGTATTTGGGCACCTTATAGGCGGCAAGCTGGGTGCGGGCGAAGGCGCGCAGTTCCGCCGCCTCAAGCGTCTGTGCCTCGCGCAGACGAATGGCGGCGTGACCGACCTCGCCCCAGCGCGCATCCGCGACGCCGATCACGGCGGCTTCAAGGACGGCGGGATGATTGCAGAGCACGCCCTCGATTTCTGCCGGATAGACGTTCTCGCCGCCGGAGATGAACATGTCCTTGATGCGATCAACGATGTAGTAGTAACCCTCGCTATCGCGGCGCGCGATGTCGCCCGAGCGTAGCCAGCCATCGGCCGTGATGGCGGCGGCTGTGGCCTCTGGGTTGTTGTAGTATCCGGGCGTGACGTTGGGGCCGCGAAATAGGATTTCGCCACGCTCCCCATCCTTTACCTCACGACCATCGGCGTCGACCAGACGGACCTCGGACAACAATTGCGGCTTGCCGACCGAGCCGATTTTTTCGGCGGCCCGCTCCGGGTTCATCAGGAACACGGTCGGGCCGGTTTCGGTCATGCCCATGCCGTTGCAGACCCGCACACCCTTGCCAAGGTAGAGGCGGAGCAAGCTCGCCGGCAGCGGCGCGCCCCCGCACCCCCAATGGCGCACGCGCGACAGGTCCGCCGCGGCGAAGCGCGGATTGAGGCTGAGGGCCTGGTAAACGGCGGGCACGCCGAAGAAGATGCTGATGCGATCGGCCGCAATCAGCTCGAGGAGCGGATCAACCTCGAATTTGGCCAGGACGGTGCTGCTGCCGCCGACAATGAAAATGGGCAGCGTGTGCAGGTTGATGCCGGCGGTGTGGAACAAGGGCAGGAAATTGATCGTGCGGTCGGCCGAAGTGAGCGCGGTGGCCTGTTGCACGTTGAGGGCGTTGGCCAGGGCCATGCCGACGGTCTGGATCACGGCCTTGGGACGCCCGGTGGTGCCGGAGGTGTAGAGCAGATACCAAATGCGGTCGGTGGGCCAGGCAGTGTCGCGGCGCCGTACAGGCCAGGTTTTGCCGAGCCGGGTGTCGTACGCGGCAAAAGTGATGAGGCGCACGCCGGTGCTGGCCGCGATGGCATGGGCAAGCGGCGCCGTCAGCGCATCATGCAGTAGCGTTCGCGCGCCACAGTCGAGCAGGATGGGAGTAAGTTCGGACGATGTCTGGCGCCAGTTGAGCGGCACCAGGATGGCGCCGATCTTGCCGCAGGCAAAGAGCAGCTCGAAGAAAACGGTGCTGTTGTGGCAGAGCACGGCGAGGCGATCACCCGTGCCCAGCCCGTCATGTTCGAGGATGCTGGCACCCTGCTCGGCACGCCGATTGAATTCGGCAAAGCTGACCTTCTCCTCGGTCTCCCACTGATCAAAAGCCAGCGCATCGGGTGACAGCTCCGCGCGCTTGGCGGCAAAATCGAAGATGGTTCTCATAGCGGACGCGACCGGCAAGTCCTATCTCATAGCCGCTGACCATATCGGGCTTGACCCCGGCTTCCCAGACTGCCGGCGGCGAGATCATCCCGGCCCCCGCCGGGGATGTGGGCGGGCTCCGGCGCAAAGGCGCGAGCCGGGACCTTGCCGGGGAGCCGCCGCGCGGCAGCGGACGGCAAGACCATCCGGCACGTTGCCCTACGGGCCGCCGGGCAGGCTGGGACGCGGGGGCTGCCAATTGGGCTCGGTCTCGTGGTCGGGGTGCTGGAAACTGACGACATCCGCCGGCGCCGGGCCAAGGTTGGCCGCGGTCGTCTTGCCAGGCAGCGCGGCAACCCCGGCGAGCCAGGCGAGCATCGATTCCGTGCCGACCGCGTAGCTGGGAGGCACCCGGTCGGGCTGGTCGAAGGTGCCCGTGAGCAGCTCGATGATTGGGCCCCCCGGGTGCCGATAGCTCAAGGGCGTGCCGCACACGGCGCAGAAATCGCGCAGCGCGCGCGTCGACGATTGAAAGGTCGCCGGTGTGTCTCGCGTCCAGGCGAACTGGTGCTGGGGCACCTCGGCCAGCACGGCAAAGGCTCCGCCGACGGCCTTCTGGCACATGCGACAGTGGCAGATGCCGATCTTGATTGGGTCGGCATAAAGGGCAAAGCGTACGGCACCGCACTGGCAACCACCGCTGTGGCGTGGCGATCGCTGCAGACTAGCGTTTGACATCGAGCACCTCGTGCAGCCGGCTAAGCGTCGAGATGGCATCGCAACCGGCAAACACAAATTCGTCAACGCCGGCGGCGCGGAGCGATTGCTCCTGGGCCCTGGGCCGACCGGCGAGCAGAACCTGCTTGGCACCGGCGGTCTTGAGCATGCTGGCAGTCGCCTCGGCCAGCTCGGCATAAACGGCGTCCGACGAACAGATGGAGGCCACGTGGGTGTCGCTGTCGGCAAAGGCCTTGCCGGCGTCGGCTGACGTGTGGAGCGGCCCACTGACGACGGCCTCGATGCCGCCGGCGGCCAGGAAGTTCTTCATCCAGGTGCTGCGTCCCGAGTGGGCGGCCGCGTCGCCGAGCGCGGCCAGGAACACCTGCGGGCGTCGGCCGACACGGGCAAAATGCGAATCGGCAGCGTCGCGCAAGCGCTCGAAGGGTTCGGCCAGCCGCCGCGCCGGCAAGGGGGCAACCGCCGTACCGCCCCGGACAATGGCCGAAACGACGGGATGCGGCGCGACACTGACGCCATCGGCAGCCAGCAGCGGAAAGGCCGAGACCCCGGTGAGTTCAAGCTGACCGTGGGCGATGCGGCGGGCTCGCACCTCAACGACCTTGTCGATTTCCTCCTGGAAAAACCCCGATTCGAGCGCAGGCGCCATGCCGCCTTGCGCTTCGATCGCCTGGAAGAGCTCCCAGGCCTTTTGCGCCAGGTCCGCCGTGAGCTTCTCGATGAACCAGGCCCCGTGTGCGGGATCCGTGACACGGCCCAGCGCACTTTCCTCCTGCAACACCAGGTGCGTGTTGCGGGCGATGCGTAACGCAAAGCGATCGGGCTTCCCCAGCGCCCAGGTAAAGGGCAGCACGCTAATGGCGTCGGCCCCGCCGAAGGCCGCGGCGGCGCACGCCACCGTGGTGCGCAGCAGGTTCACCCACGGATCGCGCTTGGCCATCATGCGTTCGGAGGTGAGGGCCGTCAAATGCAGGATGTCGGCGGCCTCGCGGCTGCCGCAGGCCTCGGCAACACGCGCAAGCAAGCTACGGGCGGCACGCAGCTTGGCGATGCTGAGGAACAGGTCGGCATCGCTCGCCAAGGCGAAGCCGATCTTGTCGAACGCGGCGCGCGGTGCAAGGCCGCCGGCCTCGCAGGCGCGCAAATAGGCCACCAAAGTCGCCAACATCGCCGCCAGTTCTTGCGCCTCGCTGGCGCCTGCTTCGTGATAGGGTCGGCCATCGGCCAGCAGCGCCTTCACATTGGGCATTGTTTGGGCGTCAGCGGCGAACTTGGCCGCGATCGCGCAGGCGCGATCGGCCGGATAGTAAAGCGTACCAGTCTTGGCCAGCACGCCAAGCGGATCCAAATTGAACGCCGCATGACGGTTGCCCTCCTCGACGCCGTTCTCGCGCCAGATCTCGAGCAAGCTGCCGACCGCGTCCATAGTGTTTTCGCGGGCATCGAGCGCGATAGCCAAGGCCTGCAAGCGCACGCCTTTGAGCGCCGCGGCGAGCGGCTCGGCACCGTAGCCGAGGCCCGATTGGCCTGGCGCCTCGATCTGCAGCAGCAGTGAGTTTACGCCCCCTTCCAGGTCCTCCTGAATGGCTGCATTGCAGAGCTTGGGGTCGGGCTCGGCATGGCGCTGGCGGATGTCCCAGCCACGCGCCGAGCCGCGCTTGGTCGCGGCGGCCACAGCGGGCATGTCCCCGCGCACGCCGAGGGGCTCGATCCGCAATCCGTCGGCGGTGTGCGATCCGAGCTGCCGCTCGAACGCGCCGCCTTTCAGCGCCTTGTCAACGAGCTTCAGCCAAGCCTCGCGGGACGCCGCTTCGAACTCCGCGCTGATCGGTTCGGGGTCATCGGTCATGGCGTTCGCTCACGCTCCCTTCGAGCGCCAGGGTCATCCTGGCCCATTGGTAGACAATTCCAGCCGCTTGCCAATGCATTCTTTGCGGCGCGTGGTGGCGGTTTTGTTGGAAGCGCAACCCTGCAGCCGCCAAGGATTGCGGGAGCGGCTTAAGTGCTTCCCTGGCGACGGGCGCCGTTCGCGGCGATGGCACCGAAAGGCGTGCCGTCGTCGAGGCGGCAGGTCTAAAAGGCATGGCAAACGGCTGGTTGCACCCGAGACAAATGTCATGGAGCATGCGCCGAGAGCGATGGCGGATGGCAAGGAGGAACGAGCATGGCGATCACCGGCGGCTGCCACTGTGGCGCTGTTCGCTACCAAGCGGATGGCGAAGCCCTCACCCACGCGCTTTGCCATTGCACGGACTGTCGGCGACACGCCGGCGCACCCATGGTGGCGTGGACCATGTACCCCATCGAGCTTGTCAAGGTCATGAGAGGTGCGCCCAAGGTGTATGCGTCCTCAGAACATGGCCGCCGACATTTTTGCGCCGATTGTGGCACCGGGCTGTTCTTCACCAACGCCCAGGTCCTGCCGGGGATCATCGACATTCAGAGCGCCACCTACGATGATCCCGACGCCGTTCCGGCGCTGGCGCACATCCAAGTCGCCGATCGCATCGGTTGGATGGCGCGCGCGCATGAGCTGCCTCAGTTCGACCGCTACCCACCGCGCCAATAGTGGCCTTAGAAGCTGGCCGGCGCGGGTGAGCCAGGGCAGGGACGAGGGCCGTGTTGGGGTATATCCCCCCCGAAGGTCTCGGCGCCGCGGTTGCTCCCGCCGAAAGGCTGCCGCGCGCGGCCTATCCGAGCAAGCCACGCCAGCGCCGGCGCACATATTCGCGGCGCAGGCGATCATCGCGGCCCAAGGCATTGAGGATCGCCTCGCACAGTTCGGGCGAAAAACGCCGCCCCTCGTGGGCGCCATTTTCATCGCCGCCAAGGTGTGCGGATTGGTCCGTGGTCTCATGAGACTGCCGGGCGAAGGTCATGCGGTCACCTTTGCGAAAGCTTGCTGGGTATGGCGCACAACATGGGAGCCCTTGAGGCCACAAGTACATCGGGGGGAATCCCGATTTACCGAACTGTCACAGAAAGCCGTGCGCAGTTCTGCCGCACGCGTGAAGCCTGCGCGCGTGGTTGTGGGCTTGAGCGCGATCGTCAGATCGTGCGGGGGAATGAGCCCGGCGGGCGGCCGTCGTCAATGGCCCCCTAGCCCGCTAGAGCAGACAGCCGCGTGCGGCCGGGCGTCGCGCGGGCGACCCCGTGCGCCCCCGGGGCTCGGTGGTCGCGGGGCTAGGCGCGGGCCTTTTGCAGACGGGTTGCCATGGCGCGGTAGCTATCCAGCCCCGGCGTTTTTAGGCTCGCGACCTTTGCCTCGTCGTCGATCATGCGCAAGGCGAGGGCGGCCGCGCGATGTTCGAGCTTGTCGAACGCGGCAACTTCGAGGGGCGACATTGGGCCGCCCTGCAGTAGCAGCGACTGCCGCGAGTCCGCCGAGAGCTTGTCATAGTAGGCGGGGGTCACGGCGCAAAGATATCGTTTGGCGGCTACGTGCAGCCGCACGGGCTCAGCAACATCATTGCCGAACAGTTTTACAAGGGCGTTCGCGCTGGTCTCCTCGTGCAGGTCGTCGACGCCTTGCTCCGCGAGATTGACGTCGCCGCCGACGAGCAGGTGGCCCAAATCGTGGAACAATGCTGCGATCACCAGCGCATCGCCGAGACCACGTTTCGTGGCGAGGTCGGCCGATTGCAGCGCATGTTCTTTTTGGCTGACGGCTGAGAGGCCGTAGCGTCCGGCACCGCGGCTGTCCAACAGTTGGAAAATCCGTTCCGTACTCAAGTCCATGGCGGCCTCCCCGGCGACGGTTTGGTTGCGAGCGCAAGCGCCGCGGATCTATAGGATCCCGCCCTGTCATGATCAATCACGGCGGTGGCAATGCGCTTCTGCGCGCAGGCGATCGTGGCGCTTGCCGATCAGCCGCGGCCTCGAGTCCGGCGGCGCGGCTCCAAGGGATCGGCCGTGCGGGCAAAAGTTGCTCAAACCCAAGCGCACCGCGCCCGGAGCCGAGGACGGGCCATTGCCGAGCCACGACGACCCGGTCCGGTCGGGGCGCGCTCTGGCGCCGTTGGCCCTGGCCTGGGCGGGTAGTGCGGGGCGATTTTTTCGGTTAGGTTCGCCCGCAAACAGGCGACCCCTGGCAAGGCGTAAGCCATTGCAAAAATTCGAGTTCCGCTGCCCAACAACGAGCGGGGCGGCGTGCTGTCGGTATCCAACCCATGCATTGCCAAGGCATTGCCGCCATGTATTGAGAACAGCGCTGGGTCCAGATGAGTCGCGGCAGTTATGCGAGGAGCGAGCCATGGTCGAGAGCCAAGCCCTGCTGCAAGAGGGAAAGATTTTCCTCGGCCGCAGCGTCGAGCCCGAATACCTGGAGCTGAGGCTTGCCAACCGGCACGGTCTTGTGACGGGCGCCACGGGCACGGGTAAGACCGTCACCCTGCAGGTGCTGGCCGAGGGCTTTTCCAACGCCGGCGTGCCGGTGTTCGCCGCCGACATCAAGGGCGACCTCTCCGGTATTTCCGCCTCTGGCGAGAAGAAGGACGGGCTTGCCAAGCGCGCCAACGAGATTGGCCTCAACGACTGGACGAATGCTGCCTTTCCAACCTTGTTTTGGGATCTATTTGGCGAGCAGGGCCACCCAATCCGCGCCACCGTACAGGACATGGGGCCCTTGCTGCTGGCGCGCCTGATGGAGCTCAACGAGACACAGGAGGGCGTGCTCAACATCCTGTTTCGTGTGGCGGCGGACGAGAAGCTGCCGTTGCTTGATTTGAAGGATCTGCGCTCGATGGCCAACGACGTGGGCCAGCGCGGCAAGGCCATCATGACCAAGTACGGCAACGCATCGACGGTTTCGATCGGTGCCATCCAGCGCCGGTTGCTGGTGTTGGAGGAGCAAGGGGCGAATAACTTTTTCGGCGAGCCGGCGCTCCAAATCAACGACTTCATGCGCACCGCAGCCGACGGGCGCGGCTTTGTCAACATCCTGGCCGCCGAGAAGCTGACGAAGACGCCGCGCCTCTACGCGACTTTCCTGCTGTGGCTGTTAGCGCAGCTATTCGACAAACTGCCCGAAGTGGGTGATCCCGACAAACCCAAGCTGGTGTTCTTCTTCGACGAGGCACACTTGCTGTTCAGCGAGGCGCCCAAAGCTCTGCTCGAACAGGTAGAACGGGTCACCCGCTTGATCCGGTCCAAGGGTGTTGGTGTCTACTACGTCACGCAGAATCCGCGCGACGTGCCCAACTCGGTATCGGCGCAGCTTGGCAACCGCGTGCAGCATGCCCTGCGCGCCTTCACGCCGGTCGAGCAGAAGGGTATCCGTGCAGCCGCCGAGACCTTCCGCCCCAACCCCAAGCTCGATGTCGAACGAGTGATCCAGGAGCTGAAGGTGGGCGAGGCGCTGGTTTCACTGCTGCACGGCGGCGGCGAGCCGTCGATGGTCCAACGTACGCTGATCCGACCGCCATCGGGACGCCTCGGACCGGTCACCGCCCCGGAGCGCAAGAGCAAAATCGAGGCCAGTCCGATCTACGGCAAGTATGAAGAAGTCGTCGACCGCGATTCCGCCTACGAGATCTTGCAGAAACGCACGGCGGCTGCCGCCTCGGCACAGGAGGCCGACGCCAATAGTTGGGGCAACATTCTCATGGGCGGCGGCACCGGGCGGCGCCAGGGTTACGGCGAAACCTTTGCCAAATCCATGATGCGTTCGGTCGCCTCCAGCATCGGCAACGCCATCGTACGGGCGATTGTCGGCGGGCGACGCTGAGCCTGTCTCAAGGAGACCATTCGATGGCCGAAAGACGGGATAAAAACCAGCCGATCGCCGGTCCGCAGCAGCAGACGGAGACCACCTATCGTGCGCAACCCCGGCAGCGCGCCGGCTATCAGCGCCAGAGTGTGGGCGAGGCGATCGCCAAGTCGTTCCTCCGCTCGATCGCCTCCAGCCTGGGGCGGATTCTGGCGCGCGCCATCACGGGCCGCATGCGCTAGTTCAGGCGGCTTGCCGCAATCCGACGAACGCGCTGACGCCCGGCTGGCGCTCGATCGACATGAGTGCATCGAAGATTTGACGGGCCGGCAGGCTTGGATTGCCGAGTGCCAGGCAAGCCTCGAATTTGCCCCATAGCTCCGCCTTGGACAGCGGCAGTTGCGGCGAGCCGCGCTCGTCGGTGACGCGCCGGCTCTGCAGCCGCCGACCGCCGTTCAATTCGATGACGACGAGGTCGTAGGGAGCCGCTCCCGACCGCTTGGGATCGGGCCGATCGTCGGGTTCGATCCTAACCTTGCCGATCAGCGCCTGCACGTCCTCGCGTTGTACGAAGCTGTCAGTCAGCTCGGTGAGCCCCACGCGGCCGGTGATGATCGAACTCGCCATGGCAAACTGCATGCTGAATTTCGCCTCCAGACCCGTCTGCGGGCAGGCATTGCGCAGAATGGTGGCATTGCGCCGGCTCGTGGAGACGGTGACGGAGTTCACCTCTGCGCCGAGCACCTGCTGCTCGCGCAAAAGATCAAGTATGCCGTCGATGGCACGATGCGTGCAGTAGCAGAGCGGATATTTTTTCACACCTAGACCTTGAGTGAGTATCTGCCACTCGCGTCCGGCTTCAACCGCGCGCTCGCGATCGGCCGCGCCTTTGGGTGAAACGGCGGCCAGGAAGCCCAGCGGGTGCTCGAGCGCGTCGGGGGCGGAGGTGAAGCCGGCCGCGGCCAGACGTGCCGAGATGACACCGGCATGCGCAGCCTTGCCGGCGTGGTAGGGTTTGGTCATCGTGCCGAAGTTGGCGACCAGTCCGGAACTATGCGAAGCGGCGAGCGCCAGCGCCTGCGTGGCCTGGTCGGGGTCGAGCGCGCGCAGCGATGCGCAGGCGGCGGCGGCCGCGATCGCCCCGAAGATGCCTGTCGGGTGCCACCCCTTCTGGTGGTGTTGATCCGGATCGCGGCCGGCGAGCTCCGCCCAGACCTCGTAGCCCGCGACATAGGCGGTGGCCATCTGCGCGCCGCTTGCGCCCAAAACTTCCGCCTCCGCAAGGATCGCGGGCACCAGGACCGTGCTCGGATGACCGCGCAAGGAGACATCGTCGTAATCGAGCGCGTGCGCAGCCGTGCCATTGATCCAGGCGGCCTCGGGCGCAGGCACGCGTGGGCCGCAAAGATAGAGGCTGGCCTCGCCGGGCGGTGGCGCCAACACCTTGTGCAAGAGGCGCGGCGGCTCCTCGATGCTGCCCGCGATCAGTGTACCGACGCAGTCGGTAAAGCCGGTATGAACGACGTCGAGCGCCGGGGGTGGAATGCTCTCAAGCCTGATGCTGGAAACGAAACGACCGAGAGACTTGGTCAGCGATTGAGACATGTGGCTTCTCCGTGGCGCTCGACTTTGCATCCCACCCGCTACTGTCGCCGAACAGCCGAGCGATGACAACCTTCCTGCCGCCTCGCGCCTGGCAAAAGCACCTTGGTTGGCTTGGCGCGTGTGCGGCCGGCTTGCCACCAAGCCGGCCCGCCGATTGCTGCGCACGGTCGCCAAGTGACTGGGCGGGGGACCTAGGCGAGCTTGCCGCGGGCCGCCACCGGCAGCACCCCCACGATCCGGTCGCCGCGTACCGCAATCATGCGATCGAACATGTTGACGACGACGCAGACGTGGTTCGGCACCACCCGAACCACCTCGCCGACCTTGGGTCGGTCGTTGCTGCGCGAAAGATCGAGGAATCCGTGCTCCTCGGCGAAAGCGTGAATCTTGGCCTGTGGGTATTCCAAGATCAAACCGAAGCCATTGTCCAGCCCGCCCGTGTCGGCCGTGAGTGTCTTGGAGCCGGCGTCGAGAATACCGCGCCCTGCCGCGGCGCGGCTGACGACCGTAGTGTAGACGCTGAGCGCGCAGTCGTCGGCCGTTGCCGCTCCGCACGCCAGCATCATGCGGTCGTTGAAGATGTAGGTGCCGGCCCGGTGCTCGGTGGCGCCGGCTAGCTGCCCGATGTTGACAAGATTGGGTGTGCCGCCGGTCGAGACGATCCGGGGCTCCAGCCCAGCCTCGCGCACGCCGCTGAGCGCCTCGCTGTAGAAGCGTTGGGTCTGCGGCCAGGACTGTTCGGTGGGATAGAACAGGAAGCCCGCGAATTGCAGATCGGCGTGATGTTTGATGAGGCGCGCCAGTTCGATGGCCTCTTGCGGCCGTTCCACCCCCGCGCGCTTGCGTCCGGTGTCGCATTCGATCACGACGCCGAGAGGCCGGCCGGCGATCTTGCCTGCCTGAGCAAGGGCGGCCACGACGGCGGGGTTGTCGGCGGCGGCGGTGACGGTCACCCGCTTCAGCAGGGCGCCAAGCCGGCCGATCTTTGCCTCGCCCAACAGGTTATAACTGATAAGGATATCATCGATACCGCCGTCGGCCATCACTTCGGCCTCGCCGAGCTTCTGACAGGTGATGCCCGCGGCCCCGGCGGCGATCTGCATTTGGGCGAGCAGGGGACTCTTGTGCGTCTTGATGTGCGGGCGGTTCGCCACGCCCGCCTGATCGCACAGCTTTTGGACGCGGCCGATGTTGCGCTCCACCCGATCGAGATCGATTACGACGGCCGGGGTGCCAATATCGTTGGCGATCTGCGATTTTAGCTGCTCAAGGCTCATGGCCTAACCCCATCTAGAAATTTGGGTGACGCCGTCGACGCGGCGAAGGCGGTAAGGCGGCGAAGCCCAAGCGTCGCCGCCCGGCCTTCGCGGCTCAGCGCGTCGCCGTGCGTTCGAACTGGCGCAGCATGGCGTTGCTGCGCGCGACGGCTTCGTCGAGGGCAGCCTTGGCCGACTTCTTGCCCGCCAGTGCCGCCTCGATCTCCTCGGCCCAGACGTCGCGCAACTGCACCATGTTGCCGAGCCGCAGGCCGCGCGAGTTCTCCGTCGGCTCTTTGTTGGTGAGCTCGAGCAGCGGTGTCTCAAGGTAGGGGTATTCCTTGTAGAAACCGGACGCCTTGGACTTTTCGTAGGCCGCCTTGGTGATCGGTAGATAGCCCGACTTGGTGTGCAGCTCGACCTGTCGGTCGGTGTCGGAAAGGAAGCTGAAGAACTTGGCGACCCCCTTGTACTCGGCCGCGCTCTTGCCGCCCATCACCCACAACGAGGCCCCGCCGATGATGGAGTTCTGCGGCGCCCCGGCCACGTCGGGGTAGAAGGGCATCGGCGCGTTGGCGAAGTCGAACTTGGCATTGGCGCGCACATTGCCGAAAAATGCCGACGAGGTCAGGAAGATCGGGCACTCACCCGACGTGAAGCGGCCCTCGCCGGTATTGGTGCGCCCCGAATAGTCGTAGGTCTTGTCTTTCTGCAGCTCGACCAAGTTCTCCAGATGCTTGATGTGCAGCGGAGAATTGAACTTCATTTCTGTATCCCAGCCGTCCATGCCATTGGCTTTGCTGGCGAAGGGAATGTTGTGCCAGGCGGAGAGCTGTTCGAGGTTGACCCACGTCACCCAGGCGTTGCCAAAGCCGCAGTTGGCGTAGCCGGCCGCCTTGAGTTTCTTGGCCGCGTCGAACACCTCGGGCCAGGTCTTGGGCGGTTTTTCCGCATCGATGCCGGCTTTTTTGAAAGCATCCTTGTTGTACCACATCACGGTACTCGACGAGTTGAACGGGAATGACAGCATCTCGCCTTTGCTGCTGGAATAGTATCCCGTGATGGCCGGTAAATAGACCTTGGGATCGAACGCCTCGCCCGCCTCCTTCATCAGCACGTGCACCGGCTTGACCGCGCCGGTTGCCGCCATCATGGTGGCGGTGCCCACCTCGAACACCTGCATGATGTGGGGCGCCTGGCCGGCGCGGAACGCGGCAATGCCGGCGTTCATGGTGTCGGGATAGCCGCCCTTGTAGGTCGGAACGATCTTGTAGTCCTTCTGCGTGCCGTTGAAGTCGTTTGCCAATTTGACGATGAGGTCGTTGTTGGCCCCCGTCATGGCATGCCACCACTGGATTTCGGTCTGAGCCGAGGCGCTACCTGCGGCAACGCAAAGTAGGCTCGCGCTCAGCCAGCTCCAGCCAAATTGCCTTTTCATTCCTGCTCCTCCTGATGCGACCTTCACGCCTTCTCAGTCTTGGCGGGTGTGGTGGCTAGCTTTCCTGCATGACAAGGGCGCGACAGCGCGCCGACCGCAAACTAGCCCAATGCCGCCAAGGTTTGAAAGGCCGCCCGGGGCGCGACCGACCTTGCGGTGCCTCGGCGGGCAAAGCTGCCCGCCCGCTTCGGCTACCCAACCGCGCCCCGACGACCCCGCCGGGCCTCGTTTGCATGGCGGCGCGGCATGTCGGCGGCGGCTATTGTCCCCGCGGGACCGGGGGGCCGCCAGCCCCTGGTGCATTCCTGCCTGTCTTGGCTACGCCGGCCCGGGTGGAGGTGTTTCGCTTGACAGACTAAGGCATCTTGGCTATCTCCCCAGCGGCCCATTGGCACTCGATATGACAAAGTGCTAACAGGGCCCAAGTGGTCCCAGCGCGTGACCCCTCAAAGTCTGATAACCCACTGAAACGGAGAGAGTTTTTCGATGAAGTTTCGTCCTCTGCACGACCGTGTCGTCGTGCGCCGTGTCGATAGCGAAACCAAAACGGCCGGCGGGATCATCATTCCAGATACCGCTGCGGAGAAGCCTCAGCAGGGCGAGGTGATCGCCGTCGGCCCTGGGGCCCGCGATGAGAGCGGCAAGATCGTCCCGATCGATCTGAAGCCGAAGGACAAGGTGCTGTTCGGCAAGTGGTCGGGCACCGAAGTCAAGATCGACGGCCAGGAGCTACTGATCATGAAAGAGAGCGACATCATGGGGGTGCTCGAGAAGTAGTCCGCAAGAAGGGGCGATGGCCTGGGGGCGCCGCGGGTTCCCCAAGCGCGCCGCCGACGTCAGTCCCGCGATCTGAAAGACAGTCGAAGATTCACGTTCCAGGAGTTAGCTCACTATGGCTGCGAAAGACGTCAAATTTTCTGCCGACGCACGCGAGCGCATGTTGCGCGGCGTCGATATCCTCGCCAACGCCGTCAAGGTCACATTGGGCCCCAAGGGTCGCAACGTCGTGCTCGAGAAGTCGTTTGGCGCGCCGCGCACCACCAAGGACGGCGTGACGGTTGCCAAGGAAATCGAGCTCGAGGACAAGTTCGAGAACATGGGCGCGCAGATGGTGCGCGAGGCCGCCCAGAAGACCAATGACGTCGCCGGCGACGGCACCACCACCGCCTGCGTGCTCGCCCAGGCCATCGTGCGCGAAGGCGCCAAGTCGGTCGCGGCCGGCATGAACCCGATGGACCTCCGTCGCGGCATCGAGCAGGCC
>DATMZT010000038.1:0-32150 GCA_035573335.1 Hyphomicrobiaceae bacterium | reverse complement strand
GCCGAACCAGACCGAGGTGACGATCAAGGGCCTGCACTTTGTGCAGGAGGATAGTCCAAGCGAGATCGGCGCGGCCGTGGCGGCGTTCGTGCGCCGGCTGCGCACCGACTAGCCGTTTCCCCGACCGCGCTGAGGCGGATCGGCCGCCCCGGTGTGCGATGTGGCCAACGCGGGCGGCCTCACCCTTGATGTTGGCTGGCGGCGCGGTCTCGGGGCCCATCCATCCGTGCGGCCAGGCAAGGCCTTGTTGGCGCTTTTGCCCGCCCCGCCCTCGGTCCTCGCCCGCCCCGCCTGCGGTGGGCGTTCGTGATCCTGTTTGCGCCAGCGTGGGCTCGCGGGCCGATGGCATGCGTCGCCCTCCCGGGCTAGAACGTGATCCCATCGCCGGCTCGAGCAATCGGGCGGGCGCCCGCGGCGTCGGCGATGCCGCGTTGGGACACTCGCGATCGCCTTGCGTCCTCGCCACCAGGTGCGGCCGCGCGGCGACCGCGAAAGCAAGCGCTAGGGGAGCAGATGCCGAAGGTCCAATCTGCCGTTTCGACGGCGTCCGAGGAGTTCAAGGCCAATGCCGCGGCCATGCAGGCCTTGATCGGGGACCTTGCGGCCAAACGGGCCACGGCGGCGCTGGGCGGACCAGAGCGGTTGCGCGAGCGACATACGGCGCGGGGCAAGCTGCTGCCGCGCGACCGAGTGTTGCGCCTGATCGATCCGGGTTCGCCATTTCTGGAACTGTCGCCGCTGGCAGCCTACGACCTTTACAGCAAGGACATCCACGCCGCTGGCATTATCACCGGCGTGGGGCGCGTCTCGGGACGTGAGTGCGTGATCGTGTGCAACGATGCCACCATCAAGGGCGGCACTTACTTCCCGATCACGGTCAAGAAGCATTTGCGGGCGCAGGAAATCGCCCGCGAGAATCGGCTGCCGTGCATTTATCTGGTGGATAGCGGCGGTGCCAACCTGCCGCAGCACACCGAGGTGTTTCCCGATCGCGAGCATTTCGGGCGCATCTTTTATAATCAGGCGACGCTCTCCTCGCTCGGAATTCCGCAGATCGCTTGCGTGATGGGTTCGTGCACGGCCGGTGGGGCTTACGTGCCAGCCATGTCGGATGAATCAATCATCGTGCGCAAACAGGGCACGATCTTTCTCGGCGGCCCGCCGCTGGTGAAGGCTGCCACCGGCGAGACGGTGAGCGCGGAGGAGCTGGGCGGGGCCGAGGTGCACACGCGCCAGTCGGGCGTGGCCGACCACTATGCGCTCAATGACGAACACGCGCTCGATATCGTGCGCAACATCGTCGCCAACTTGAATAGCGTCAAGCAGGTGGATATCACCCTGCGCGAGCCGCGCCCGCCCGTCTACGATCCTGCCGAGCTCGACGGTGTCGTGCCGGCCTCGTTGATGACGCAGTACGACACGCGCGAGGTGATCGCACGGCTGGTCGATGCCTCCGAGATCGATGAGTTCAAAGCCAACTATGCGCAGACGCTGGTGACGGGCTTTGGCCATATCGAGGGACTGCCGGTGGCAATCCTCGCCAACAACGGTATTCTCTATTCGGAGACGGCGCTCAAGGCCACGCACTTCATCGAGCTCGCCTGCCAGCGCCGCATTCCCCTGCTGTTTCTGCAAAACATCACCGGGTTCATGGTGGGCCGGGCAGCGGAGGCGGGCGGCATCGCCAAGGACGGCGCCAAGATGGTCACCGCGGTGGCGTGTGCGCAGGTGCCGAAGGTGACCGTGATCATCGGGGGCTCCTATGGCGCCGGTAACTATGCCATGTGCGGGCGGGCCTATTCTCCCCGCTTCCTGTTCACCTGGCCCAATGCGCGTATCTCGGTGATGGGCGGCCCGCAGGCCGCCGGCGTGCTGGCGACGGTGCGGCGTGACAACATCGAGACGGACGGCGGCACCTGGAGCGCGGAAGAGGAAGCCGCGTTCAAACGGCCGGTATTGGAGAATTTCGAGCGCGAGGGGCATCCCTACTATGCCACAGCGCGATTGTGGGACGATGGCATCATCACGCCGGGAGAGACGCGACGCGTGGTGGCCTTGGCGCTATCCGCCGCCCTCAACGCGCCGATCCCGGCGCCTCGCTTCGGCGTCTTTCGCATGTAGGGGCTCGCTGCGGACAGGCTGCCATCGGCAGGCTGGCTGCGAGCCTTGAGCGCAACCGGGCCCGACCGGGCCTCGCTTCGATGGGACTGGCAAAGATGGCCGAACCCCTGCTCTTCACACCCCTTTCGATCAAAAGCATCAGCCTCAAGAACCGGGTGGTGGTGGCGCCGATGCATCAATACGCGGCGGTCGAAGGACATGCCACCGACTGGCATCTCGTCAACGCCGGACGCTATGCCCAGGGCGGCGCCGGACTGGTCATCATGGAATCGACCAAGGTCGCGCGCAACGGCTGCGGCACGGTCGGTGATGTCGGCCTGTGGGACGACACCTTCATCCCCGCCCTGGCGCGGTGCGCGCATTTCATCAAGGCG
The DNA here is from genome assembly GCA_035573335.1 of Hyphomicrobiaceae bacterium. Taxonomy (GTDB): domain Bacteria; phylum Pseudomonadota; class Alphaproteobacteria; order Rhizobiales; family Hyphomicrobiaceae; genus AWTP1-13. The sequence continues at coordinate 29,655 of DATMZT010000038.1, read as the reverse complement.
CATGGCGCCGTTGCCGGCATTCAGCTCGGCCATTCGGGCCGCAAGGCGCGCCTGCGGCGTCCATGGGAAGGCGGCAAGCCGCTGACGGGCAGCGAGCCCGAAATTTACGATTGGGACGGCTGGGAGCTGGTGGCGCCGAGCGCCGTGCCCTTCAGCGCGCAGTCGCCGACGCCGCGAGCCTTATCGACGAGCGAGGTGCGGGACTTGGTGGCCAAGTGGGGTGAGGCCGCGCTGCGCGCGGCCAAGGCCGGCTTCGACCTCATCGAAATCCATGGCGCGCATGGCTATCTGGTGCACCAATTCCTGTCCCCGCTCGCCAACCGGCGCGGCGACGCCTATGGCGGCTCGGAAGCCAACCGCATGCGCTTTGCCTTCGAGATTGCCGAGTGCGTGCGCGCCGCCTGGCCCAGCGACAAGCCGCTGTTCATGCGCCTGTCCTGTGAGGACGATGCCGGTTGGGGTCCCAACGAGAGCGTCAGGCTGGCGCGCCTGCTGAAGCGCGCGGGCGTCGATGTCATCGATTGTTCGTCCGGCGGCACCTTGGGCAACTCGCCGATGGATGGCGCGCGCGCCAAGACGTATGGTTATCAGGTGCCGTACGCGGAAAAAATTCGTCGCGAGGCGGATATTATGACGATGGCCGTCGGCCACATCGTGCACGCCGATCAGGCCGAGGCCATCCTCAGGGAGGGTCGTGCCGACCTCATCGCGCTCGCGCGCGAGATCATGCATAACCCGAGCTGGCCAATGGACGCGGCGCAGAAACTAGGCGTCGATCCCCAGTTCAGATTGGTGCCGCCGGCTTATGCCTATTGGCTGGCGAAGCGGGCCAACTCGGGCTTCGAAGGCACGCCCTCGACCTGGAGCAAGGGCCTGCCCGGCGGCGCGCCGGCAAGGGCAGCTGGCAAAGACTAGCTCGCAGGCGCTGCCGTTGGGGCTTGGCGCGAAATATCGCGGGCGGGCGCCGCCAGCGGTTAGCCCCGCCTCGCCAGGGCGAGGCAACCCGCCTTTCGACGGGGAGGTCGAAGTGCTATCGATAAGGGCAGTACTTGGGAAAGGTTCAACCGGCCAGGCAACGAGGGGGACGAGATGCCTCTTTACGGCAGCGAAGCACTCAAGCGCATGCGCGATGGCAAACTGACGCTCGGGCTCGGCGTGCATCATTTGCGCGGCTCGGCGGTGCCCTTGCTTGCCAAGGCCGCCGGCTACGACTGGCTGTTCATCGACGCGGAGCACGGTGCCATCTCGACCCCCGAAATCGCACAAATCGCCATGGCCGCGCTGCCGATGGGGATCGTGCCGATCGTGCGCATTTGCACGGGCGCGCTTGATGAGGGTGCCCGCGCGCTCGACAACGGGGCCCTCGGTATCGTCGTGCCGCATGTCGATACGCCCGAACAGGCGCGAACTCTGGTCGAGGCCTTCCGCTTCAGCCCGCTCGGCCACCGCAGCACCGGCGGCTCCAACGCCTGCTTCGGTTATCGCCCGCCGCCGGCCGCCGAGGCCCAGAAAACCTTGAATGCGGAGCTCCTGGTGGTGGCGATGATCGAGACGCCCGAGGCGGTCGAGAACGCCAAGGCGATCGCCGCCATCGACGGCATCGATGCGCTGCTGGTCGGCAGCAACGACCTCTCTCTCGAGATGGGGATCCCGGGCCAGGTCGGCCATGAGCGCGTGCGCGCGGCCTACGAACAGGTCGCGGCTGCCTGCCGCCAGCACGGCAAGGTGCTGGGCATGGGGGGCGTCTATGATCAGGAGGTGGCGAGCCGCTATATTGCGCTGGGCGCGCGCATGATCCTCGGCGCCAGCGACCATAGTTTATTGTTGGAGGCGGCGACGCGCCGCGCGGTGTTCTTGCGCGGCCTGCTGCCGGAAACGGGCGCCTGAGGCGTTGACCGTTGCAGGCATGGCGGTCGCCCTGCGGTGGCGGCTAGCCGTTGGAGCCGCGGCCGCGACCGCCCAGCCGCTCGATCAGCGCCATGGCGGCCGCGGGGGCGCGGACCTTGCCTTCGTGGATGACGTAGAGGAAGACGTCGCGCGCGGCCTTCTTGGCCGACTTGGCATCGATCGCGGGCAGATCCGCCGGCGCGCCGCCGGCGGCCCAGGTCTGGGCGCGCTTAGCCCAGGCATCGAGCTCCTTAGGGGGATAGCCGGTCGCGATCGCATCGCTGCCTTTTTGCAGGCGGGCATAGACAAAGTCGCCGGACAGATCGGCGATGGCCGGGTAGGTGTCGTGCTCGGCAAACACCACCGGCGTCTTGTGCTGGCGCAATAACGAGATGAATTGCGGCGTCGCAAACGACGGGTGGCGCACCTCCACCACGTGGCGCAGGTTGAGCCCGTCGCGCTTGGCCGGCAGCATTGCAAGGAAGGCTTGAAAGTCGGCGGTATCGAATTTTTTGGTCGGAGCGAACTGCCACAGGATCGGCCCCAACCGGTCGCCCAGCTCACTGACGCCGGACTTGAAAAAGAACTCAAGCGCTTCGCCGGCCTCGGCCAGCACACGCTTCTGCACGATATAGCGCGGGCCCTTGAGCGAGAACACGAACCCGTCGGGCACTTGCTTGCGCCATTTGGCGAAGGTTGCCGGCGTTTGCGTGCGGTAGAACGTGCCATTGATTTCGATGGTCGTCAGCTTGGAGCTCGCATAGGCGAGTTCCTTGGCGTGCGCCAGACCCTTGGGATAGAACTCGCCGCGCCAGGGCTCAAAGGTCCAGCCGCCGATACCGACCCTGACGTTGCCTGCCTTCGGCATGTCGATCCCTCAATGCTGGCCGCCCCTCGGCTCATGCTCTGCAAAAGCCGCTGCTGGCGCAAGGGGGGGTGCTGCCGCTACATTCGTGCCTGCCATCGCTGATCGAGGTCACGCCAGCAGCCATCGAGGTTCACGCCGTTGAGCACCACCAGGGGCCGTTGTCAGTGCCGCGCCATCGTCTATGAGTTCGAGGGTCCGCCGAAGTGGGTGATGCATTGCCATTGTGCAAGCTGTCGGCGCGCTGTGTCCTCGCCGCTTGCGACCTATGTCGGCGTTCGGCTCGAGCAATTCCGCTATCTCGCGGGCGAGCCTGCCGCCTATGCCTCCTCGGCAGGCGTGCAGCGCTATTTTTGCCGCGCCTGCGGGACGCCGATGGCGTACATGGGTGCGCATTGGCCGGGCGAGGTCCACCTCTTGCACGGCACGCTTGAGGATCCGGCGCAATGGCCACCCACCGGCCATGCCTTCATCGGCGAGCAGCTTGCCTGGTTCGAGGTCGCCGATCCCTTGCCGCGCTACGTGACGACGGCCGGTAAGGGCGCCAAGCCGGTTCGCAACGGTCCCCGCGGCTGACCGGCCTCCTGGCCCGGCCGGCGTTGCGCGGGCGCCCATCGCCACCCATGTCTCCAGGCAGCCCTTTTTCTGTAGCCCGCAACTTCACGGAGACCGTCGATGCAAAAAACGCTCGCGCTGCTCGGCTTGGGTCTGGCGGTGCCGACGGCCGTGCTCGCCCATCACGGCTGGGGCAGCTACGACGCCGCCCATCCGATCACCGTTGCCGGTCCTATCGAGACCCTGAAATACGAAAATCCCCACGCGCTCATCACGGTCAAGGCGGCCGACAAGGTGTGGACCGTGACGCTGGCGCCGACCTCGCGCATGCACTCGCGCGGTGCCCCGCCCGAGTTCGTGGCCGTCGGCAAAATGGTGTCCGCCTACGGTTACCCTTCGACCGTGGAAAAGGATGAGATGCGAGCCGAGCGCATTACCGTCGATGGCAAGACGGTCGAGCTGCGCTGATGCTGCACGACGCGCCGCAGTTCTTGATCGCGCTAGAGCAATCGGCGCTGGCGTCGGCGATCCGGCAGTCCTCCTGGGCCTATATGACGGCCAACGTCGGGCACATTCTGGCCCTGATGGTGTTCGTGAGCAGTGTGGTGGTCATGGACGCGCGGCTGCTTGGCGCCTTCGCCGCGGCACCGCCGGCGACCGTCGTGCGCCCGGCCCGACGCTTGGCGGTCTTGGGTCTGCTGTTGATGGCGGCGACCGGCTTCATGCTGTTCAGCGCCGAGGCCACCCATGTGGCGGGCAATCCCGTCTTCCTGATCAAGGCGGCCCTGATCGGGCTCGGGATCCTCAACGCCCTGCTCGCGGGGCACCTGCTGGGCGAAGCGCTCGACCGGACCCAAGCCTTCGAGCCGTTGCCGACCGCGGCCAGATTATGTGCCGTGCTGTCACTGACGATCTGGTTTGCAACCGCTGCATGCGGCCGCCTCATCGCGTATTTTTGAAGGCTGGGTTGCCGATTGCTGCGCGCGCGCGGAAACGAGTCGTGCTTTAGTCATCGACCCCGGTGGCGCCGACCCGCGCCAGAGCGAGCGCCCGAGGATCGCCAGGGCTAGTGCCCGAGGATCGCCAGGGCTTAGTGCCCGAGGATCGCCAGGGCTAGCGCCCGAGGAAATTGTACCCGAGAGGATCAAAAACGATGCGGCTCGCCATCTTATGGGTTTTGTCTGTGGTCATGTCCGTTGCCGTCATCGCCGAGGCCGGCGCCAGCGATGACAAGAAGCGCAAGGCGCAAAAGCATGCCGCGAGTGCGCCGGCCGCCGCGACGCCGCGTCCGGAGCGGTATCGCGAGCTGTTGGCGGACAAGATGCGCATCGGCTCCACCGAGTGGTGGGAGCAGATGCGGCGTGAGGGGCGCCTCGGCGGCGAGACGCCCTAGTCGAGGCGCCGCCGCCATCCAGAACGCATGCCGGCGATAACGAGAAAAAAAGCGAAGGTGGCTGCTGCTGGGGTTTGTGGGTTGGCTCTGGTCGGGGCCGCCCAGGCACAGCCGGCGACCATCAAGCGCACGGTCCTGCAAAGGAGCGACGGGCCGGGCAGCAGCTATGAGGTCGTGCGGGGTTTGGCGGAGCTTCCTGCGGCGGTGCTGATCGGCAGGCACACCCATCCGGGCACCCTGGTCGAGGGCGAACTTACCGGCATTGGTTCAGGGCCAGCCGGATCCCGTCTTTAGGCCCGGCCAGTCGTGGCTGATCCCAGCCAGCACCCCGCACGATGCCAAAGCGGGGCCCGGCGGCGCCAAGGTGATCGCCGTCTGTAGCGTGCAAAAGGGAAAACCGCTGGCCTCTGCCGCCAACTGAGGGGCGAGGAGGCGTGCAATGCGCTGCTGCCCCCGCTTGCCGCGCGTGCTATAGCACGGGCCATGCAAGAGGCCGTCAAACCCAATGCCGCCGTCAGCGTCGGCAGTGTGTCGTTCGCCAACGACCGGCCGATTGCCGTGTTCGCCGGGCCCTGCCAGATGGAGAGCCGCGAGCATGCCTTGGAGATGGCCTCCGCCTTGAAGGAGATCGCGAGCCGGCTCGGTCTTGGCCTCGTTTACAAGACCTCCTTCGACAAGGCCAACCGCACGAGCCTCGGCGCCAAACGCGGCCTCGGTCTCGACGGCGCGCTGGCGGTGTTTGCCGAAATCCGCGCCTCCCTCAGCGTGCCCGTCGTCACCGACGTGCACGACGCCAGCCAATGCGCCGAGGTCGCCCAGGTGGTCGACGTCCTGCAGATCCCGGCCTTCCTGTGCCGACAGACCGATCTGCTGGTGGCGGCGGCCCTGACCGGCCGACCGATCAAGATCAAGAAGGGTCAGTTTCTGGCGCCCTGGGACATGCGCAACGTCGTTGCCAAGGTGACGGGCAGCGGCAACGCCAACGTGTTGGTCACGGAACGAGGTGCCTCCTTCGGCTACAACACGCTGGTGGTCGACATGCGCGCGCTGCCGATCCTGCGTGAGATCGGCTGCCCGGTCATTTTCGATGCCACGCATGCCGTGCAGCAGCCGGGTGGGCAGGGTACCGCCTCGGGCGGGGAGCGCCGCTTCGTGCCGACCCTGGCGCGGGCGGCGGTGGCCGTCGGCATCGCCGGGCTGTTCATCGAAACCCACCAGGATCCGGATCGGGCGCCCTCCGACGGGGCCAACATGGTTCCCCTCAAAGCCTTTGAAGGGCTGCTGCGCGATTTGATGGCGATCGATGCGCTGGTGAAGCGCCTGCCCAGCCTTTAGAGCCCGTGCCAGGGTTGCAGCAGACGCGCCAGCAGGCCGCGAAAGCGCGTCGGCACTTCGTTGGCGATGGCGCAGACACAGCCCGCGCCCAGATCGGCGACGGGCGTGTGCTCGATCTCGGCGTCGAGGTCGGCGACATCGCCGGCCACGTAGCGCCCGGTGGCATCGCTCATGGCGCCGCGCAAGATCAAGGTAAGCTCGCCGCCGCCATGGCTGTGCTCGGGGACCGCGGCGCCGGGCGCCGCCTTGATCAGCTGCAAGGCGCCCTGACCTTGCAGCGGCAGTGGGCGGTGCCACAACCCGATGCCGATGCGGCGCCAGGCAACGTCGGCGAAATCGGTACGGGCAAGTCTTAGAATGGGATTGAAAGCATTGCCGCCGAGCCGCGCGGGATTTTGCGGCTCGATCTGCGGTAACGCGGGGACGGCGGGTGCGGCATCATCGAGCGGCATCGGCGGCAGGCCATCCAGCAGGGCAGCACCAATGCGCTCGCACCAGACGAGTTCGTCGCGACAATGGCGACACATGACGATGTGGGCCGCCGCGACGGCGGACAAGGCGCTCGGCAGCGTGCCTGCGGCGAAGCTCATGAGGGTTTCGGTGCCGAGATGATGCGTTATCGTCATTTGAGGTCCTCGACCGCGGCCCGCATTCGCTGATAGGCGATGCGCACACGCGACTTGACGGTGCCAAGGGGCAAACCAAGGCGTGCGGCGATTTCGCCGTGTGACAATCCTTCCAGATAGGCCAGTTCGATCACGCGTTGCTGCTCGGCCGGCAACTCGGCCAATGCCGCCCGCACCCTCAGCTGCACCTCGCCTTCGGCGACGACTTCATCGGGCAAAGGCTCCGGCGAGGTCTGCGCGGCGTGGGCCGCGGGGAGCTCCTGCCATGGCACCTCCTTACGCAAGCGATCGATCCATAGATTGCGGGCGATGGTAAAAATCCAGGTGCTGGCACTGCCCTTCTCGCTGGAAAAAAGCGCCGCCCGGCGCCAGACCGTGAGCAGCGTCTCCTGGGCGAGGTCCTCCGCCGTCGCAGCATCGACGCCCCGCCGCACCAGGTAGACTTTGACCCTGGGTCCATAGCTCTGATAGAGCTCATGAAAAGCGGCAGGGTCGGTCCGCTGTGCAATCCGGGCCAAGAGTTCTGTCATGGCGCTGTAGCTAACCCCGGGCCCGGGCCTGGCCCGCAAGGACACCCAATCGCCAACCATAGCCAATCCCTGGACCGTTGCCCAAAGGATACGGCCGGCGGTCCGGCTTGGATCAGGCTCGCCGACGGAGGTGGCCTTTCCCTCGCCCATAGCGGGCACTATCGTGTCCTGAGGCGGCATTTTCCAAGGGGTCTCGGGGCCTCGCGGCGCTGGGCAAAGGGTATGGCAGCGGGCAGGCGGATCATCTGTGTGGGGCACGCGGCACTCGACCGCATCTATCGGATCGAGGCGTTTCCGCCCGAGCCCACCAAAGTGCGAGCCCTGGAGCACATCGAAGCTGGCGGCGGCATGGCGGCCAACGCGGCGGTGGCAATCTCCCGGCTGGGCGGCACGGCCGAGCTGTGGAGCCGGACCGGCGATGATGCCGCCGGCTCTAGCGTGCGCGCCGGCTTGCAAGCCGAGCGCGTCGACGTGCGCTATCTCCAAGCCTTCGAGGGCGCTCGCACCTCGACCTCGGCTATCGTCGTCGACAGGTCCGGGGAGCGTTTGATCGTGGGCCAGCGCGACGCCGGCATGCCATCGGGCACGAGTTGGCTGCCGCTCGAGCGCGTACGGGAGGCCGATGCGGTGTTGGGCGACTTGCGCTGGCTCGAGGCGCTGCGCTCGGTGTTCGCGCGCGCCAAACAGGAGAGCATACCGACCGTGCTCGATGCGGATCTCGGGGCACGCGAAGCCTTGGAGAGCATTCTGCGGCTCACCGACTATGCCATCTTCAGCGCGCCGGCCCTGCGCGAGCTGGTGCCGGCCGGCACCGATGCGGAGCGTCTTGCGGCCGTCCGGGCGTTTGGACCGGGCTATGCGGGGGTGACGCTTGGGCCGGAGGGTTATCTTTGGCGCGACGCCAACGAGATGCATCGGATCCCGGCCTTCCCTGTGACCGTCACCGACACGACAGGCGCTGGGGATGCCTTTCACGGTGCCCTGACGCTGTTTTTGGCGGAAGGCCGCCCGGTGGCCGACTGCGCGCGCTTGGCGAGCGCGGTGGCGGCCATGAAATGCACGCGGCTCGGCTCACGGTCCGGTTTGCCCAGCCGGACCGAATTGGCAGCCTTTTTGTCGACCCACACCGCTTGAGGCGGGGGCTTGCCGCCATTCGACCTGACTTATCCACAGGATTCCGAATTCCTCCGGAAGAGTTGATTTGATTCCTGATGCACCGCCCGATCGGGCGGCTAGAATCATTGGCAGAACATGCAAGCAGCGGAGGACAACGTGCATGGCTGACAGGACCAGCAGTGGGCGAGCGGACAATGGATTTATGCCGATGCCAATGCCGATGCCGATGCCACTCGGCTTCGAAGCCTTGATGGAGATGCAACGGCCCGCGCTGACGGCGATGGCCCAGATGAACGGCAAGGTCTACGACAATTTGGCGGCGATCAACCGCACTTGGGTGACCTTCGTCAATCGCCGTTTGAAAGAAGAGCTGGCGATGCCGCAGAACCTGGCCGGCTGCAAGACGGTGCAGGACATGTACGGCGTCTACAGCGAGTTCTTGCAGACGGCGGTCGCCGACTATCAGTCCGAGTTCGAACAGATGACCAAGCTCGGCAAGTCGCTGGCGGAGGACACCGCCCAATTCATGCAAGCGCGCATGGACGACGTCGCCCGCGAGGCCCGCAACGGCCGCTAACAGGGGCGCTCGCGATCAGACGCCAGCGCTGCCGCCGGAGCGGTCGGAGGGGGTGCCGTCGGGCAACGGCCGCGCAGCCCCGTCGGGCAACGCCCGCGCAACCCAGGAGCACGGGATCAGCTGTTGAGCTTGTGGCCGAGGCGGCCGGCGAGATCCTGGATGAACTGCCAGGCGACCCGGCCCGAGCGCGCGCCGCGGGTGATCGACCACTCCAGCGCTTCGCGCTTGAGCTCGTCGGCCGCCACCTTCAGTTTGTGGTGGGCCGCGTAGCCGTGCACCATCGCGAGGTACTCGTCCTGCGTTGCGTTGTGAAAGCCGAGCCACAAGCCGAAGCGGTCTGACAGAGACACCTTCTCCTCGACGGCTTCCGACGGATTGATCGCCGTCGACCTTTCATTCTCCATCATATCGCGCGGCATCAGATGGCGCCGGTTCGAAGTCGCATAGAACACGACGTTGTCCGGGCGGCCCTCGATGCCACCCTCCAGCACGGCCTTCAAGGACTTGTAGGAGGTGTCATCCTTGTCGAAGGAAAGATCGTCGCAGAACACGATAAAGCGATCCGATGCGGCGCGCAGGTGCGCCAGGCACTGGGGCAGTGCGGCGATATCCTCGCGATGGATCTCGACAAGCTTGAGATCCGGCCCGCCCTTACCGCGGCCCAGGCCCAAGCTACCCCGCACCTCGGCCTGCGCCGCCTTCACGAGCGAAGATTTGCCCATGCCGCGGGCTCCCCACAGCAGCGCGTTGTTGGCGGGCAGGCCCGCGGCGAAGCGGCGGGTATTGTCGAGCAGCTGCTCGGCGGCCCGGTCGATGCCCTTGAGCAGCTCGAGGGGCTGTCGGTTGACCCTGGGGACCGGCAGGAAAGCTTCCGGGGAGGTCTGCCACACGAAAGCCTCGGCTTGGCTGAAGTCGGCTTTGGCGGGGGCGAGCGGGGCCAGGCGTTCCAGGGCCGCCGCCAGACGCTCCAGGTATACGACCAGGCTTTTCCTATCGCTCATGCGCCAGTTTTTTCCTTGTGCGGACGTGCGCAGCATGCGCCGGGCGTTCTATAATGCAGCGCGGGCAGTTCGTCATCGCCTCCCCCCGAGATTGGTTGCAAACAGGGGCGAGAACACTATATTCCGGGCCAAAATTGAACCGGGGCCCGAGCCGAGGCCGAGCGCGAGCCGTCCCGGCACGTTGGCCCCGATCCCCGCCCCGTTGTCGAGGAAGCGACCCGAATGCTCATCTCACCGGCTTTTGCCCAGTCAGCTGGGGGCGGCAGCGACTTTATCATTCAGCTCGTGCCGATTTTGCTGATGTTCGTCATCTTCTACCTGCTGCTGTTGCGACCGCAGCAGCAGCGCGCCAAGGCGCACCGGGAGATGGTCGCGAATTTGCGGCGCGGGGATACGGTGGTCACGTCCGGTGGTATTGTCGGCAAGGTGACGAAGGTGCGCGACGACAACGAGATCGAGGTCGAAATCGCCGAGAACACCCGCGTCAGGCTCATCAGGGCCACCGTCACAGAGGTTCGCGTCAAGGGCGAGCCGGCAAAGGAGACCGCATGAGCCGTGCGCGGCAGCCCGGCGTCAGGCATCCGGGCGAAGCTCCTAGCTCCGGCACGCCGGCCAAACACCCGGGGAGATATGCAGGGCGGCGGCCAGATCAGGCGCCAGTCCAGGCGCCAGTTCAGGCGCCAGGGCCCGGCACCCCGGCGCGATACTCAGGCCCGGTTCAGAGCCCGGTACCCAGGCCAGTACCCAGGCCGGTACCCAGGCCAGTACCCAGGTCCGGTCAGGAAAGTGTGAGTTAGCCCTATGCATTTCACTCCCTTTAAGCAGGCAGCGGTCATCATCACGTGCCTCATCGGCGCCGTGTTGGTCTTGCCCAACTTCTTTTCCAAGGAAACGCTGGCACGCTGGCCCAGCTGGGTGCCGACCAAGCAGCTGAGCCTTGGCCTGGACCTCAGGGGCGGCGCACACCTGTTGTTGTCGATGGAGACGAGCGAGGTGCGCAAGGATTGGCTCGACACCTTGCGCGACGACGCGCGCCGCCGGTTGCGGGAGGCCAAGATCGGCGTCACGGGTCTGGGCGTCGCCAATAATGCCGTGCAGGTGCGCCTGGCCAAGCCCGAAGACGCCGATGCCGCGCTCAAGGAGCTGCGCGGCATGATCCAGCCGATCGGCAATTTGCTGGTTGGCTCGTCCGGCAGCGATATTGACATCAAGCGGGGTGACGGCGGCGTCATCACCATCACCCCGACCGAACCCGGACTGCAGCAGCGGATCGGCAACGCTATCGGGGCCGCCATCGAGACGGTGCGCCGGCGCGTGGACAGCATGGGCACGGCGGAGGCCCAGATCGTGCGCGAAGGCCGCGAGCGCATCTTGGTCCAGGTGCCGGGGCTCCAGGACACCGCCGGCCTGAAGGAGTTGATCGGCAAGACGGCGCGCCTGACGTTCCATGAGGTGCATCCGACGATTTCGGCGAGCGAGGCGCGCCAAACCCGGGTTCCCTCGGGATACCGCATCTATGAGGGGGGGGCCCGCGAGGAAGGTGCCCAGCTGCTGCGCGAAACCCCCGTCGTGCGCGGCGATGAGCTGGTCGATGCGCAACCGGCCTTCGACAGCCGCACCAACGAGCCGGTGATTTCGTTTCGCTTTAACAATTCCGGAGCGCGCAAGTTCGGCAATTTCACCAAGGATCATGTGAATCAGCCGTTCGCCATCGTGCTCGACGACCAGGTGATCTCCGCGCCCGTGGTTCGCGAGCCGATCCTTGGCGGCTCCGGGCAAATCAGCGGCAGTTTCACGGTGGAGACGGCGCACCAACTGGCGATCCAACTTCGGTCGGGCGCGCTCCCCGCCAAGTTGACTATCGTGGAAGAGCGCACGGTGGGCCCGTCGCTGGGCGCCGATTCCATCGAGTCGGGCAAGCTCGCCGGCATTGTCGGGGGGGTCGCCACCATCGTGCTGACGGTTCTGGTTTATGGCACCTTTGGCATCTTTGCTTGCGTCGGGCTCCTGGTGCACGGCCTCCTGACCGTGGCCTTGATGACGCTCGCGGGCTCCTCGTTGACGCTGCCGGGCATCGCCGGTCTGGTGCTCGGCATCGCCATGGCGGTCGATGCCAACGTGCTGATCTACGAACGCATCCGCGAGGAGTTGCGGGCGGGCAAATCGCCGATCGCCGGCATCGATGCCGGCTTCACGCGCGCCTTTGTCACGATCGCCGACTCCCAGCTCACCACGCTCGCTTGCGCCTTTGTCATGTTTTGGCTAGGCGCCGGCCCGATCCGCGGGTTTGCCGTCACGCTGACAATCGGCATTCTCACCTCCATCTTTGCCTCCGTTACCGTCGTGCGGCTCCTCATCACCTACTGGTTGAGATCGAACCGGGGAATCCGTCGCGGTGCCGAGGTCCCGGTCTAGGAACACGCGACGATGCGGCTGATCCCCAATTTCAAAGGCTTTGATTTTTTCCCTCATGACACCCGCCTCCCCTTCATGCGTTACAAGGGGCTCTGCTTCGGGCTGTCGATCGTGGCGATGCTGATCTCGCTCGCCATCATCGGCTTCAAGGGCTTCAACTACGGCGTCGATTTCAAGGGCGGCTCGCTGATCGAGGTGCAATCGAACTCGGGCCCGGCCGACGTGGCGCATCTGCGCGAGCGCCTCAACAGGCTGGGTGTCGGGGCCGTGCAGATCCAGAGCTTCGGCGGCCCCACGGACGTGTTGATCCGTGTCGAGCAGCAGCCGGGCGGCGAGGGTGAGCAGCAGGCCGCGCTCAAGAAGGTGCAGGAGGCGCTCGGTACGCAGTACACGCAGCGGCGGGTCGAGGTCGTCGGCCCCGCGGTTTCGAGCGAGCTGCGCATGACGGGGTTCATTGCTGTCGCCGCCGGCCTGCTGGCGATCGTCGCCTACGTGTGGTTCCGCTTCGAGTGGCAGTTCGCCTTGGGCGCAATCGTGGCGCTGACGCACGACGTGCTGGTGACGGCCGGCATTTTTTCGGCCTTCCAGCTGGAGTTCGACCTTTCCATCGTCGCGGCCCTGCTGACGATCCTGGGGTATTCGGTGAACGACACGGTCGTCGTGTCCGACCGCATTCGTGAGAATTTGCGCAAGTTCAAGCGCATGGATCTCAACGAGCTGCTCAACCTGTCGATCAACGAGACCTTGTCGCGCACGATTCTGACGGGCTGCACGGCCATTGCCGTGTTGGTTGCGCTTTACGCGTTCGGCGGTGAAGTGATCCGCAACTTCAATCTCGCCATGCTACTGGGCGTCGTAATCGGCACCTACTCCTCGATCTTCATCGCCGCACCTTTGTTGGGTTACCTTGGGGTGCGACGCGACTGGAGCGGCGGGCCGGCCGCCAAGCCGGCAAAGGGCGAAGCCGTGCCAACCCCACAACGCCTCAATGTAGCGAGCAAATGAGTGCGCCACCCGCTTGCTATCCAGGGCGGGCACCGATCGATGCCTACGGCAACGGCGGTTTCCGCTTCGCCGGCATGAGCCACCGTGGCTCCATTCTCTGCCTGCCGAGCGGGATTTACGCCTGGCCGCCGACGCGGGCAGACGATATTTCGCTCGACACCCTGCAACCGGCATTGACCGAACGGGACGCGCTTGGTCTTTTGCTGATCGGCACCGGTCGAACCGGCCTACTGCCGGCTCGAGATCTGCGCCGGGGCTGCGCCGAGCTCGGTGTGGTCGTGGAAGCCATGGATACGGGTGCGGCCTGCCGCACCTACAATGTCTTATTGGCCGAGGCGCGACCGGTGGCGGCCGCGCTGATTGCGGTCGAATGAGGGAGCAAGGGGCGGGCGATGCAAGGCATCATCGACAATCCGCGGGCCTGCCTGAGCGCTGGTCTGGCGCTTGCGGCTCTGTTGCTGATCGTTTCGCTGCTGGCCAGCGAGACGGATCGGCTGGGCCTCATTGCCTTTCTGCTGCGCTTCACGCACGTGCTGGCCGCCATGATTTGGATCGGTCTGGTGTTTTTCGTGAACTTCGTGCAACTCGTTGCCCTGCGAGATGCCGAGGAGGCCGCGCGCAACGCCCTGCATGGCACGGTCGTACCGCGCGTTGCCTGGTGGTTGCGCCACGCCTCGACGCTGACCGTGCTGAGCGGTCTGGTGCTGCTGGTCCTGACCGGCTACCTGCTGCCGTCGCTCATCTACGGCACCAGCGTCTTCATCCCCGCCGCCAAGGCCGTCGTGTTGTGGACCGCCGTCCTGGGCGCGCTTGCCATGTGGATGTTCGTGCACATGTACATTTGGCCCAATATGCAGGTGGTGCTGGGGCTCAGGACCGGGGATGCCGAGGCCAAGGGCAAAGCCCGCGCGCGCGTCATTCTGTTCGCTCGGCTCAATTTGATCATCGCCATGCCGGTCGCGCTGGGGATGATTGCCGCCGCTCACCTGTATTGACGTGGCGACCGGCGCTGGCAGGCTTGAGCCCATCCACGCCGCCATCTTAGGGTCTGCCCGCGCCGGCGAGCCGGACCGCTACTTTGCGGCCCTATTGGCACCGGCCGCCGCGCGCGGGGATTTGCTGGTGCTGGCGGCCTTTTCGGCCGAGCTCGCCAGGGTTGCAACCGCGGTGACGCGGGAGCCGACGATGGCCGAAATACGCTGGCAATGGTGGCGCGAGGCCGTGGCGCTGCCCACCGCCGCCCAGACGGGGCATCCGATCGCCGATGGCGTGCGGGCGCTGAGCGAGCGGCGTGGCGTCGCCGCGGCGGATCTGATGGGGCTCGTCGATGCGCACGCCCGCGCCCTCGACCCGGTCCCCTTCGCCAGCGACGCCGCGCTCGACGGCTATTTGACCAGCACCGAGGGGGCCTTGTTCGCCCTGTCGGCCCGCGTCCTCGGCCTCGGCGGCAACGGCTCCGCTCCAGCCTGGAGCGCCTGGGCCGGCCGAGCTTACGGTTTGGCCCGCTTGCTGTTCGGGCTGAAGGTACAGTTGGCGCGCGGCCATTGCCCCATCCCGCGTGCGCGCCTTGCAGGTGTTGGGCTTGGCCCCAACGATTTGGTCGCTGGGGCGTCGGCCGCCCGGGCCCGCCTCCTCGCTGACCTCCGCCGGCAGGCGTGCGACAGCCTAGCGCAAGCGCGGCGCGATGCCACGAAATTGCCACGCGAGGCGTCAATCGCTGTCCTTCCTTTGGCCTTGGTCGAGTCCTATGTGCGGGCAAGCGAGCGCGCAGAGGCAGATTCGCCGCAGCGCCTGCCCCAAGTCGCGCCGCTGACCCGCGTTTTGAGGATCGCGGGTGCCCATTGGTTTGGCCGCTGGTGATGGCAATCCCGCGCGGCTTGAGGCAATTTTGGGGAGATTGGCCGTGAGGGGGTATTGGCGCGCCATCGCGCTCATAGGGCTCATGACGATCGGCTGGGCCACCGCCGTCCAGGCCGAGCCCCGCATTCAGTGGCGGGTCGAGAACGGCTTTCGCTTTTTCCTCGACCCGGTCGACACCGAGGTGCACCGGGCGACCTTCGACCACCTGTCGGATGCCGAGCGACGCCAACCCGTGCTGGCGGCCGAGCGCCTGCTCGCCGCCCGGCATCCGGATGGTTGGAGCGCCACCATGTTCGACAAGACCTGCTGGGATGCCAAGCAAAACAAGTACGGCTGTCGCGAGCGGCCGGACTATCTCGCGCCCAAGAGCCACACCATCCTGGCGAGCATGGAAGGGCTCGAGGACGCCCAAGTCGTCGACTGCACCTGGCTGACGTCGCCGCGGCGCGGCGGCCGCGGGGAGGCGGTGACGCTACCCTGTGACACGCCGGTGGAACTCGAAGTGCCCTACCCGGTCGGGACCTGGATCGTGGTCGAGATCGGCGGCAGGCGCGTGGCGGAGACCTTGGCCCGCGTCGAGGATCTCTTCATTGTCGGCATGGGCGATAGTTTTGCCTCCGGCGAAGGCAATCCCGACGTACCGGTCCGGCTCTCGCCCGATCGCACGGCCGACTACGACTCCAGTCTTGTGGGCTACCCGGTCCGCGTCGGCGATTGGAAGGCGATCGGCGATCAGAAGTTCATCGAGGAGAATGCCCGCTGGCAGGAGCAGGCCTGTCATCGATCGCTCTATTCGCATCAGTTGCGGGTGGCGCTGCAACTCGCGGTGGAAGATTCGCATCGGGCCGTCACCTTCGTGGGCGTGGCCTGCTCGGGTGCCGAAATCGTCTATGGCCTGTTCCTGCGCTACAAAGGCCACGAGTGGGTGCCCAATCCGCCGGCCTTGTCCCAGGTCTCGGCCGTTGCCGAGGCGCAGTGCGGCGAGCGGGAGGCGCGCGACTTTGATCTTCCCGAGGCCTATCACATGCGCGGCAAGATGCCCGAGATGAAAGGCGGCCTTGTCCTGAAGAAGTGCGACCAGAACCGAGCACGCAAGATCGATCTGCTGCTGGTTTCGATCGGTGGCAACGATATGGGCTTTGCCCGGTTGGTCGCCAATGCCGTGCTGGCGGATTCATCGACGCTGCGCAGCCTCGGGGGCTGGTTTGGGCACGTGCACGGCTTCGCCGAGGCGAGCCGGCTCCTGGAAGATCTCGACGACCGCTTAAAGGCGATCAATCGGGCCGTGCACAGCATCTTGCACGTGCCCTGGCCTGAGTCCGACCGCATCATCATGACCGGATATCCACCCATGGCGTTGCTCGAGGACGGCAAAACCACCTGTCCGGACGGGCAGGCCGGTATGAATGTGTTGCCCGACCTCGTGTTCAGCGCCGCCAAGGCGAGGGAGGGGGGCGTGGCGGCCGAGCGGCTCAACGACATCCTGCGCGGCGGCGCCGCGCAGCACGGCTGGACCTTCATTGACGCCCACCGCGGCGCCTTTCGCGGCCGTGGCATCTGCGCCACTTATACCGAGCAGCAATGGACCATGGCCGACGAGCAGCGCCTACCACGGAAATTCGATGGGGTCTGGTTTCCCTATGAACCCTCCGAGTGGCGCCCCTATGCCTCGCGGCGACGCTGGTTCCGCACCCCGAACGATGCCTTCATGACCGGCAACTTCCATGTCTCGCAGTCGCTCCTACAAAACGTCTTGAAGACGCAGGCCTTCTCTTGGGTCCAGCTCTTGTTGGCAAGCATCTATTCGGGGGCCTTCCATCCGACCGCCGAGGGTCAGGCGGCGATCGCCGATGCGGTGGTCGAGCAAGCCCGCGGCGTGCTTACCAAATATGATAGCCGGCGGCGGTCGGCCCCCGGGCTGGAAGGCGGATTGATCCAATAGGGGCCGCTGAAGGCCGAGCTCATAGGCCAAGCCTGGTAAAACTTTCGCCGGTTCTCTCGGGCTGCGAATCCGTGCTAACGGGGTGGCAACAACCTGGACCCCGGCGATGTACGACTGCAAGAAGTGCCCCGGCTATTGCTGCTCCTACCCCTTAATCGCCCTCGACAAGCGCGACGTGGAGCGGCTCGCCAGGCACTTTGGCCTCACGTTTGAAGAAGCGCGCGAAAAATTCACCGTCGAGCGCTGGGGACGCAAGTACTCGATGCGCCGCAAGGCCGACCCGATTTTCGGGCGCATCTGCCGCTTCTTCGACACCGACAAGCGCCGCTGCACGATCTACGAAGCGCGGCCGGCACTGTGCCGCAGCTATCCGGGCGGGCGCTGCGGCTACTACGACTTTCTATCCTTCGAGCGCCGCGCCCAAGAAGACCCCGAATTCGTAGCCACCACCGACAACAAGTAGATGGGCCGCCGCGCGATCGGCGCGCTGGCTGGCCCGGTCCGCCCGCGTCGGCTCCAGGCAGGGGCCCGGCGCCGAGGCAGGCCAATCCCGGCGACCTTGCGGGGCGCGCGCCGTCGGCTCTGAGCCCAGCCCCGCTCGGGCGGTTAGGCGCGCAAAGGCTCTGGCTTATGGCTGGCGCGCCGGCGCCCTGGATTTGCCCGCAGCAGCGACCCGCTCAAGGCGAGCAGCGCGAGCGGCGCCTGCATGGGAACACTTCCACTACCGGCATGCGGCCTGGAACGGATTGGGGATCTGCGCCGGTCGGCGCGCTAGGATCATCGGGAAGGTGAAGATCCCAGAAAGATCGCCTGCGCTGCGGCGAGCACAGGAAAGGCGGCACCCCCTGAAGGACCCCGCCTTAGCGCGAATGGCGGGCTTAGCGCGAATGGCGGGCAAAAGGAATGCCCCGTTGCGGCTAGCGCAAAGCGGGGCTCTTCATCATTTCGATTCTTGCCCAGCGACGCCGGGCTGAGTTGCGAGGTGTTGGGCCTCGCCCAGGTTTCCAAATTGTCGGCGGCTCGATCAATTGCGATCAGTTTCGCTCGAGCTTCAATTGCGCGAGCCGTTGCCCTCGCGCTGCGCGAGGGCGGTTTGACTGTCAGGTGGCGTCATGCTCCCTCCGCTGGCTGTTGATCCGAGTGGCAACCGTCCTCAAAACCCAGGGTACTGACGCGAGACTACCGCGGAATGTCGCCTCGAAATCGGCAGCGACGGTCACCATCACATTATTTTGGGCTCATTGCGGTGGATGTCAAGCGGCGCGCGATCACAAGTTAACGGCTCGATTTTGGCCAGCTCGCAACCCTGGCATGGCCTGTCAGGATGGCTGTCGACGGCCTGGCGGGCCGCATTGCCGCCTCCGCCCGTTTGCGTTAGACCCGCGCCATGAGCAAGACCGCCAAGCTCGCGCCCCCGCAGGGCAGCAAAACCATCCACGTGCGGGGTGCGCGCGAGCACAACTTGAAGAATGTCGACCTCGAGATCCCCCGGGACGCGTTGATCGTGTTTACCGGGCTATCGGGTTCCGGCAAGTCGTCGCTCGCCTTCGATACCATCTATGCGGAGGGTCAGCGACGTTACGTCGAGAGCCTGTCGGCCTATGCCCGCCAGTTCCTGGAGATGATGCAAAAGCCCGACGTCGACCACATCGACGGGCTGTCGCCGGCCATCTCCATCGAGCAGAAGACGACCTCGAAGAACCCGCGCTCCACGGTGGGCACGGTCACGGAGATCTACGACTACCTCAGGCTATTGTTCGCCCGCGTCGGCGTGCCGTATTCGCCGGCCACGGGTCTGCCGATCGAGAGCCAGACCGTGCAGC
The DNA here is from genome assembly GCA_035573335.1 of Hyphomicrobiaceae bacterium. GTDB lineage: Bacteria > Pseudomonadota > Alphaproteobacteria > Rhizobiales > Hyphomicrobiaceae > AWTP1-13. The sequence continues at coordinate 10,725 of DATMZT010000038.1, read as the reverse complement.
AGATGGTCGATCGCGTGCTCGCACTGCCCGAGGGAACGCGCCTTTATCTGCTGGCCCCGATCGTGCGCGGACGCAAGGGCGAGTACCGCAAGGACCTGGCTGAGCTGCAGAAGAAGGGTTTCCAGCGCGTCAAGGTCAACGGCCAGTTCTACGAGATCCCCGAGGCGCCCAAGCTCGACAAGAAATACAAGCATGACATCGACGTGGTGATCGATCGCATTGTCGTGCGCAAGGACGTGGGGACGCGGCTGGCGGACAGTTTCGAGACCGCCCTGGAGCTCGCCCAAGGCATTGCCATTGCCGAGTTTGCCGACCGGCCACTCGCCGCCGGCGGCAGGAACGCGGCGCGCGCCAAAGCCGCGGCCACCGCCGCCGCTGCAAATCCCCACAGCGATGCGGCGCGGGCCGGGGGCCGGGAGGGAACAGGTGGGGAGCGCGATGAGGGCATCCTGCGCAACAAAAACGAGACGCACGAGCGCATCGTCTTTTCCGCGCGGTTTGCCTGCCCGGTGTCCGGCTTCAGCATCGATGAGATCGAACCGCGGCTGTTCTCGTTCAATGCGCCGGCGGGAGCCTGTCCGAAGTGCGACGGTCTCGGCACCGAGTTGCGCTTTGAAGCGGAGCTGGTGGTCCCCGACCCGACGCTCAGCCTGAAGCAGGGCGCGGTCTATCCCTGGGCCAAGACCGGAAGCACCTCACCCTATTACGAGCAGACGCTTGCCGCCTTGGCCAAGCACCTCAAGATATCGATGACGACGCCTTGGGAGAAACTGCCGAAAAAGGCGCAGGAGGCCATCCTATTCGGCACGGGCGAGGAGGAGGTTGAGTTTGTCTACGAGGATGGGGCGCGCAAGTACAAGAACTGCAAACCCTTCGAGGGGGTGATCAACAATATCGAGCGACGCTTCCGCGAGACCGATAGCGACTGGGTGCGCGAAGAGTTGGCGCGCTACCAAATGGCGCATCCGTGCGATGCCTGCGGCGGCTATCGGCTCAAGCCACAGGCGCTGGCGGTAAAGATCGACGGACTGCATATCGGACAGGTCACCGATATGTCGATCCGTGCGGCCAACGCCTGGTTCAGCGAGCTGCCCAAGCAGCTTTCCAAGAAGCAGAACGAGATCGCCACCCGCATCTTGAAGGAGATCCGCGAACGACTGCAGTTCCTGGTCGATGTCGGCCTTGACTATCTGACCTTGTCGCGGTCTTCGGGCACCTTGTCGGGTGGCGAGAGCCAGCGCATCCGATTAGCCTCGCAGATCGGTTCGGGATTGACGGGTGTGCTCTATGTCCTCGATGAACCGTCGATCGGCCTACACCAACGTGACAACGCGCGTTTGTTGGAAACGCTCAAACACCTGCGCGATATCGGCAACACGGTAATCGTGGTCGAGCACGACGAGGATGCGATTTTGTCGGCGGACTACGTGGTCGACATCGGACCGGGGGCCGGCATCCATGGCGGCCATATCGTCGCGCAAGGCACGCCCGACCAGGTCATGGCCAGCCCGAACAGCATCACCGGGCAATATCTGACCGGCGTGCGCCAGATCCCGAACCCGACGCGGCGGCGCCAGCGCACCGACAAGGCCCTCAAGGTGATCGGCGCGCGCGCCAACAACTTGAAGAATGTGACGGCGGAAATCCCCCTCGGCCTGCTCACCTGCATCACCGGCGTGTCGGGCGGCGGCAAGTCCACTTTGCTCATCGATACGCTCTACAAGGCGGTAGCGCGTCGGCTCAGCAATGCGCGCGAATATCCTGGCGAGCATGACCGGATCGAAGGCCTGGAGCACCTCGATAAGGTGATCGATATCGACCAGTCGCCGATCGGGCGCACGCCACGATCGAACCCAGCGACCTATACGGGCGCCTTCACGCCGATCCGCGAGTGGTATGCAGGGCTACCGGAGGCCAAGGCGCGTGGCTACCAGCCGGGGCGCTTTTCCTTCAACGTCAAGGGCGGGCGCTGCGAGGCCTGCCAGGGTGACGGCGTCATCAAGATCGAGATGCATTTCCTGCCCGACGTCTACGTCACCTGCGATGTGTGCAAGGGTAAACGCTACAACCGCGAGACGCTGGAGGTGAAGTTCAAGGAGAAATCGGTTGCCGACGTGCTGGACATGACGGTGGAGGAGGGGGCCGAGTTCTTCAAGGCGGTGCCGTCGATCCGCGACAAGCTCGAGACGCTGGCGCGCGTTGGGCTCGGCTACATCCATATCGGCCAGCAGGCGACCACGCTCTCAGGAGGAGAGGCGCAGCGGATCAAGTTGGCCAAGGAACTGTCGCGTCGCGCCACCGGACGAACGCTCTACATTCTCGACGAGCCGACGACGGGGCTGCACTTCCATGACGTGGCAAAGCTGCTGGAGGTGCTGCACGAGCTGGCGGATGCCGGCAATACTGTCGTCGTCATCGAACACAATCTCGAGGTCATCAAGACCGCTGACTGGATCATCGACCTGGGACCGGAGGGCGGCGACGGTGGGGGCTCGATTGTGGCCGAGGGCCCGCCCGAGGATGTAGCCAAGGTGAAGGAGAGCTCTACGGGCCAATATTTGAAGGAGCTGCTGGGCCGGCGCAGCACGCTGCGGGCAAAGCGCGAGGCTGCCGAGTGAGGCGCGCGCCCAGCAACGCGCACCGGCCCAGCCCCACGGGTTGGCTGGGCCAGACGCGGTTAGGCGCGAACCGGGCCATGCCGCCCCTGGGCTTGGCTGGCTGGTCTCGGCGCCATCCTGGCCGTCTCGGCGGCGGCCTCGGTAAAGCGCGATGAGCTTGCCCGCCGGCAGCCCTGCGGCCCCCGCGTAGGCTTTATGCCCCATCACAGCGCAGGCATTTTGCTCTACCGGCGCAGCGGTCCTCAGGTCGAGGTTTTGCTGGTGCATCCCGGCGGGCCCTACTGGGCCAAAAAGGACGACGGGGCGTGGACCATACCCAAGGGCGGCTACGCGCCGGGCGAGGACGCTTTCGCCGCCGCCAAGCGCGAGTTCAGGGAAGAAACGGGTGCCACGGCCGACGGCAAAGCCATGGCGCTCGGCGCCTTTCGCCAGTCGGCAGCCAAGATCGTCGAGGTGTGGGCGCTGGAAGGGGCGTTCGATCCCCAAGCCCTGGTGTCGAACACCTTTGCCATGGAGTGGCCACCGCGGTCTGGGCGCACGAGCGAGTTTCCGGAAGTCGACCGGGCGGCCTGGTTCACGCCGGATCTGGCCTGGCGCAAGATCCTCAAGGGGCAAAGGCCGATCCTGGAGGCCCTGTTGCAGCGCCTGGGCGCTGAGCCGCCCCAGCCCGGCTGAGGGCCGCGGCCACCTGCAAGATGGTCACAATGGTGGGCTTTCGGCGACTTTGCGGGCCAAGGTCCAGACTGAGGCAGAGCGCGCTAAAAGTCGCCACAATGCGTGCCCGTAATGGGGTGGCCGGGCTGCAAAAAACCGTCCACTTTTCTGTTGCAGGCTTGCCAGACCTGCGCGCGATCTGCGCAGGTCTCCACTGCGTATTGCTGGTCAGGGCTCAAGCTTACGGCTAGCTTGCGATGAATCTTGGAGAAAAAGAAGCAATGGACAGAAAGAACCTGGTCGCGGCGGGCGCCGGCCTCGTCTCGGCGACCTTGGTGTTGGCGCTCGGGGCGGCCGCACCAGCCCGCGCGCAGGTGCTGACCGATCCCGCAGCGGTTGCGGCAACGCCGGCCGCGCAGGCTGCCACCGGCGCTGCCGCCGAGGCACCCGCGGGCGACGGCCCTGCCAGCGTCGAGCCGACGGCGCCTGCGACGGCTCCCTATGCGCCGGCGTCGGCCGAACCGGCGGCCCCCGCGCCAGACGGGACGGCTGCGGCGACGGCGGTGCGCGTGACCGATCCCGTTCTTGAAGAGGTGCGCCAACAGCTCGCCCAACCGACGCGCGGCGCTGTCGATCGCGGCGATCGGGCGGCGTTGGTGGCCTACTACGGGGAGGCCAACGCAGCGCCGCTGTGGGTGAAGGCGGATGGGTTCACGCCCCGGGCACGCCATGCCCTTACCGAGATCCGCCGGGCGGAGGATTGGGGTCTCAGCGTCGCGGCGTTCGAGCTGCCGCAGCTGGCCTCGAGCGAAGCGCGTCCCTCCACGCTGGCTGCCGCTGAAATCAAACTCAGCTTGGCTGCGCTGGAGTATGCGCGGCATGCCCGCGGCGGGCGCCTCGACCCGTCCCAGGTCAGCCGTAGCTTCGATCAAAAGCCGACCCTGCTTGATCCCAAGGTGGTGATGGCAGCCCTGGCGGCCACCGACACGCCGGGCACCTATCTCCAGGGCCTGCACCCGAAGCATCCGCAATTTGAACGGTTGCGCCAGGCGCTGCTCAAGGCACCCGCGGGCGGCAGCCGCCCGGATCCCTCGGCCGAGCCGGCGATCGAGCTGCCCAACGGTCCCACGCTGAGGCCGGGGATGGAGCATCCCCACGTCGCCTTTTTGCGTCAACGTCTCGAGGTACCGGCCAGGGCCGGGGCGCGGGACGTCTATGACGATGCCTTGGCCGAGGCGGTGATCGCGTTCCAACGCCAAAAGGGGATACGCCCGGCGGATGGCGCCATCAGCGGCCGCACGCGCGCGGCCCTTAACGGGAGCGCCCGGCCGGCGGAAATCTCCCCCAGCTCCGACCTGCAGCGCATCATCGCCAACATGGAGCGCTGGCGCTGGATGCCGGAGGAGCTCGGAAAATTTTATGTTTGGGACAACGTCCCCGAGTTCACGACGCGCGTCGTCAAGCATGGTCGGCTCGTGCACCAGGCCAAAATCATTGTCGGCAAGCCCGACACGCAGACCGTGATGTTTTCGGCCAACATGCGCTACGTCGTGTTTGGCCCGGAATGGGGCGTGCCCGACTCCATCAAGCTCAAGGAGATCCTGCCCTACCTGCGACCCGGCGGGTCCGGGATTTTCGGTGGCTTTGGCGGCACCGATACGCGCGTCCTGGAACGGCATAACCTGCGGGTCAGCTACAATGGCCGTCCGATTGATGCGAGCCAAGTCGACTGGAGCCAAGTCGACATCCGGCGCTTTACCTTTATTCAGCCGCCGGGGGCATCCAACGTGCTAGGCGCCGTCAAATTCAGGTTCCCGAACCGGCACGACATTTACATGCACGACACGCCGCAGCGCGAGTTGTTCGAAAAGCCGGTGCGCGCCTTTAGCCATGGCTGCATGCGCGTGCAAAATCCGGGCAAACTCGCCGAGATTCTTTTGGGCGAGGACAAAGGCTGGTCGGCCGAGCAGGTCCGCGATCTGATGGCGCGGGGCGGAAACAACGAGATCACGCTGTCAACGCAGATCCCGGTGCACGTGACCTACTTTACCGCCGTCGCCGGCGAGGATGGTCACGTGAAATTCCAAGCCGATCTCTACGGGCACGACCGGCGCCTGATCGCGGCGCTGGCGGGCAAGCCATTGCCGCTCGAGCCGGCGCCAAACGCCAACGACGCCATGCGTGAGGCCTCACAAAAGCGCGGCAAGGGCTATCAGCAAAGCAGCAACGACTTCTTCCAAGGGCTATTCGGCAACTGATCGAGGCGGAAGCGGCCATACAACAAGGCGCCACGGCCGCGCCGTGGCGCCTCTCAGTATTGCCGGGCTTTGCAACGCCGGTCAGGCGATCGGCAGCGCCACGTAGCGCGTGGCCTCGGCGCCGCGCACGCGCATCAGGATCGAGTGTTTGCCAGCCTTGCGCGCCTCACTGACGGCGGCGCTGACGTCACTTGGCTTCGATACCGTCTTGCCGCCAGCGTCGAGGATGACGTCGCCCTGCTGGAGACCCTTGTCGGCGGCGACGCCGCTCGGATCCACGTTAACGACGACCACACCCTGGGAGCCTGCGCCGTCCACTTCGCTGGCCGGTGCCAGGTACAACCCGAGCTTGGCGTCGCCGGGGTTGGTGCCGGGCTCGCGGCGGTCCTGCAGGGTCAGCTTGCCCTGGTCATCCGGGAAGGCGGCGGTCGTCACCGTGATGGCCTGCTCCCGGCCATCGCGCTTGACGTTCATGGTCAGCTGTTGGCCGGGAGCAACGCTGGCGATCTTGCGGGCAAGCTCGCGGGCATCCTTGATCTCCTCGTCTCCCACGGCGAGCACCAGGTCGCCGCTCTTGAGGCCGGCCTTGGCGGCGGGGCCGCTCTGTTGCACATCGTCGATCAAGGCGCCCTTGGCATCCGTGAGCCCGAGGCTATCGGCGATATCGGCCGTCACCGGCTGCACCATGATGCCGATCCAACCACGCGCCACCGAGCCCTTGCTCTTGAGTTGTTCGGCCACGGTCCTGGCGGTGTCGGCAGGAATGTCGAAAGCGATGCCGATGGAGCCACCGGACGGCGAATAAATCGCGGTGTTGACACCGATCACCTCGCCTTGCGTGTTGAAGGTCGGCCCGCCGGAGTTGCCCTTGTTCACTGGGGCATCGATCTGCAGATAGTCGTCATAGGGTCCCGAGCCGATGTCACGCCCGCTGGCGGAGACGATCCCGGCCGTCACGGTACCGCCGAGGCCGAAGGGATTACCCATGGCCAGCACCCAGTCACCGACGCGCGGGGCGTGGGAGGCAAACTTGACGAACGGAAAGCTGCCAGACGCCGTAACCTTGAGCACCGCGAGGTCGGTCTTGGCGTCGGTGCCCACCACCTTGGCCTCAAGCGTCTTGCCTTCGGTGGTCTTGATCTGCACGCTCTTGGCGTGATCGACCACGTGGTTGTTGGTTAGCACGTAGCCGTCGGTCGAGATGAAGAAACCCGAGCCCTGAGCGCGCACCTTCTGGGCCGGCATGCCCTGGCCGTTACCGAACTGACGGAAGAAGAACTCGAACGGCGAACCCGGGCCAAATGGGTTCTGTCCTTGCAGCTCCTCGCCCTGGCGTCCACGGCCGGGCAACTGCGCGACGTTGCCGACCTCGGCATCCACATAGACGGAGACGACGGTCGGCCTGAGGCGCTCCACCAGGTCGGCGAAGCTCGGCATCGCGACAGCGGGAGGGGCGGTGGTCTCGGCGGCAAGCGCGCTGCTGCTGGACATGAGGCCGGCGACGCGCTCTGCGGGTGTGAAGATTGCCATCGCGCCCGCCGCGGCGAGCATGCCGAGGCCCGCGACGGTGCTGAGGCCGCGTCGAGACAGGCGTAAGCGGAATGATGGCGGTTGGGTTGGTTGATTGGGAAGCATGGGCATTACGCGTCTCCTAGAAGAGTGCAACGATTGTGCCTCGGGCCAGGCAACTGAAGTGACCCATTCTCCCGTTACATATGCGCGCTGCCGCCCTCGCAAAGGTATGGTTCGATTACACTTTGGACAGAGTGGATTACAAATTGGACACCTCGGCGTGAACGGAGCGGTCGGCCCCGGAGCTTACCGCTGGCGGTGACGATGCGGCCTTGGATGCACGGGCAGCCCGGGCGGCACGGGGGCAGGGGCAAATGGTCACAACGCCTTCGCCAAGAGGATGCCGCGATCGCCCAGCCCGGCGGCGGCCCGGGCAACGCGGGTACCGGTCGGGGGCGAAAACCTCGGGGGGCGCGCGCGATCAAGCCAAAGCGGCCGCGCGGATGTTCGTGCGGCGTGCGCCAGCGCGGCAACATCCGGGTGCGTGCTGGCCAAGGCAAAAGCGCTAGGGGTCGCGGGAGGCGCCGGCGGGGTGGGTGGCTGGGTGGGTGCTCGCGTTTCGCGTCAGGCGCTCAACCAAAGATGCGCTCGCCCTGCAGGTCGATCATCTGCTTGGCTTTGGACACCGTAAAGGCGATGGCATCCTCCCGGCTCGGGTAGGTATCGGCACGGATGAAGTTATGCTGCTTTAACCCCTCGGGGGTGTCCTTCTCGATGCTGCCGGCGGTTTGGTACTGGCTGCCCGAGAGGTAGGGGGCGGGGCGAATTCGGTAGCCCTTGTAGTCCACGGCCTCGATTGCCGGCTGCGCGCCGCCGCCGGTTTGCCCGCCCGCCAGGCGGGCCCACATCGCTTTCAGGCTCGAAAACATTGTTGCACGTCCGATGCTGTCAAGGCGGAATTGTCGCGCCTCCCGCCAAGCCTGTCCAGCACGCAGCCGAGGGGGTCGGCCGCGATCGCCCCAGGGCGGCGCCGTTCACAAAAAAAGCATCGGCCCCAAGGTCGCCTTGGGACCGATGCAACGGTTGCCATCCGGGGGCGGGCCTGCCCCCGGCTTGCCCCTCAGGCCAGCTGATCGCCGATCGGCAGCTGGCGCAGCCGCTTGCCGGTGGCGGCGAAGATGGCGTTGCACAAGGCGGGCGCGAAGGGTGGGACCCCCGGCTCGCCGACCCCGCTCGGGGGCACGTCGATGGGATTATCGACGATGTGCACGCGCGTCTCCTTGGGCGACTCGTCGATGCGCACGAGCGGGTAGTCGTTAAAGTTAGTCTGCTCGATGGCGCCGTTCTTGGCGGTGACCTCGCTATATTTGGCGAGCGTCAGGCCCATGACCGCGGCGCCCTCGATTTGCGACCGCACCCGCTCGGGATGCACGCAGAAACCGCAATCGATGGCGGTATCGACGCGAGGGATCGTGATCTTCCCCTTGTCGCCGACTTCAACGTGCACGACGGTTGCAATGTAGCTGACAAAGCTGCGGTGCGCGGCGATGCCGAGCGCCTGTCCCTTCGGCAGCTGTTTGCCCCATCCCGCCTCCTTGGCGGCGAGTTCGGCCACTCTTCGCAACCGCCCCGTTTGAATCGGATAGGTCTCGAAGGGTTCGCCGTAGTTCCACCACTTGGTGGTGACCTGCTCGCGCGGGTCGATGGTGCGGTCCGGTCCGATCAGCTCCAGCAGGAAGTCTTTGGGATCCTTACCCAGCTGGTGGGCGATTTCGGCCACGAAGGATTGCGTCGACCATGCGTGCACCACGTTGTTGACCGACCTGAACCAGCCGATGCGAACGTGGCTCTGCGCCTCCCCGCTCTCCATGCGAATGTTGGGCACGTCGAAGGGGGTGTCGACCCAACCCATGCCGAGCTCGATGTCGAAGGGATGCTTCGGATCGGGCGCGAAGGTGGACAGGATCGACGGCGCAGCGCTGCGATGCCGCCAGGCAACGACCTTGTTGTTGGCGTCGAGGCCTGCTTCGAAGCGCTCTGCGGTCACGGTGTGGTAGAAGCCGTGCTGCAGATCATCCTCGCGCGTCCATACCACCTTGACCGGCGTGCCGCCCATCTCTTTGGAAAGCAACGCCGCCTCGATGGCAAAGTCGCACTTGGATTTGCGCCCGAAACCACCACCGAGCAGGGTGGTGTGGAGCTGCATCTCCTCGGGCTTGACGCCAAGCGCTTTGGCGATATCGTCACGCGCCTGCCCGGGGCTTTGGACCGGGGCCCACACTTCCCATTTGCCATTCGTCATGCGCGCCGCGGCCGCCGGAGGCTCCATGGTCGCGTGATGAATGTGGGGAGCATAGTATTCGGCCGTGATGACCTTGCTCGCGGATGCCAGTGCTTTGTCGACGTCGCCGACGTTGCGCTCGACCTTGCCGGGCTTTTTGACGCTTTCCTCGAGCTGGGCGCGATAGGCCTTGGAGTCGTAGACCTTGTTGGGTCCCGCATCCCAGGTGATTTTGAGCGCCTCGCGGCCCTTGAGTACCGCCCAAGTGCTCTTGCCGATGACGGCAACGCCGCCCAACGGGTTGAACTTGTACGGCGCCGGTGTCGGCTGCAGGGTGACGATCTTTTCCACACCCGGCACTTTCATGGCCGCACTGCTGTCGAGGGAGGCCACCTTGCCGCCGACGACGGGCGGCCTGGCAACGACGGCGAACTTCATGCCCGGCAGCATGATGTCCTGTCCGTAGACGGCATGCCCAGTGGTGATGTCCACCTGGTCGGTCGGGCGAACGTTGCCCTTGCCGATATAGCGGAAGGCACTGGGGTCCTTGAGCTTGATCTTGTCATCCGCCGGCACCGGCAAGGCGGCGGCATCGGCGGCAAGCTCGCCAAAGCCCAGCTTGCGGCCGGACGGCTTGTGCACGACTTCGTGCACCTGCGTTTCGACCTCGCTGACGTCGACCCCCCACTTCTTGGCAGCGGCCGTTTCCAGCATCTGCCGCGCCGCGGCGCCACATTGGCGCATCGGCTGAATGAAGTGGCGCACGCTGCGGGAACCGTCGGTGTCCTGGTTGCCGTAGGTCTTCTCATCGCCGGGCGACTGCACGACACGGACGCGCGCCCAGTCGGCGCCCATCTCATCGGCAACCATCATTGGCAGCGCGGTACGTGCCGCGCCCGTCCCCATTTCGGCGCGGGCGGCGACGATGCTGACGATGCCATCATTGCCGATCGAGACGAAGATCTTCGGGTCGGAGACGACGCCATTTGGCATGGCGGAGGCGCCGGTCGGATAGCCGGCAAGCGCGCCCTTGATGCCTACTAGCTGGGCGGCAAGCACCAGCCCGCCTGTGGCGGCCACGCCCTTCAACAGATGGCGGCGGCTGACGTTGCTGATCGTGATTTTGCTATGCGTGCTGAGCTCTGTCATGTCACGCCCCCTTAGCAGCGGCGCGAACGGCCGCGTGGATGCGTTGATAGCAGCCGCAGCGACAGAGGTTTCCGGCCATGCCGGCGGTGATCTCCTCGTCGGTCGGCGCCGGTTTTTTCGCCAACAGCGCCGCTGCCTGCATGATCTGGCCGGTCTGACAGTACCCGCACTGGGGCACACTGACCTCGCGCCAGGCAACCTGGACGGGATGCTCGTGCTTGGGATGCAGGCCTTCAATGGTGGTGATGGCCTT
>DATMZT010000037.1:0-6629 GCA_035573335.1 Hyphomicrobiaceae bacterium | reverse complement strand
AGGGGGGTGTGCTCGGACCGCTGCCGCATCGGCCCGGTGGGCCACCCATCTGGGTGGCAGGCGCGCAGCCCGCCAGCCTTGAGCGCGTCGGTAAGCTGTTCGACGGCTGGCTACCGAACTCGCCCTCGCCCGCGCGCTGGGCTCAGCAGTGGCAAGAGGTCGCGGCCAGCGCCCGCGCCGCCGGTCGCGACCCCGACGCGCTCGTCGGCGCGATGTATCTGACCTTGGCCGTCGACGACGACGCCCAGCGAGCACAAGCGCGGCTCGATGCCTATCTGGCGCAGTATTACGGCCGACCGGCCGCCGAAATTCGGGCGCGACAGGCCTGCTATGCCGGTCCGGCGCAGGGTCTGGCGGACTGGCTTAGAGCCTACGCCGAGGCGGGAGCCAAGCACCTCGTGCTGCGCTTTGCCGGCGAACACGAGCGTCACCTGGAGACGGTGGCTCGGCTCCGCGCCCACCTCCCCCTCGAGCCCGCGCCCTAGCGCGTTAAGCGCGGTTGCGACTATCGCAGACGTGATCGGTGGCGCTAGAACGGCTTGGGTAACGGCAAGGAGCCAAGGGCATGCAAGAGCTCACGGGCAAGGTGGCATGGGTGACGGGTGCGGGCACCGGCATCGGCGAAGCCGCTGCCGTGGCGCTGGCGGAAGAAGGTATGACGGTCGTCCTTAGCGGCCGCCGCGCGGGGCTTTTGCAAGCCGTTGCGCAACGCATCAATGCGACCGCTGCCGGCAAGGCCCGCGTGCAGCCTGCCGACCTCAGCAAGAAGAGCGAGGTCAAAAAGATTGCCGAGACTATCAAGGTGGACTGGGGCCGGTTGGATGTCGTCGTCAACAATGCCGGGGCCAACATTCCCGAGCGCGCTTGGCGAAATTTGACTGCCGATGGCATCGACACGCTCATTCAAGGCAATTTGACAAGCGCGTTCTATGTCGTTGCGGCGGCCCTGCCGATCATGCGCGCGCAGGGTGACGGCCTCTTCATCCACACCGCGTCATGGGCCGGTCGCTTCATCGGTCCGGTTTCGGGGCCCGGCTACACGGCGGCCAAGCACGGCATGGTGGCGATGAGCCACACAATCAATCTCGAGGAGTGCATGCATGGGATTCGCTCCTGCGCCGTGTGCCCTGGCGAGGTGGCCACGCCGATCCTAAAGAATCGCCCGATCCCCGAGACGGCAGAGACCATGGCACGCATGCTCCAACCGGAGGACATGGGTGAGTTGATCGCGTTTGTCGCCAAACAGCCGGCGCACGTGTGCATCAATGAGGTGCTCATCAGTCCGACCCACAACCGCGGCTATATCAGCACCATGAAGGCACGCGAGGCGGCGCTGGCTGCGGCCGGCAAGACCTAGCCCTATTACAGACGCGCACGGCAGCATATGGACGCAACGAGCATTAACAGGCGCTGCTGCGTTGTCGGCGGTGGCCCCGCGGGCATGATGCTGGGCTTGCTGCTGGCGCGCGCCGGCGTGGAGGTCGACGTGCTCGAGAAACACGCGGATTTCCTGCGTGATTTTCGGGGCGACACCATCCATCCCTCGACCCTGGAGGTGATGTACGAGCTCGGGCTGCTCGCCAGCTTTCTTGAGCGTCCGCATCAGAAAATTGAGCAGCTTGCCGTCGTCATTGGCGACCGGTCGTTGCAGATCGCCGATTTCACCCACCTACCGACGCATTGCCGCTTTATTGCGTTGATGCCGCAGTGGGACTTCCTCGATTTCATCGCCACACAGGCGAGGCGCTATTCCAATTTCCAGCTGCGCCTGCAGACCGAGGCGACGGGCCTGATCGAGGAGCACGGCCGAGTGGTGGGCGTTCGCGCCAGGGCGGCAAACGGCGCACTCAGCATCCGAGCGGACCTGGTCGTCGCCGCCGATGGCCGCGATTCGAACTTGCGGGATGCGGCGGGTCTTAGGGTCAAGCACCTGGGCGCGCCGATCGACGTCTTGTGGATGCGACTGTCAAAACGGCCCGGCGATCCCCACGAGGTACTGGGCCGCGTGGGTGCCGGCGCGCTGCTTGTGATGCTCGACCGTAGCGACTACTGGCAGTGCGCCTACGTCATCGCCAAGGGGCAAGCGCAAAAGCTGCGCGGCGAAGGTATTGCTGCCTTTCGCGACCGGGTGGCGGACGTCGCGCCGTTGCTAGGCGACCGGTTGGCGGAGCTCAAGGATTGGCATGACGTCAAGCTCCTGAGCGTGGCTGTGAACCGGCTGACGACCTGGGCGCGCCCCGGTTTGCTGTGCATCGGCGATGCCGCCCATGCTATGTCTCCGGTTGGCGGCGTCGGCATCAACCTGGCCATTCAGGATGCGGTGGCTGCGTCGAATCTCTTGGCGGAGCCCTTGCGCAGGGGTCGGCTCACGCTGCGCAATCTGGAGGCCGTCCAGGAACGCCGCCTATTTCCGACGCGGGTCACGCAATGGCTGCAGGTGCAAATCCAAAACAACTTTCTCAGCCGCGTGCTTGCCAGCCGCACCGCGCCGGCCCCGCCGTTGCCGGTGCGGTGGCTTGACGGCTGTCCCTATCTGCGGCGCCTGCCGGCGCGCCTGATCGGCGTCGGTATCCGCCCGGAGCACGTCCACACCCAGCCGCTTTCAATACCGATTGGCAATCGGTAGTTCTTCGGCCGGAAACAACGTGATGATACGACAGCCCTTGTCGCTGACCACTACCTCCTCCTCGATGCGGGCAGCCGAATAGCCGTCCTTGGCCGGGCAGTAGGTCTCGAGCGCGAACACCATTCCTTCCCGAATTTCCGTGGGATGCTCGAGCGAAATCACCCGCGAAATGATGGGCCGCTCGTGGATGGCGCAGCCGATGCCGTGGCCGAACTGCAGTCCAAAGGCGCTCATTTCGTCGGGGAAGCCGAAGGCCTCGGCCTTGGGCCAGACGCTCGCCACCTTGTCCGTCGACACGCCGGGCTTGATGAGCGCGATTGCCTTGTCGAGCCACTCGCGCGCCTGCTTGTAGGCGTCCTGCTGCACTGGTGTGGCGCGTCCGACGTTGAAGGTGCGGTAATAGCAGGTGCGGTAGCCCATGAACGACTGCAGGATGTCGAAGAAGGCCTGGTCGCCCGGCCGCAACATGCGGTCGGTGAAGTTGTGTGGATGCGGGTTGCAACGTTCCCCCGAGATGGCATTGATGGCCTCCACGTCGTCGGAGCCGTGGCGGTAGAGGAACTCGTTGACCTTGGCGACAATGTCGTTCTCGCGCACGCCAGGTTTTAGCTCTTCGTGCACGAGCTGATAGGCGCCGTCCACCATCGCGGCGGCTCGGTTCAAAAGGGCGATCTCGTCGATGCTCTTGATCTCGCGCGCCTCCAACATGGTTTGTTGCCCGTCGGCGATTTTGAGGCCCGCCCGCTCCAATTCAAACAGCATGGGCGGCTCGATGATATCGACCCCGACCGGCATATTGGCGACGCCCGCCTCCCTGATCAGGGAGGCAATCTCGTTGGCGTGCCGCTGCATCAGTCCGAAGGACGGCGAGACGGTGCCGCGTAGGCCGAGCAGGCCCGCTTTGCAGTTTTCCGGCTTCAGCCACGGAGCGTAGAGCCGGTGGTGCACGGCGGCAGAGCCGAAGTCCCACAGGATCGGATCGGCGCTGGCGCGCGTGAGCAGCGCCCAGCGGCAGATCTTGTCGCGCTCCCATTCGCCGATCTTGGTTGAAGTGAGATAGCGGATGTTGTTGACGTCCATCACCAACAGCGCGCCGAGATCGGACTTCTCGAGCGCCATGCGCGCTCGGCTTAACCGATAGGTGTGTAGGCGACGGTAATCGACGCGCTCCTCGAAATCGACGCCCATGCTTCCGAGCGCCGGCAGCGCGCGGTCCCAACGATAGCGAGGATCGATGTCCTCGGCACGTATGCTCTGGGGTTCCACGGGTTTTTCGCGCATTTCTGCCTCCCTAGGCCTTGCGGCGCAGGCCACGATCACACGTTTCCGGCAGCTTAGCGAAGAAGAATTCGCCAGCGCAAACAAGAAGCGGGCGGTGAGGGCCGCACCGATCTGCTCCATCTTCGATCAATTGACAACCTCACGGGCTAGGCATAGGCGCCACCTGCAGCAACGCGCCTGCAAGCCTCCGCTTCGTCCCCGCGCCGTTGCCGTCCGGAAAACAGCACCGGGCGCCACCGGCGCACGAGCTTGCAGCGACCGCGGGGCTAGGCTGCATTCAACGACTGAGTTTGGGACGACCGTCCCCATCAGGCGTCGATGATTTCCACGATCTCGGCGACCTGCGGCGGCATCTCGCCGGTGCCGTCGGCATTGGGCCAGAGCGCCTCGGCCAGACGCGTCTCGCCGCTGCCGGAGACGCCAACCTCGCTGAACCCCGCGGCGCGCAACTTGCCGGCGATCAGCTCATTGCTGGCGAAGGCTTCGAGCCAGCCGAGTTGGATCTTGGCGCGATAGCGCTTGCCTTGCCGCACGGTGAACGTGGTCATGCTCAGGTCCTCATCGGCTATGGTCGAGCTATGGTCCCGACGTGGTCGACCGAAGGGTTCGCGAGCTCTTTGCCGTTTTGGCTGTAGGCGGGCGGCAAATAGATGCTCACGGTCTTGAGATCGGCGCGCCCGGTGCAACGGATCTCATGCCGGCCGCCACGCTCGCTCAGGATAAGCGAACCGGCGCGCAAGGGATAGCGCCTGCCGTTGACAATGGCTTTGCCAAGACCCGGCACCACGAACAGCCATCGATCCGCGCCCGTGCTGGCGGTTGTCGCCCCTCCCTCGGGTCCGCACGGCGGAACGACCATCTGGGTGGCCTGGGCGCGGCCATAGCCGATCGAGATCCGAAACCCGCGGCCAAAGCGCAAGCTGTCGCGCCGCATCGATGCCCTCCCGGCTCAGGTTGGCGGTCGGCTGACAAGGGGCAAAACGCGCCCCAGCAGCTCCTATGCCAAGCAGTGGTTGCGCCGGGAAAAGTTTCTCAAACACCGACCGACGGGAGGGGCGTGCGGTGCGGCACCCGTCAGCTCGCGCGGTCGGGAATCTCCACGACGAAGACGGCGCCAATTTCCGAGTCCCGCAGCCGAATTGTGCCGCCGTGGGCCGTAATAAGCTCGTGCGCAACCGCGAGGCCGAGGCCGGTACCACCCTTGCGGGCTGAGCCTTGGAAGGCCTGGAACAGATGGGCGCGCGCCTTCTGCGGCACACCGGGTCCATCGTCGCACACTTCGATGGTGACGCGCTGGCCGTTGCGCTGCGCTGAAATCTCGATCCGCCCCTTGATCGGCTCGCGCAGCTCGATGGCCTGCAAGGCGTTGCGGCACAGATTGCTCAAGACGCGAAACAGCTGGTCTCGATCGGCATCGACACGCAGGCCGGAGTCCATGGCGACCGTCCAGTCGATCGCACCCTCGCGCGGCAGGCCAAGCCCGTCGGCCACTTCGGCAGCCAGCGCTTCCAGGCTCATCAACTCCCGACGGGGGGCGGCTTCCTCGGCGCGACCAAACTTGAGCGTGCTGTCGGCAAGCGTGATGGCCCTGCCCAATGACGCAATCAGTTTTGGCGCGAAGCGTTGCACCGCCGGATCAGGCAAGCTGACAAGCCGGTCCGAAATCAGCTGGGCGTTGGCCAGCATGTTGCGCAGATCATGGTTGATTTTGCTGACGGCAAGACCCAACGCCGCCAACCGGCTCTTCTGATGCAGGGTTTGCGCCAGCTCGGCTTGCATGTGGGCAAGCTCGCGCTCGGCCGTGCCGATCTCGTCTTGCCGCTCCGACGGCACGATAATGCGGCTGGCATCCTCCGGACGCTCGCTGAAATGCAGCATGTTGTGGGTCAATCGCATCATGGGCTGAACGAGCAGGCCGTTGAGCGCAAAGTAGACGAGGGCGGCCGTGATGATGGAGATGATCACGGACAGCCCGAGCACATTCAGGCCATAACGGATCATGGCCGCTTTCAGGGGAGCCTCTGGCATGACGATCTCGACGAAGGCGCCACTGCCCATCCCAGGTTCGCCGACCACGCGAATGACGCGCGACTCGTTGGCGAAGAATACGCCAAGGGCATCCCAGATCAGTCGGAACCGCAGCGCCAATTGATCGGCGATACCGGACGGGCGCGCGCTGGCGCGGAAGTCGTAGGTATCGTCGAAATTCAGGCTGCCATCGGCCGGCAGCACCAGGCGGCGCTCGTTGTCGCGCTTTAAGGCGACCGCCTTGACCTGCGCCGTGCGCAGCAACTCCAGGCGCAGCGTATCGGGCACGACGCCTCCCGGCACCGCCTCGGCCGCCAGGGCGGCGAGCTGGGCCGCAGTCAGCCGATCGGTCAGCCAGGTGATGCGGAAGTTGGCCACCGAGGGCACGAAGATCAGCACCTCGGCGAGCATCACAAACAGAATGGTGAGCAGCAGAAGCTTTGCGGACAAGCCAAACGGAGGTCGCCTCTCCAGCGTCCTTTGCAAGGGCGAGGCAAACGACCGCAAAATCTGCCAGAATCTGCCCGGCCAGGCCATCGCCTCACCGAGTGAATCGCGGGGCACGCCTTATTCTACTCCCAGGTCACCGATCACCCAAGTCTGGCGAGCCAGCCGATCAGCTTGCGAACAAAGGGGCTGGCTGCAGTGCTCGCATAGTACCCGTAGGCAACGCGTTTGTTGACTTCACAAAGCG
>DATMZT010000036.1:0-10839 GCA_035573335.1 Hyphomicrobiaceae bacterium | reverse complement strand
TGCTCGACCAAATGGCGGGCGAACTGGGTCTCGATCCGATGGCGGTGCGGCGCGCCAACTATCTCACGGCGCCGACGTTCACCGCCAACGATTTGATGGTGAACAGCTATGGCCTGCCCGAATGTGTCGATTGGGTCGAGCATGAGAGCGGCTGGCGCACACGCAAGGGCCGGCTGGCGAACGGCAAGGGCCTTGGCTTTGCCTGCTCCCACTACATTTCCGGTGCCGCCAAGCCCGTGAACTGGACCGGCGAGCCGCACGCCACCGTCAAGCTGAAACTGGACTTCGACGGCTCGATCGTGGTGCTGACCGGCGCCGCCGACATCGGCCAAGGCTCCTCCACCGTACTCGTGCAGGCGGTGGCCGAAGTCCTGGGTCTCGACATCGCCCGCGTGCGCATCGTCACCGGCGACAGCGACGTGGTGCCGAAGGACAACGGCTCCTACTCCTCGCGTGTCACCTTCATCGTCGGCAATGCGGCAATCGACGCCGCCAACAAATTAAAGGCGCTGCTGCTGGCCGCGGCAGCCCGGCGGCTCGAAGCCGAACCCGGCGACATCGAATGCCTGGGCGAGCTCTACCGCGCCGGGGCGCAGGACAAGGGGCTTTCCTTCGAGGAGGTGGTCGGCGAGGCCCTGAAGGACGGCGGCACGATCACGGTCACGGGCACCTATTCCACCATTCCGGAATCGCACGGCGGCAAGAAATATCGCGGCGCGGCGATCGGCGGCACCATGGGTTACAGCTACTCCGCCCAGGTGGTCGAGGTGAGCGTCGATGCGGAGACAGGGCAGGTCACGGTCGACAAGGTGTGGGTCGCACACGACTGCGGCAGGGCCCTCAACCGGCTCAGCGTCGAAGGCCAGGTGCAGGGCTCCGTTTGGATGGGTATGGGGCAGGCGATGAGCGAAGAGGCCCGCTACCACGACGGCCTGCTGGTCACGGCCAACATGCTCGACTATCGGGTCCCGACCATTCGCGATTCCCCGCCCATCGCGGTGGGCATCGTCGAGAGCAATGATCCGCACGGTCCGTTCGGCGCCAAGGAGGCAGGCGAAGGCTCGCTGGCGGCCTTTCTGCCGGCCTTGACCAATGCCATTGCCGATGCCACGCGCGTGCGCTTCAACGATTTGCCCGTGACGCCCGATCGCGTGTTCGCGGCCATCGAGCG
This sequence comes from Hyphomicrobiaceae bacterium, assembly GCA_035573335.1. GTDB lineage: Bacteria > Pseudomonadota > Alphaproteobacteria > Rhizobiales > Hyphomicrobiaceae > AWTP1-13. The sequence continues at coordinate 9,668 of DATMZT010000036.1, read as the reverse complement.
CCGCGCCAGGCAGGCGGAGCTAGGCGGCAACGGCAAGCGCCGCGCCGGGGGCGCCTAATGGAGGCCCTGCCGGCATTTGCCCTCATCACGCCGGCGACCCTCAGCGACGTCCTCGCCGCGCGGCGCGCCCACCCCGGCGCCCAGCTTCTGGGCGGCGGCACCGATCTCCTCGTCAACGTCCGGCGCGGCATCGTGGCGCCAAGCGTCTTGATCGACGTCAATGGCGTGGCGGAATTGCACAAACTGAGCGCCGACGCCGACAGCCTTGGGCTCGGGGCCGCCGTCACGCTGCAGCAAATCGAGCGCCATCCCGGGGTGACAAAGCACTATCCCGCGTTGGCGCAAGCCGCGGCATCGGTGGCCGGACCAACCCAGCGCAATATGGGCACCCTTGGCGGCAACCTTTGCCTCGACACTCGCTGCATCTTCTACAACCAAAGCGAATGGTGGCGCTCGGCCAACAACCACTGTCTCAAGACCACAGGCGAGATTTGCCACGTGGCGCCCAAGAGCCGTGGCGTGTGTTTCGCCACCTTCAGTGGGGACCTGGCACCCGCCCTGGCGGTGCTCGATGCGAAGGTCGATCTCCTCGCCCCGGATGGCACGGCCCGGACGCTGCCGGTCGAGGACCTGTACGTCGGCTACGCGCGTCACGACGATGCTACCGCCGGCGACGGCAAGCACTACCTGGCGCTAAGGGCGGGCGAGATGGTGACCGGCGTGCGCGCGCGCAAAGAGCCCGGCCTGCGTTCCGGCTACGACAAGCTTCGTGTTCGCCGCTCGATCGAATATCCGCTCGCCGGCGTTGCCGTCGCCTTGCGCCGGGAGGGCGATAGGCTCGCCGACTTGCGGGTGGCGATCACGGGCACCAATCCGCGACCTGTGCTGCTCGAAGGTACCGAGCGCCTATGCGGCGGCCGGCTCGATGCCCACCTCTACCATGGCCTGGAGCAACTCGTGCGCGACCAGGTGATGTCGATGAAGACGACCTTCACGCCCGGGCACTATCGCCGGCGCGTCGCCGGCATTTTGGCGAGGCGGCTCGTGACCAGGCTGTTCAACGAGGATTGAGCCGGCGCGCGGCGGCCCGGCGCAAGGTTTGCGCTCGGCGCCAAGCCGCCCGAGCAGGGTCTATGCTGGCGCCGGGACCGGTTCGACCAGTCCCCCCAAGATCCACCGGCTGAGAAAGCGGTCGAGCCAGGCTTGCACCTTGGGCGCATGCGTGACGTGGCCTTCGATGTGTTGCTGCCGCGAACATGCGCCCTTCATGGCGAGCCGCCGGGGATTGTGGCCGGTCCAGCGATGCACCTGTGCGTAGGTGATCTCCGGATGAAATTGCACCCCCACGGCCGCCGGGCCATAGCTGAAGGCCTGGTTCGGAAAGGCCCCTTGCGAGGTGGCGATCAAGCGCGCTCCGCTCGGCAGCTCGAACCCTTCCTTATGCCACTCGTAGACATGATCGGGGAACTGCCCGAGCGCCTTGCCCTCCGCGGTTGGGAGGAGGGGGTAGTAGCCGATTTCGACCAGCTCCTCGGGATGGAAGCCGACTTTGGCGCCGAGATTGACGGTCAACATTTGCGCGCCGAGGCAGATCCCCAAAAACGGCTTGCGCTCCCGCAATGGCACCCCAATCCAATCGATTTCGGTGCGCACGAAATCGTCCTTGTCGTTGGCGCTCATCGGTCCCCCGAAGATGACGCAGCCGCAGTGATGCTCCAGCGTCGGCGGCAGCGAATCGCCGAAGCGCGGCTTGCGGATGTCGAGGCTGTGCCCGTTGCGGACGAACCATTGGCCGACGTGGCCAGGATTGGAATTCTCCTGATGCAGAATGATGCAGACGGGGGGCTTGGCCGGAACCTTCGGGTTCTTTGGCGGGATCTGACCGATGGCGCGGTTTTGCGAGCGCGCGAGGGAGGTGGCGTCAAGCATTGGTCAGGTTCTGGCCTCGTGGTTGCAGCAACCATCCGACAATGGGAATTACTAGTCTATGCGGCATGACACGCATCGCCAGCGCCAAAAAGGGATTGATCAGCCCGGGGATCGTCACCCGCCAACCGAGCGCAAAGCCGAGATAGCCCGCCCGCGCGACTGCCTCCGCCGAGGCGGGCGGCAGCAAGACTCGGTAGAGCGCACCTTCCGCTCCCATGCGGGCGTGGAAGCGGGTGTCGACCGGCCCCGGCGCCAAGGCGCAGACGCGAACCCCTTCCCCCGCCGTCTCGGCGGCGACGGCCTCGGACAGAGACAACACGTAGGCCTTGCTGGCATAGTAGGCGGCCTGATTGGGACCCGGGACATAGCCACCGAGGGAGGCCAAATTGAGAATGCCGCCGCGTCCACGCACGCGCATGCCCGTGAGGAAGTGCCGGGTGAGTGCGGTCAGCGCGCCTACGTTCACATCGACCAACTGGGCGAGCGCGTCTGGGGACTGCTCGCCGAACCGGCCGGCCAACCCGACCCCGGCGCTGTTGACGAGAACGTCGGCGTAGCCGCCGCAGGCGGCCAATGCCGCTTCGAGGGCGGCAATTGTGCCGGGTGCGGTGATGTCGAGCGCCGCGGTGGCGACCTCGACCCGGCTCTCGGCGCGGATGCGGTCGGCCGCCGCCAGCAGCGGCTCCGGCCGGCGGCCGACCAGGAGTAGGTCGTTGCCGGCGTCGGCAAAGCGTCGCGCCAGTGCCAGACCGATGCCTTCCGATCCGCCGGTGACAACGGTGAAGGGCCGTAGCCCGGCGTAGGCGGCAAGGGCGACCGGGTCGGCCCGCCAGCGGCGGCGTCTCCAGGGTTCCATGAGCGTGGCGAACACGGCCATGCCGGTACCCCCGCCGCCTCAGCTCGCGAGTGCCGCGACCGGCATCGGCTTGCGCCGCTCCGGAGCCAGGGCGCGGCGAAAGCGCAAGTCGAACTCGGCGCGAATATGGCGGGCGAACTCGACGGCGATCTCGCTCTGACGCGCTGGCGGCAGGTACATGTTGATCAGGAATCTGGGCAGCCGCGGCAGCCGGGGATCGTCCACTAGGCGCAGGTAGTCGGGGATCGTGCGGCGCAGGAACGGCCCGACGGCGACGTCGGCGTCGAGCGAGGCCTTGAGCGCGTCCATGCCGCTCTCACACACGGGCCGCCAGTCGCGCTTGCCGTCACGCAAGGCCTTCAACACCGATGGACGAAACTCGCAGGTTTCCCGCCCCAGCGAGATCGGCAAGGGATCGCGACGGTGCGCGACCCCGTTGACGGCGCCCGCCCACACCAAGTCGTCCTCCAGCAAAGTCTCGCCGTGAGGTCGGCAGACCTGTTCGGTGGTCAAGGTGAGGTCGATGTCGGCCTTACGCAGGGCCTCGAGGAGTTGCGGCGTGGTGCTGCATTTCAGCGAAACCCGCACGCGCGGCCAGGCCTTGTCGAAGCGCTTAAGGATTGGGGGCATGAAAACGCCGACGATGTCGGTCGGCACGCCGAGCCTGACTTCGCCTTCGTAGGCCGGCGCGCTCATGGCACCCCAAACCTCGTCGTTGTGGGCGATCAGACGGTGGGCGTGCACGATCAGCCGCTCGCCGTCGGGCCGCAGGCTCAAACGCTTGTGATGGCGCTCAAACAATTGCGTGCCGAACAGCTCCTCGAGCCGCTTCAATTGCTGGCTGACGGCGGCTTGCGTGAGGTTGAGCAGGGAGGCCGCGCCCGTCACGCTGCCGGTCTCCACGACCGCCACAAACGCGCGCAGCAGGGCGATGTCGATATCGCGGCGCATGGCACACCTTTAAATAAAAGAACCTGATGCAGGATATAAATAACATTCGATTTATTTATGCAAGCACAAAGCTTAGGTTCAGCTCCAACACCGCTTGGCGGTGACCAGGATGGAGCAGAACCATGCCACACCTTGCATTTCCCCTATCGGCCTCGGGCAACGCAACGGCCGGTTTCGCAGGCTGGATGTCGCGGGCCTTTCTCACGCTCGAGTTGCTGATGCAGGTCCGCAAGGAGCGGCGTACGCTGCAGCAACTTAGCGACGCCGGTCTCAAGGACATCGGCCTCACTAGGGCCGACGTCGACGCCGAATTGCATCGGTCCTTTTGGGATGTGCCCGTCGATCGTCTGAGATAAGGGGCGACCCTGCGGGCGCCAGGCGGCGCCCGCACTGGTGCCCCTCAACCCTTGACGCACACGACCCGTCTCAGTGTGTGCACGACCTCCACCAGATCCGTCTGCGCGGCCATGACGGCATCGATGTCCTTGTAGGTCATGGGCGTTTCATCGATCACGCCTGCATCCTTGCGGCACTCGATGCCGCTCGTCGCCGCCGCGTGAGCTTGCAGCGAAAAGCGCCGCTTGGCCTCCCCACGTGACATGCGGCGACCGGCGCCGTGCGCGCAGGACTGAAAGCTGTCTTGGTTACCCTAGCCGCGCACGATGTAGGATTTGGTTCCCATCGAACCGGGAATGATGCGAGATCGCCAAGGCCGGCACGCACGGCGCCTTTGCGCGTGACCCAGACAGGGTGACCGAAATGACGTTCCAGCGCGACGTAATTGTGATGGCAGTTGATGGCCTGCCGCTCCGTTCGGAAGGAAGGCAACTGTGCGCGCATAACCTTGAGCACGGCGGCCATCATGACCTCTCGGTTCTGACGCGCAAATTCTTGTGCCCAGGCGATGGCGGCAACGTAGTCCTCAAACAGCGGTTCGCCCTGCGCCAACCAGGCGAGGTCCCGGTCCGGCAGCGGCCGCGTCAATGGCGCCGCTCCAGCGCTTCGCGGGCCTTGGCGATGAAATGGCTGCCGATGCGGTTGCCGATGCCACGCGAGCCCGAGTGCAGCATGGCCCAGACACGATCGCACTCATCCAGGCAGATCTCGATAAAGTGGTTGCCGCCGCCGAGCGAGCCTAGATGGGTCAGGCTCTGGGCTTGGCGAAGGGTGGGGTGCTTATCTTCGAGTTCCTTCCAACCTGCATCAAGCCCGCTGTCGCGAAAAAGCCGAGCCACCGAGGTGGGCAGCGCATCCTTCCAGCCGCCCTTGCGCCCAACACCACCGTGCGGCACCGCCGCCTCGATGCCAAACCGCAGGCGCTTGAGACTGTCGGGCAGCTCGCCTGCGCTCAGCGAACAGCGCACCGCCATCATGCCACAGCCGATGTCCACGCCGACGGCGGCCGGTACGATTGCGCCCCTGCTGGCGATCACCGAGCCGACCGTGGCACCTTTGCCGAAATGCACGTCGGGCATCGCCGCCACGTGGCGATGAATGAAGGGCAGCGCCGCGATGTTAAAGAGCTGGCACCGCGCGGCGTCTTCGACCGGCACGCCGTCGATCCAAGCCTTGATCGGTGCGTAACCGGTTTCGATCGTGTTAGGCCCAGCCATGGCCGGCGACCTAGGCAAAAAATCCCAAACGACACGCGCTCAATCGGCCTGCGCCAGCTTGGCGTTCGGTCGAGCCGCCAGCGTCACCCCGGCAAGGATCAGCGCGAAACCAACGACGTGAAATGGATAAAGCCTTTCGCCGAGCAGGCTGGTGGCGAAGACGGCAGCAAACAGCGGGATCGTGTGCAGAAAGGCGCTGGCGCGTGATGCACCGACCAACTCGATACCGCGGTTCCAGGCGACATAGGCCAAAAGCGAAGTGACAAGCGCCGCATAGACGACGGCAAAGACCGTGAGCGGCTCAAACAGCAGGTGCCGGCCGAGGGCGAACTCCCAAATTGCGAACGGCAGAACGAAGAGGGCGGACGCCAGCGCAAAGACGAACAGGAAGCTCATCGCGTGCACGTTGGGGCGCAACCTGAGACAGGCACAATAGATGGCCCAGAACACCATATTAACGATGATCAGCAGATCGCCAAAATTGAAGCTCAAGTCGAACAGACGCTGCAGCGAGAGCTGCGACATGATTGCCAGCACACCCGTCAACGACACGAACACGCCAAACAGTTGGATGGCGCCCAACCGATCGCCGAACAAAAGCCAACTGGCGGCGACGATGAAAACGGGGGAAATCGAGCCCACGACGCCCATGTTGAGGGCCGTCGTATACTGCAGCGTCACGTACTGCATCGTGCCAAAAATGCTGCCGCCCATGAGCGCCAGGAACAGCATCACGGGCAACCTTTGCCTGAGCGCCGGCCAGTCCCGGATCACATGGCGCCCCGCGCACAGGGCGATCACGAGCGCAACGAGGAGCCAACGCACGAGCGAGAGGCTCGCCGCAGGCACATAGCCGCCGATGGCCCGCGCGACGATATGGTTGCCGGCCCAGCAGGCGGCGGCGACGGGCAGCAAGACATAGGCTGCCGTTGCTGAGCGCAGGAATGCAATGAGGTTTTGCAAGAAGGGCCGCCCGGCGAGGTCACCGCTTGCCGGTGACGCGCCCTCCTTTGCACAACCATTGTGCACCGACAAGCCAATAAGCTATGCGCCTGGGCGCGAGCAGCCGCGCTGCCTAGCGACCTTTCCAGTCGGGCTTGCGCTTCTCCGCGAATGCCTTCGGACCCTCGATCGTATCCTCGCTGTTGGCCATCGCCACATAGGCTGGATAGTGCACGTTACGCATGGCGAGTTCGATTGCGCCAACGTCGAGCGAGCGCTGCACCACTTGTTTTGTGGCGCGGACGCTCATGGGCGAACATTCGAGGATCTGCCCAGCCCAGCGACGCGCCTCCTGCATGAGCCCCGCATGAGGCACGACGGCAGTGACGAAGCCCAGCTCGTAGCCCTCCTGCGCGGAGACGTGGCGCCCGGTGAGCATCATTCCCATGGCCTGCTTGAGCGGAATTTGCCGCGACAGCCGCTGCATGCCGCCGGCCCCGGCGGCGAGGCCGACGCGCGGCTCGGGCAGTGCGAACTTGGCGCGGTCCGAGGCAACGATGATGTCGCACGCAAGCGCAATCTCAAAGCCGCCTCCCATGGCAACGCCGTTGACCGCGGCAATCACCGGTTTGTCGAGATCGTGCCGATTGGTGAGGCCGCCGAAACCCTTGGCCGGAGACTGCGGCCGACCGCCGGTCTTGGCCCGGAGCTCGGCGTGATACTTGAGATCGTTGCCGGCCGAGAACGCCTTGTCGCCCGCACCCGTAATGATCGCGACCCACAGCTCAGGGTTGGCGGCGAACTCATCGAAGGCAGCCGACAGCTCCGCGTTGGCCATCGGGTGCAGCGCGTTATAGACCTCGGGCCGATTGATGGTGACGAGATAGAGATGCCCGTCGATCTCACTCTTGCTGTACTGGCCCATGCCTTGTTCCCTTCGCGCGCGCCGCAATGCCGCCGAGCTTAGCCCGCCCGCGCCGCGCAGCAAGGGCCCAAGGCATTGCCAAGGCATTGGCAAGGCCCTAGCAAGAAAAAGCCGCGCGGGGGCGGGCGGTCCGGCGAGGCTGCGACCTCGGGCAACCCGAGATCTTGCCCCGACGCTGGCGAAGTTTCATGCACGGGGGACCTCAAGGTCCATGGCGAGCCGTCGCCCGGGCGGCCGGAGGCACGCGGCACCAAACCGCAAACCCGGCCTTGCCACTTGGCCAGAGCTGTTCGCGTTCCTATTTCGAGGAGGCCTGTTTCGGGTCGACCGGACGGCGGCGTGGCGGCGGCCAGCAGGAATGCCTCGGTGGGCGGAGGCAAGGCTCTTTTTTCGGGATTGTTGCCATGACCGACATCTGCGCGGTGCTTGGGCTTGCGGAAAGAACGCGCATCGTCACGTTACACGTGGACGACGTCGGCATGTGCCATGGTGCCAATCAGGCCTACTTGGACTTGTACCGCGCCGGCGCCGTTGACAGCGGCTCCGTCATGGTCCCTTGCCCCTGGTTCCCCGAAATTGCCGAGGCGGCCCGCAGGGATCGTACGCTTGATCTTGGCGTGCATCTCACGCTCACGTCGGAATGGGACGGCTACCGATGGCGCGCGATTTCGACGACGAGCCCGGCGTCGGGTCTGGTCGACGACGACGGCTATCTGCCGCGCAATTGCCTGAAGCTGCGCGCGCGCCTCGTACCCGAAGCGGCCGAGGCGGAAATGCGCGCGCAGATCGAACGCGCGCTGGCGACCGGCATCGATATGACGCATCTCGACACGCATATGGGTGCCGCACTGGTGCCCGAGCTGCTCGCCATCTTGCTCCGGCTCGGTCGGGCGTATCGCGTGCCGGTGTTGCTGCCGCGCAATCTGGCAAGCTACCTCGACGTGCTGCGCCTTGGCGCCGTCGACCCGGCGCCCTATGCGACGGCCATCGCGGCGCTCGAGGCGGCGGGCACACCGATCGTGGATCAATTCCGCATGACGCCGGGCGTGCCGAGCAGCGAGGCACCGCAAGCCTATCGCCAGCTGCTGACGACGGTGCCGGCTGGTTTCACCTTCGTCGCCCTGCACTGCAACGCTCCGGGAGACATCGAAAGCATCGTGCCGGCGCGCGCGCATTGGCGCACCGACGAGTATCGCCTGTTCGGGAGCGGCGAGCCGCGGCGCTGGCTCGACGAGGCCGGCATCGCCCGCATCGGCTATCGGCGGTTGCGCGAGCTCTATCGCAGCGCGGTCGCGGCGTGAACCGGCGTCCAAGTTGCTGGGCGCTTTCGCACCTATGGCGCGCCTTGGCCGCGGCTTGGCCTTTCTGGCGCCACCAGGCGTCGCTCGGCAATGCCGGCCTTGAGGTCCTCGATGCCCGTGCGCACGGCCGCCTGCAGGGCCCAGACGTCGCCCTGCCAGGCCAAAAAATCGAAACCTCGCGCGGCGCAGTCGAGCCCCGAATCAAGGTCAGTCACCAGCCGACCCAGCGCCTTGCCGTGCCGGTTCGCGGCTGCCGCCACCCGATCAACGGCGGCCGTGAATTTCGGGTGCGAGAATTCGCCCGGAATGCCAAGCGAGCAGGACAGATCGAAATGGCCAATCCATAGGCAGTCGACGCCCGTTACAGCGGCGATTGCATCGACATTTTCGGCGCCGGCCGCGGTTTCGATCTGGACGAACAGGCAGTTGCGCTCGTTCAGGCCTTGCAATTTCTCCGGCACCCCGCCCCCCGTATAGTTGTCGTGCGCCAAGCCGACGCCAACCCCGCGTGTGCCGTCGGGATAATATTTCACGAACGACACGAGCTCCTGCGCCTCGCGGGCATCGTTGACGAGCGGCACCATGATGCCCTGTGCACCCATATCGGCATAGCGCGCCAGATGATGGTAGGATTTCGAGGGCACACGGAAAATTGCCGGCAGTTCGGCCGCCTCGAAGTAGCGCACGCAGGCCTTCACGACGTCGGTCGAGAAGCCCGAGTGCTCGGTATCGAACAACACGAAGTCGCAGCCCGCGCCCTTGAGAATGTGCCCGATGCCGGGCGTGGCAAATTCGACGACGAAATGGCCAAACTTGTAGGCCTTGTCCTGACACAAGCTTCTCAGCGTAGGCGCCGTCATCGCTGCCTCATCTGCAGGTTGACCGATGCGAGGGCTCTTTTCTAGCGCGGGGCTGCCGACTTTAACAGCGGCCCGGCATTTCTTGGCCATCCCAGCGCGCGGTCGCCATTGAGCCGACGCCAGGCTGTCGCTGGGCATTCGGGGTTTGCGGGCAGAGCGGCAGGGCCGTGCGACGGGCCTTGCCCGCTCGGCGTGTCAGCATGGCTCAGCGCTCGTTCGTCGGGCAGATCCTCAGGGGGTAGCCGGGGATGCTTTCGGCAGCCGGGCCAGCATGCACAGTGGCAACCAGGC
>DATMZT010000035.1:0-17287 GCA_035573335.1 Hyphomicrobiaceae bacterium | reverse complement strand
AGGCCCCACCCGACGGCTATAATTTTCTGCTCACGCCCAATGCGCCGCTGGCGGTGCTGCCCAGCCTGCGCAAGACGCCCTACGATCCGCTGAAGGGCTTCGAGCCGGTCGGCCGCGTCGGCGACATCATCAATGGCTTCGTCATCCATCCCTCGGTCGGCGTGAAGACCTTCCAGGAGATGGTCGAGTACGCCAAAAAGAACCCCGGCAAGTTGACCTTCGCCTCCTCGGGCAGCGGCACCTCAACGCACCTGCGCCTGGAAATGCTGAAGCTCAAGGCCGGCATCGACATCCTGCACGTTCCCTACCGCGGCGGCGCCGACTCGCTCAACGACGTGCTGCCGGGCAACGTGCATATGATGAACGAGCCCGTTTCGCTGCCGCACGCCAAGATCGGCAAGTTGATTCTGCTCAACATCAACGGCAGCGTGCGTCACCCAAACTTCCCCGAAGTGCCAACCTTGACCGAACTCGGCATCACGGGCGCCGACGTGCCCATCTGGTTTTCGATCTTCGCGCCGGCCGGCACGCCCAAGGACGTCATCGCCAAGTTCAACGCCAAGATCGTGGAGATCGCCAAAACCGAGGACATGAAAGCGAAAATGCTGGCCGTCAATGCCGTGGTGCCGCTGCAGACGCCACAAGAAATGGCGGCCCATCTCGTGCAGGATATCAAGCTCAACGCCGAGCTGATCCAGGCGGCCAACATCAAGCTCGACTAGGCCGGCGTTTGAAAGGCGGCCAGATCGCCCCTAACTTGTTGAAGGCGTGGGCGGCTTGGCGCGACGCGCGGCTCACGCTTTGGCGACATCAACCTTTGCGGCAAGGAGTGGTTCATGCAGGCCCACATCTGCACGGCGTGCGGCACGCAGTACCCGCCGACTCAGGACCCGGCGGAGAGGTGTGTGATCTGCGAGGAGGAACGGCAGTTCGTGCCGCCCGGCGGCCAGGGGTGGACGACCTTGGAAAGGCTCTCGGTCGGCCACCTCAATGCCTTTCGCGAACACGAGCCTGGCCTGATCGGCATCGGCACGCAACCGGTGTTCGCCATCGGGCAGCGCGCACTGCTGATTTTGGCGGCCGGCGGCAACGTGCTGTGGGATTGCATCTCGTTGCTGGATGCCGCCACAATCACCTTGATCAAGGCTCTCGGCGGCCTAAAGGCCATCGCCATTTCGCACCCTCACTTCTATACCTCCATGGAGGAGTGGGCGCGGGCCTTCGACGTGCCGGTCTTTCTCAACGCGGCCGACCGCAAGTGGGTCGTGCGACCCCATCCGTACCTCCAATTTTGGGATGGCGCCAGACACGACCTGGCTCCCGGCATAACGCTCATTCGCTGCGGGGGACATTTCGCGGGCGGCAGCGCCTTGCACTGGGCCAAGGGCGCCGGCGGACGCGGTGCATTATTGAGCGCCGACATGGCGACGGTGAATATGGATCGCAAATCCTTCACCTTCATGCGCAGCTACCCGAACATGATCCCGCTCTCGGCGGCGCAGGTCGAGGCGATCGCGCAGGCCCTGGAACCGTTCGCCTTCGACCGCGTCTACAGCCATTTCTTCGACCGGGTGATCGCCACGGGCGCCAAAGAGATCCTGCGCAATTCCGTGGCGCGCTATGTTGGCGCCATCAACGGCGCCTACGACGCCAGCTGATTGGCCGGGCAAGCGACCTAAGCTAGGATGCGGCCCCAAGCCGTTGCGCCGCAATCCTCGCCACGGGCTTCTCCCGGATCGGCCAATTCACGAGCGCCGATAGCAGGCCCAAGGCGATGGAGATCCACCACATGGCATCATAGGACTGCGTCATGTCGTAGAGCCGGCCGGCCAGCCATACGCCAAGGAAGGAGCCGACCTGATGCGACAGAAACACGATGCCGAACAGCATGGACATCCAGGCGGTGCCGAAGAAGGTGGCGACGAGGCCGCTGGTCAGGGGAATGGTGGCAAGCCAAAGCAGCCCGAGCAGGGCGCAAAGCCCGATCACCGTGACCGAGGTCATGGGTAGCAACAAGAAACCGAGAAACAGCACGGAGCGGCCAAGGTAGATCAGGCTGAGCGCGTGGCGTTTTTCAAGCCAGCGGCCCGATTGACCGGCCAGAAAGGTGCCGAGGATGTTGGCGATGCCGACAACGGACAAGGCCAGCGGGCCGACCCAGGCCGGCAGTCCCTGATCGAGCGTAAACGCCGGCAGGTGCACCATGATGAAGGCAACGTGGAAGCCACAGACGAAGAACCCCGCCGTCAGGAGCCAATAGCTCGGATGGCGGAAGGCTTCCGTCAAAGCCTCCCTATAGCTCTGCGGCCTGCCGGTACCACCGTTGGCCGCCGGCCGGCCGCTGATCGGCCAAGCGAGTGGGATCAGCAACGCCGTGATTGCCATCAGCCAAAGCAGGCTCTGTTGCCAGCCCACTGTTTCGATCAAAAGGTGCATCACCGGCAGGGCCACGAAGCCGCCAATACCCGCCGCCATGCCGACCGAGGCGATGGCGCTCAGGCGCTTGTGCGGGGGAGCCAGCCGGCCGACCGTGCCCACCAGCGAGGTGACGCCGGTGCCGCTGACGCCAAACCCCATCAGGACGCCGCTGGCCAGCAGATGCGCCGAGGTGGTCGCCAAATACATGCACCACAGGCCAACGATGGTTGACAGGACGCAGACCGTGATCACAGGCCCGGCACCGAATCTATCGATCAATCCGCCCGACAGCGGCGCGCCGACGCCCATCAGCAGCTGGGTCAGTGCCATCGCCAGGGCGAAAGATTCCCGACCGATACCGAGCGCCTGGGTGATGGGCGCCAGGTAGAGGCCCATGGATTGAGCCCGGCCCATGGACACGCCAACAATGCTGCCGACGATCAGGATCGACAGCCACGCCGGCAGCGTTGTGGTCACGGACTTGCTTGGCATGGGCTCAGTTCCCCTGGAAGCCAAAACGCACGCCGGCGCGCGTTGCCGGCGGGCGGGAAGGCGCGCAAGGGCGCGCACGGCGGCGATTTTGCACCGGCGTCGCACGCCGGTCCCTCGCCATTTGCATTTGTCGCGCGGCAACGGTCATGGTGCGGACCGCGGGGCGGCCTCCGGCGCACCGGCCAATCGCGCAAGGACGCGATCCAGAACGGCATTTAGCGCGGACGCGTCGCGGGCGCCGAGGGCCTGCTCGAGGTGCAGTTGCGCGCGTCTCCATGCGGGTTTCGCCTGGGCAAATGTCCGCCGTCCGTCGACGGTCAGATGCAGGCGGCGCGCGCGCCGATCGCGCGGGTCCCGCACAAGCACGACCAAGGCTTGCTCAAGCAGCGGCTTGAGGTTGCGTGTCAGCGTGGTCGGATCCATCACCATCCTGGCGGCCAGGGCGCCGACGCCAATACCATCGAGCGCCGCGATATGCCCGAGCAGGCCGTATTGCGTAACGGTCAGGCCGCAAGGCTCCAGCGCTCGATCGTAGATCTGCGACACCCGCCGCGAAGCCTTGCGCAGGCGAAGACAGGTGCAGCCGACCGATTTTGGTTCTCCGAGCTTGCCGTGGGAGCGCATGCCGCAATTTAACTGCATATACAGGTAAATTGCAAGCGCAGCCCGGGCCGGCGGCACCAGCGTTTTGCGGGGGCGTTTTGCGGAGGCGTTTTGCGGGCGCTTAGGTGGTTGCCGGGCGTGGCTGCAGCGGCGGGGTGATTTCCGCAGGGAGGGGGCAGTCGTAGGGCGTGGTGTTGGTGCGGGCCTTGTGGTCGGCCTTGGCGCGCGCGATCAGGTTTGGATCTTGCAGCGCATCGACGGCCACACCGGCCATCACTTTGGCGGCATGCACCAAGCCCTTTTTGGCTTGTCCGGACTTTCCTTGCGCGGTGATCTGCCAGGAATGCCCCGGCGTACCGATTGCGTGCGTGGCCACGCGCGCCTGCACGGTCGGCACCACCCAGCTCACGTCACCGACGTCGGTCGAGCCGATCATCGCGGCACCCTTGGTGCCGTGGGGTACGATGAAATCGCACAAGGGATTGTCGGCACGCGCGGCCACGCCGGCGCGGGCATAGGCCGAGGCGATGTCTTCGGCGGAGAGCGTCGCCTGAATTTCGGCGGCGTACTTGCGATCGGCAGCGTCGAAGGGCGGTGCTCCCAACCGCTCGAACTGGACCTGCATGGCCTGTTCGAGGGGTGTGTTGCCGAGCAAGTTGGAGACCGCGCTCACGACCTTAAGGCTGACCTTCGTCTCGGTCATCAGGGCGGCGCCTTCTGCCACCTTCTTGACGCGATCGATGAGCGCACGCATGCCCGGCAGATCCCGCGCCCGCACCGCATACCGGACGGTGGCCCTTGCCTGCACCACGTTCGGGGCGACGCCACCGGCATCGATCATGGCGTAGTGGATGCGCGCGTCGGCAGGCATGTGCTCGCGCATATAATTGACGCCGACATTCATCAGCTCGACGGCGTCGAGCGCGCTGCGGCCGAGGTGCGGCGCCGCCGCCGCGTGCGCGGCGCGCCCTTTGAAGCTGAAATCGATCCGCGTGTTGGCAAGGCTGACGGCATCATCCACCCGATTGATGGCGGCCGGATGCCAAGTGATGGCGATATCGACGTCGTGGAAGTGGCCGGCGCGCACCATAAAGACCTTGGCCGCACCCCCTTCCTCAGCCGGACAGCCATAGTAGCGCACCCGTCCCTTGATGCCTTGCTGCGCCAAATAGGTCTTGACCGCGGCCGCCGCCAGCAAGGCCGCCGCCCCCAGCATGTTGTGACCACAGCCATGGCCGTGGCCGCCGGGGACCAGCTCCTTCGGCTCGGCGAGGCCGGCAACTTGCGATAGGCCAGGCAGGGCGTCGTATTCGCCCAGGACAGCGATCACCGGCCCGCCCTCGCCGGCTTCACCCATGATGGCGGTCGGGATGCCGGCCACGTTCTCCGTGATACGGAATCCTTCCTGTTCCAACATGGCGCGGTGCTCGGCAACGGAGCGATACTCGGTATAGCAAATCTCCGGCAGCTCCCAGACGCGGTCGGACAGAGCCTCATAGGCGTCTTTGCGCGCATCGACGAGCTGCCAGATCTGGTCGCTGTTCTGCATCGGGATCCTCCTGTGGCGACCGAGCCTAGACCGGCCGAGCGCGCAGCAAAAGCAGCAGCGGGCTTTTTTGCGGCCCGCCCGACGAACCCGGCACCTACTACCTATTGGTTGAGGGGCGTCAGCGCGCGCCCCATTGGCAGGGTTGACCGAGGCGTGGCGGCCCCGCCACGCCCGGCGGCGAACGGCACCCGCGCCCCCGTTTGGCCCAATGGCCGCGGGCAGGCAAGGCTCATCAACCGGACCAGATCTGGGCTTCCGTCCAGCCGAGTTTGGCAAACTCGCCGGCGCGCAAAGGCGCCTCGCCTTCGGAAAAAAACTCATCGAGCTGCGGCGGCTTGACGGAGGTTGCGCTCAGCATGGCGTGCGCCTGGCCGCGATGGTGCACTTGATGCTGGAAAAGATGCATCAGCAGCCGATCGGTGCGCTCGATTTGCACATGGTCGCGGCGCCGCACGCGGCTGAGACCGCTCAAGGCCTCCTCGGTCAGCGCCTCGCAAAAAGTGATCAAGCGGCGATCGACGCACGCCTGCTCGGGTGAAAGCTCAGCCAGCCTAGCGTAGGGCAGCTGGTTGCTCCAGGCGGCCGGACCTAGGCTGCCACCCTCCAGGGCGTCGACGTAGAACCAGTCGATGATCACGATGTGGTTAAGCGTCGCTTTCAGCGAAGGAAAGAAGCCCGTTCGCAGCGCCTCGAATTCGGCCTGCGAGAGGGCGGCGCAGGCCGCGTGCAAGCGGTGATTGGCCCAGGCATTGTTGTAGGCCATGGCGCGCATGGCGCCACTCAAGGTTGCGGGCATGGTGGCGGGTTACCTCCTCTTGGGCGCCGCTGGGCAGCGGCAATGGGCGAAAAAAAATCTCCTGGTTTTGCCGAGGCCTAGGTCGGCCGACGGCCGGCCTTACGGGCTTTCTTAATCGTTTGCGCCTTGAGTGGGCAATCTCGTCATCTCCAGTCCCGGTTGCCTATGCTTTCTCCGTTCAACACCGCGCTCGCCCCGCTCGGGCACGTCGTCGCCATCGGCGGATCCTCAGCCAACATCCGCCTTGCTGCAAACCCCGCACTTGCTGTCGAACCGGCGCGGATCACGATCGGCAACTTCCTCGGCATTGCGACGGATGCCTCCTGCGTAGTGGCCGTGATCACCAACGTGGACGGGACCGACAAGGCCGTGGGCGCGCAAGCCCCTGGCCTGCTGGCAAGGGTCGACCTGCTGGGCGAGATCCGCACGCACGAGCACGGCACTGTCGTCTTTCAGCGCGGTATCACGCGCTATCCCATGATCGGCGACGCTGCCCACCTCTTGAGCGGCGCCAGCCTGCGCATGGTGTTCGACACCTGCGGCGCGACCGTCATCAAGATCGGCAAACTGCAGCAGGACGCCTCGATCGAGGCCACCGTCAAAGTCGACGACATGCTGGGCAAACACTTCGCGCTCTTGGGCAGCACGGGCGTCGGCAAATCGAGCGGGGTTGCGGTACTGTTGCGCGCCATCCTTGAGGTGCGCCCGAATTTGCGCATCTTTCTGATCGATCCACACAACGAATACGGCCACTCGTTCCGCGAACGCGCCCAGATCCTCACCCCGAAGAACCTGAAGCTGCCGTTTTGGCTGTTCAACTTCGAGGAGACGGTCGACGTCTTCTTCCGCGGCCGGCCGGGGCTCGAGGACGAGGTGGAGATCCTCTCGCAGGTGATCCCGCAGGCCAAGAACCAGTTTGCCGCGACGCGCGGCGCCGAGAGCCAGTCGCTGCGCAAGGTCGACTCGAGCCATACGGGCTACACGGTCGACACGCCCGTCCCCTATCGTCTGTCCGATCTCGTCAACCTGATCGATGAGCGCATGGGCAAACTCGAGAACCGTTCCTCGACCTCGAAATTCAGCCGCCTGGTCGCCCGCATCGAGACCGTGCGGCAAGACCCGCGCTACGCCTTCATGTTCGACAATGCCAACGTCGGGGGTGACACGATGGCCGAGGTGGTCGGCCAGCTGTTCCGCTTGCCTGCGAACGGCAAACCGATGACCGTGATGCAGCTTGCCGGCTTCCCCTCCGAGGTGGTGGACTCGGTTGTGTCCGTGCTCGGCCGCATGGCTTTCGACTTTGGGCTGTGGAGCGATGGCGCGGTGCCGCTGCTGTTTGTGTGCGAGGAGGCCCACCGTTACGCGCCCGGCGACAAAAGCATTGGCTTTGGCCCGACCCGCAAGGCGATTTCGCGCATCGCCAAGGAAGGCCGCAAGTACGGCGTCTTCCTCGGCATGGTGACGCAGCGCCCGGCGGAGCTCGACGCCACCATCATCTCGCAGTGCAATACCCTGTTCGTCATGCGCATGGCGAACGAGCGCGACCAGAACATCATCCGCTCGGCCGTTTCCGACGCGGCCGCAAGCCTGTTGGCGTTCCTGCCCTCGCTCGGTACGCGCGAGGTGTTCGCCTTCGGTGAGGGCGTGGCGCTGCCGACGCGCTTGCGCTTCAGCGAGCTACCCGCGCACATGATCCCGCGCAGCGAGTCCGAACTGAGCGTTCGCGTCGATTCCAACCGCGGGGTCGATAGTGCATTCATCCATTCCGTCGTGGAACGCTGGCGCGGGGCGACGATGGGCAACAAGCGCAAGCTCGGCGAAGCCGCCCCCGAGCCCGGCAAGCCGGCAGGGGAATGGGGGGCATTCGTGACCGAAGCCGAGCAGCCGCTGTTGGCGGCGGCCACGCGGTCGATCAATGCCCAATCTGGCGTGCGCGCGAGCCTCCTGCGGAAATAGCCGGGCCGGCGACGCGCCCGCTCTTGCGAATCGGCGCGAACGCGACGCCCGATAGGCGGGCCGGCCGACCCCGCGGCTGGCGTCGCGCCCTGCTGGCAAAGCCGTCCGCTCCCATGGCTAGCTCTCCGCGCGCCTGCGGGCCCATCGTCGCTGACCTCGCGGCGGGCCGGCGTGCTATAGATGCTTCACGCCATCGGCGCCGCCGATCGCACGCACACGTGGAGGCCACGATGCAGAAAAAGGCAGCCGGCTCGGCCACCAACACCATGATGGAGATTGTCGACCCGGCCGAGGCGCGCCGGATCATTCGCGCCGGAGACTATGCCGGTCACACGGCGGGTGTGGCACCAAAATACGTGCAGGGCAACCTGTGCATCTTGCCGAAGGACCTGGCGCTCGAGTTCGCCGCCTTCTGCCAACGCAATCCGAAGCCCTGTCCGATCATCGGCATGAGCGCGCCGGGCGATCCAACCCTGCCGGACCTCGGCGACATCGACATCCGCACCGACGTGCCGCGCTACCGCGTCTTCAAAGACGGCAAGCAGATCGATGAGCCGCACGACATCCGCAAGTATTGGACAGAAGAGCTCGTCACCTTCGTGCTCGGCTGCTCGTTCTCCTTCGAACTGCCGATCCTTGAGGCCGGCATCCCCCTGCGCCACATCGAGGATGACACCACCGTGCCGATGTATCGCACCAGCATCGACTGCGTGCCGGCAGGACGGTTCCGGGGCAAGATGGTGGTGTCGATGCGGCCGTTCACGCCCGCCGATGCCATTCGGGTGATCCAGATCACCTCGCGGTTCCCGGCCGTGCATGGTGCCCCCGTGCACATCGCCATGCCCGAGGCGATCGGGGTCCGCGACATCATGCGGCCCGACTTCGGCGATCCCCCGGCAATGCGCGCGGGAGAGTTGCCGCTGTTCTGGGGCTGCGGCGTAACCCCACAGGTCGCCATCGAGGCGGCGCGGCCCTCGCTCTGCATCACGCACAAGCCGGGTGCCATGCTGATCACCGATAAGCGCAACAGCACACTCGCGGCGATCTGACGTGGCCCCGCCGCAGGGCGAGGCTGGCGCCGGTTGGGCGTCGGGGCTGCCGCTCAAAGCAACGGCGGCCTTTCTCGGGCTCTATGCGCTCCTGGCCGCACCCTTCGCGGTGCAGGAGGGCTTCGAGCCGGAGGGGGTGCTGCTCTCGAGCGTCCTTGCCCTTAGCCTCGCCGCGCTCAGCGCCATTGACCTGCGCGACTATCGGCTACCGGATGCGCTGACCCTGCCCCTGACGGCGCTCGGCCTTGCCGCCACCCCCCTGGTGGTGGAGGCCTCGTTATGGTGGCAGGCCGCCTCCGCGCTGCTTGGGTTTGCCGTGCTGGCGGGTGTCGCCTTCGCCTACGCCAAGCTGCGCGGTCGGCCGGGCCTTGGCCTGGGAGATGCCAAGCTGTTGGCCGCCGCGGGCGCGTGGCTCGGCATGCAAGCCTTGGCGAGTGTGTTGTTGTTGGCCTGCGGGTCGGCCCTCCTTGGCCTGCTGATCCGAGCTTGGCGCACGGGCTCGCTGTCGGCCACTTCGCGCGTTCCCTTCGGTCCGTTCTTGGCGTTCGGCATCTGGTTGGTCTGGCTCTACGGACCGCTTTGAGCGCTGAGGTATGACGGCACGACGACGCCACGCCTATCGCCAGGAATTGACTTGCCAGGCCTCGGCCGCGCGGCGCATTGTGCGGGAAAAATCGAGGCGGGACTTTGGGGTTTGCGCTCATGCTGCTCGATATCAAGCTGCGGGATCGGCACCGACCGAGCGTACGCGGGCAAGCCGGTTTTACCTTGTTCGAGTTGCTGGTGGTGCTGGGTATTCTAGCCTTGCTCGCGACCTTCGCTGCGCCGCAGGTGCTGCGCTATCTCGGCAAGGCCCGCAGCGAGACGGCGAAAATCCAGATCAACGCCATTGCCAGCGCGGTTGAGCTTTACGCGCTCGACAACGGCGGCTACCCGGCGCAGCAGGTGGGACTAGGCGCGCTGATGCAGCCGCCGCCCGGCGCCGTCCGTTGGGCGGGACCCTACCTGAAAAAGGCCGAAGGACTGGTCGATCCGTGGGGGCGCCCCTACCAGTACCGCAACCCTGGCCGCAACGGGTCATTCGAAATCTTCACGCTCGGGCGTGACAACGCCACAGGGGGCA
Source organism: Hyphomicrobiaceae bacterium (assembly GCA_035573335.1). Taxonomy (GTDB): domain Bacteria; phylum Pseudomonadota; class Alphaproteobacteria; order Rhizobiales; family Hyphomicrobiaceae; genus AWTP1-13. The sequence goes on along the minus strand of DATMZT010000035.1, from coordinate 7,301 downwards.
GCGGCGAGGATCAGGACGTCACCAATTAAATGCGTTGCCGCTGCCGGCACGCTGCACTTAGCTCAACCCCGCCGTCGCCTTGGCCTTTGGGCGCGGAATCGGTTAGGAGCGCGTAAGGCGGCGGCGCCGCAGCCTTGCCGGCGAGGAGGCTTGCCTCCCTCTAGCTGGCCCCTCTAGCTGGCCCCTCTAGCTGGCGTTGCGCAGGCGCAACTCCGTGACGATGGAGCGCGTGGTGATGCCGCCAGCGCGGCGGCGCGTGATGTTGAGCTCGACGAGGTCGGGAAGGGCATCCGTGCGCTTCCATTCCTCCTGCCAGGTCGGCGCCTGTCGCAGCTGGTGGCGACCAAAATAGCGAAACTCGGCATTGGTGACGTCGTCGGCCAAAACTTGCTCCTCGGCGGCGGCCGCGCTCGCTCCCTGGGCCGGCGGCCCCAGATAGGGCGCGACCTGGACCACCAGCGAACTTGGTGCGCCGCCACGCGGACGCAGCTCGATGCTATAGCGGTAAATCCCGCCGCCGGCCGGGCCGTTGCGCGAGGGCGCCACGAAGCGCACGCCGTCCTTGCTGCCGCCAAACAGAATGTTGACGAGCCCGGCCTTGCCGGGCTCAAACAGCGGCATTGCCTCGGCCAACCGCGTCTCAAGGAAATCGAGGCCGGCGTCGCGACCGTTGTCGCGGTCGAGCATGGCGGTCGCCGTCGAGACCTGGCGCGCCAGGCGGAAGGCGCCCGGCAAGAAGGCCAGGATCAACGCCAGGATCACCAGGGAAACCAGCATCTCCATCAGAGAGAAGCCTTGCTCGCTGGCACGCTGGCGGCTGGCGGCAAGCTTTATCATTTCGGCAATGCCACTTTGAGGGTTTTGAGCTGCAGCGAACGGCTCTTTCGCGTCACCTCGTCGCGCCAGCTCACCTCCACCGCCACCCAGCAGCCCGATGCGTGCGTCTTGGCGCGGCTTTCGCTTTCGCTTTCGGCATTTTGCCGGCGCACCTCGACCACCCATTCGTAGCGGTCCTCGCTGCCCGACTGTTGTCCTTCGACCAGCGGCGCCTCTACGCCCGCCGCCGCCAGGCGCGTCTGGGCCACGTGCAAAGCCCCAAGTTCGCCTTGCGACGCGCTGACCCCGCGCCAGCCGATCGAAAGCACCTGCTGGATCAAGACATAGCAGGCCACGAAGATGATGAGGGCGACGATGGTTTCCATCAGGGTGAAACCACCCTCGCGCCCGGCACCGGCCGGGCAACGTTCCATGTCACTCAACCCGCACATCGCCGGTCAACCAATTGACGGTCACGGTCGCGCGCCGGCCGCCGTCGCGCAGTACCAGCTTGCCGCCGCTGGCGCTGCCATCCGCGAAGAAGCGCACGCGTACCACGTTGGCCGCCAATTGCTCGGCGATGGGAACTTCGACGTCGACGGCCATCTGTCGGGAGAGGTAGCGGCGCCGCTCGGAGCCATCGAGCCACATGCGACGGTTGCCGACGTCGAGGATGAAGGCCTGGTCGACGTTGCGCGCCTGCGCCGCGGCGCGGGCATCACGCAGCTGGGTGGCAATGTCGTATGCCGTGGCGCGCAGCTGATGTCCGGCGCGCGAGGCCTCGAAATAGGGAAAGACCAGGGCAACTCCGAGCGCCATGATGCCGAGCGCGACGATCAGCTCGAGTAGGGTGAAGCCCTCGTCTTTGCATCGCTGCCATGGCTGCGGGTGGCGCATCATTGCAGGGCCAATTCGTTCACGCTGACGATGGCGCCGATCACCGACAGAATGAGACCGCCGACGACGACGCCGATAAGGATGGTCAGGATCGGCGTCAGCAAGCTGGTGACCCGGTCGAGCTGGCGCTGCAGGGCCGCCTCGTAAATGTCGGCGACACGGCCGAGCATGGTATCGAGTTGACCGGACCGTTCGCCAACACTGATCAAGCGCAGCGCCAGCTCCGGAAAAAGCCCGGATTTGCCGAGCGCGCCGACCAGGCCGCCGCCTTCGCGCATCTCCGTGGCGCAGGCGTGTACCGCACCGGACATGGCACGGTTGCGCAAGGCGTCGCCGGCGACGGCCAGGGCACGCAGCATCGGCACGCCGCTCTTAATCATGGTTCCCAGCGTGCGGGCGAACACGGCCGTCTGCCCGTTCTCGACCAGGCCCGAGATCAGCGGCAGGCGCAGCACCGCCCGGTCGCGCATCAGGCGCCAGGCGTCCTGCCGGAACAGCGCGATCAAGGCGGCAACGCCCAGGGCGCCCAGGAGCAGAGTGGCAAGCCAGTGCTCGGAGAGAAAGTCCTGCAAGGCGATCAGGCTTCCGATCAAAGCGGGCGGCTCTTTGCCCGCCTCCTTGAACATCGGCGCGATGGTGGGAATGAGGATCGTCATCACGATGGTGAGGGCGGCACCGGCCGCGAACAAGAGCGTCGCCGGATAGACCAGCGCCGACACGATGCGCGTGCGAAACTCCGTGGAACGATCGAGCAGATGCGCAAGATCCTCCAGCGCCGGGCCAAGCGTGCCACTGGCCTCACCCGCGTGCACGATGCGCCAATAGTATTCGGGAAAGGCACCTTTTTGCGCGCCCAGCGCTTCCGACAGCGAAGCGCCGTCGAGCACGTTAGCCAGCACGGCGGCCACGGTCTGGCGGGTGCGGGCCGAAATCAGTGGCTGCAAAACGACGATGCGAAGCGCTTCGTCGATCGGTAGCTCGGCCTTGACCAGCGTGGCAAGCTCGCGCGTGAAGAGCGTGATGTTTTGCTGCGACAGGCGACGCGAAGAGAACACCTCCTGCTGCCACCAGGGCAGCGAGGGAGCGCTGCCGCCGCCTTCCACCAGCTCGAGCGCATAGCGACCCTGGCGCACCAAGGCCTCGAGCGCGGCCTCGCGCGTCTCCGATTCGATCTCGCCGACGAGGCGGCCGCCCTTGGCGTCGTAGGCCTTGTAGGAATAGCGCGGCATCAATTCATCCGTGTTACGCGCAGGACTTCGTCGATGGTGGTCTCGCCGCGCAGCGCCTTGGCCAAACCGTCGTCGAACATGGTGATCATGCCGACCTCGAGCGCGGCGGCGTGGATCGCCGCCTCGGTTCCGCTTTCCAGAATCTGCCGACGCACCCGATCGGTGATGACCAGGAGCTCGCTGATGGTGGTGCGGCCGAGATAGCCCGTGTTGCGGCACACCTTGCAGCCAACCTTGCTGCGCAGGCCGCGCAGGTCGCGCGGCAGCGCGCGCGTGATGCCGTCAGGCTGGTGTTGCAACCGCTCGAGCAACAGCTCCGAATCCGGCGCCGGCGCCGCGCACGCCTGGCACAGCCGGCGGACCAGGCGCTGGGCGAGCACTCCGGTCAGGGTCGATGACAGCAGGTAGTCCGCCACCCCCATGTCGAGCAGCCGCGTCACCGTGGCGGCGGCGCTGTTGGTGTGCACGGTTGAGAGCACCAGATGTCCCGTCAGCGAGGCCTGGATCGACATTTGTGCCGTCTCCAAGTCGCGGATCTCGCCCACCATGATGATATCGGGGTCCTGGCGCAGGATCGAGCGCAGCGCGTGCGCGAAGCTGAGGCCGATCTTGGGTTGCACCTGAATCTGATTGACGCCCACGAGCTGGTACTCGATCGGGTCCTCGACGGTGAAGGTCTTGCGCTCGGAAGTGTTGAGGGCGTTCAACGCCGTGTAGAGCGTGGTGGTCTTGCCGCTGCCGGTGGGCCCGGTAACCAGGATGATGCCGTTCGGCTGATCGAGCAGCTTGGCAAAGGCCTCATGCGCGGGTCCGGCAAACCCCAGCGCTTGGAAGTCGAGCTGCACGCTGGATCGGTCGAGAATGCGCAGCACGACGCTTTCGCCACACAGCGTCGGCATGGTCGAAACGCGCAAGTCGATTTCGCGGCCATGTACCGTGGTCTTGATGCGGCCGTCCTGCGGCAGGCGCCGCTCGGCAATGTTGAGCTGCGCCATGATCTTGATGCGCGAGGTAACGGCGGCGCGCACGGATAACGGCAGGGTCTCGATCGTATGCAGCATGCCGTCGAGACGATAGCGCACGCGCAAGGAATCCTCGCGCGGTTCAACATGGATATCGGAGGCCTGCATGTCGACGGCGCGCGTGATCAGGTCATGTGCAAGCCGGATGATGGGGGCTTCGCTCGCCAGGTCCTCCAGGCGGCGCACGTCCTCATCGCTGGCCTGCCCCGATCCAGCCTCCTGCTCCGGTCCCATGGCGCCGGCCCGGCCGTAGATCTCCTGGATGGCGCGCTCGACGATGCTGGCGGCCATCAGGCGCGCTTCGACGGGTCGGCCGAGCAGAAATCCGATCGCCGCAATGGGGTCGGTGTTGAAGGGATCGGCGGTGGCAACGACAATGGTCTCACCATCTTCGCCGAGCGGGATCAGGCGGTTGCTGGCGAGAAAGTTGAGCTGCAGGTGCTCGGCCAGCAGGGGCACTTGGGGCAAGTCCTTGGCTTCCGCCAGCGGCACGCCGAGGAACTCGGCCAGCAGCCGGGCCAGCTCGACGTCCGGCAGCAGGCCGAGCCGGGTCAGGACCAGATCAAAGCGCTCACCCGACTGCTTCTGGGCACGCTGGGCGCGGTGCACGGCCAGCTCATCGAGCGCATTGCGCTCGATGAGAAAAGCCGCCAGAGCGGCGACGAACTCCTCACTGCGCGGGTCAGAGGCGCCAACCTGCGCTGCAGCCGATTGTTGGGTCATAGCTACCCCCGCGGTGCAATTACACCTGGGAAAAATACTACGATTTCCAGTATATTGGAACGCGGTTGGAAAGGTCCCGCACCGGCCGCGCGCCAAGGGGCAGGCGCGGGGGGTTACGCAACGAGCGGTGGCAGGGGGTCAAGCGTAGATGCCAACGATTGCGCAAGCCATAGAAGCGACGGGCGGTGGGGTCATCCACTTCCTGAAGTGGTGGCGTGAGGAGCTTGGCGGCCTTGTGCCGCAGCGGGTGGCCGGTCGATCCGGCGCCAAGATCCTGATTTGCATCGGGCAGGAAGGCTATCGGGTGCTCGAAAGCGGCGGTGGTAAGCTGCGCCCGGGGCGCGGCGGCGCCGACCTTTCCGCGCTCGATGCCGTTACCGCCGCCGGCGAGCTGGCCCGCGCGAACCCGGCCGCCGAGGTCGGCATTAGGGTACCGCTCGCCAGTTGCTTCGTGCGGACCGTCGAGTTGCCGCGCAGCGCCCAGGAGGACGCCAGCCGGATCCTTGATCTCGATCTCGAACGGGCAACGCCGTTCAAGCTCAAGGACGTCTATCGCGCCACACTGGTGGAGAACGATGATGGCCGTGGCCCACAGGTGCGGGCCCGTCACCTGATGATCAAGCGCACCTCGGTCGAGCCGCTCTTGGGCGAGCTCAACGCCTCCGGCGTGACAGTCGACTTCATTGACTGCTGGGACGAGGGCGACCAGCAGTCGCTGCCCGTCAACTTCCTGGCATCGCAGCAGCAATCTGACGCCGCCACCCGTGCCGGCCTTTCCTTCACCAGCATGCTGCTGGCGCTGCTGGCGCTGCTGGGGCTCTCGGCGCTGTTGCTCGCCAATGGCCGATATCAGACGGCGCTGGACAGCGTACAGGGTCAGGTGCAACAGGCGCGCGCGCAAGCGACCAGCGTCCGGCGCGCCCTTGATACCTCCGAAGCAGCGCTCACGGAAATCGACCAGCTACAGCGCCTCAAACTCGCCACCATACCGACCGTGGAGGTGATCGACGCGCTCACGAAGTTGCTGCCCAATAGCGTCTGGCTGACCGATTTGCGGCTGGAGAACGGTTTTGTCGACATAACGGGCCTCGCCAAGTCCGGTGCCGCCTTGCTGCCACTATTCGAGCATTCGCCCCTGTTCACCGACGCGGGCCTGGCATCGGGCGTCAACTTCGATCCGCAGGAAAACAAGGAGCGCTTCAGCCTGCGCCTACGCGTGCGCCAACAGGGCGGCGAGCCCGCCGCTCCCGAGCGGGAGGAGAAACGCTGATGCGCAAGCTGGCCCGCCCCCTTCGACAGCTGGCCGCCGTTCTTCTATTGCTCGTTGCGGTGGCGCTGATTTGGTTCCTCGGCATCCTGCCGCTCAGCGCGCACTTCGACCGCCTGCGTGAGGAGATCGAAAGCGAGCGGACCACGCTCGGCCGCTTTACCGCCGTCGCCGCCTTGCAGGACCGACTGGCGGACGCCCAGCGGGCGGGACGGGCGGCCAGCGCGAGCGCCGCCTACCTGAAGGGCGAAGGCGACCAGATCAAGAGCGCAAACCTGCAAACGCTGCTGTCGACCATCGCCGGCGACAACGGCGTGCGGCTCAGCAGCACGCGCGCGCTGAACCCAATCGAGCGCAACGAGCTGAGGCTGATCGGCGTGCGCGTCCAGTTCACCGCCAATATCGAGCAACTGCGCGAAATCCTGTACGCGGTGGAGTCAAAACAGCCGTTCCTGTTCGTGGATGGTCTGCAGGTGCACACCGTCTCGGCAATGGCACACGATCCCGAGCACGCCGGCATTTTGGACGTGCGCCTCGACGTCTACGGCGCGGCGCCGCGCAAAAGGGGATAGCGATGGCACGCGCGCAACGGGGCGGTTCGGCTCGGCCGCTGATGCTCACCGCGCTGTTGGGGGCGCTCGCCATCTTGGGCTTGGTCAACTGGCATCTTTACTCCACGCAAGTCGATATCTCGCCGCTCGCGCCGGAAGCCCGGCCCGGCGAAGGCAAGGACGCCAAAGACATCGATCTTGCCACGCCGCTCGACGACAAGCCCCTGATCGTCTTCGAGGAGACCGTGCAGCGGCCGCTGTTCAACGCCGACCGCAAACCGATTGAGCGCAACAAGGAGGGCGCCGAAGCACCCGCGGCCGTCGCCTTGGAGACGGGCATGCAGCTCGTCGGCATCGTCAAGTCCGCCGGCGCGCCGGGGCGGGCGCTCATTCGCTTCGCCGGAGAGCCGATGGGCAAATGGGTGCCGGAGGGCGAGACGGTCAATGGTTGGCATCTCGCCGCCGTGAAGACCTCCAGCGTCGTCCTGGAAGGCAACGGGCAAACGCAGGAACTGAAGCTCCCCCTGCCGGCGCGAACACCAACGGGCGAACGCGAAAGCGGCGAGCGCAATCGCGAGCCCCCACGGCGCAAGACGCGCTGAGGCCGCCGACCGGCAGCGCCCTTTAGGGGGCCTCACTCGCGCGCGATCAACTCCTGCAGCAGGCCGCGGCGCTTGGCGGTATCGGTCTGGTGATCCGATGCCCCGGCCAAGTGCCGGTCGCGATCGAGGATATAGGTCTTGAGGGTATGATCGAAGGTGACGTTGCCGTCCTTGCTCACCACCTTGGCGTAGTG
>DATMZT010000034.1:0-18179 GCA_035573335.1 Hyphomicrobiaceae bacterium | reverse complement strand
TATACCTCCTTGGTGAAGGCGACCAGCGACTAGTTTGCGACCGAACTTACCGCCCCGCGTCCGTCTCGTTGAGTGTGAAAGGTCTGCCGCGGTGCAACCCGCCTTGCGCAGGAGTGAACGCGGTCTCGACTGGTTCACCTTCTTCGTGGCCGACATCCAGACGGGCTTTGGTCCCTTCCTCGCGGTCTATCTCACCACCCGGAAATGGAACCAGGCCGATATCGGGCTGATCCTCGCCATCGGCAGCCTCATCGGCCTCGTCAGTCAGCTGCCCGCCGGCTGGCTCGTCGACATGGCGCCGTCGAAGCGCCGCGTCGCCATGCTGGCCATCGTCGGCATCGGCATTAGCGCCCTCCTGATCGCCCTCATCCCCTCCTTTCTCGGCATCCTCATCGCCAAGCTTTTGCACGTGGCCTCGAGCTCGGTGCTGGGTCCCGCCATCGCCGCCATCACGCTGGGGCTGGTCGGCCATGCCGCGGTTGGCCCGCGGCTCGGCCGCAACGCACGCTTTGCCTCCATCGGCAACGGTCTGGCCGCCGGCGTAATGGGTGCAACCGGCTATCTGATTTCGCCACAGGCGGTGTTCCTGGTCACGGCGGTGCTGGCGCTGCCGACCCTGCTCGCCCTAGCGCAAATTCGCGAAGCCGACATCGATTCGGTCCTCGCCGACGGCGGCATCGGCGCCGGTGAGCCGCGCGAGGGCCTCGCGCCCGTCCTGATCGGCCAGCTCTTGGGCAAGCGCTCCCTCGTGGTGCTGACCTTCGCCCTCTTCCTGTTCCATGCCGCCAACGCCGCCATGCTGCCGCTGGTGGGAACGGAAATGGCCATGCGCTCGGACCGCTTCGTGCTGCCCATCCTGGGAAGCGAGATCGACATGGGCCAATGGGCGAGCGCGCTGGTGGCGGTGTGCATCGTTGTACCACAGCTCATGGTGGCCCTGATCGCGCCGGGCGTGGGACGGCTCGCGGTGCGCCGCGGCCGACGCCCGGTCCTGCTGTTGGGCTTCGCCGCGCTGCCGGCGCGCGCGGCCATTTTGGCGTTCAACAGCGATCCCTGGGTGATCGTGGCCGCCCAGATGCTCGATGGCATCTGCGGGGCCGTGCTGGGCGTGCTCGTGCCGCTCTCGCTCGCCGATATTACGCGCGGGTCAGGACGCTTCAATTTGGCGCAAGGCATCGCCGCCAGCGCCACGGGGATCGGGGCTGCCCTCAGTACCGCCGTCGCCGGCTATCTCGCCGCTAAATTCGGAAGTGGCACGGCTTTTCTGGGGCTTGCAATCACGGCCGCCGCCGCCTTTGTTACCCTTTTGGTTGCAATGCCGGAAACTGCACCCAAAGACATCGATGGTCTGGAAGCGAACCGAACGAACCCTCACACGTTGTGAGGGTCAACGGTGGCCAACTGGACCCAGGGGAGTAGCGGTCCTGGTAGACCTTGCGACATTTGCCGATCGACCCATCGCCTTCTTCTTCCGCTTCGTGCGACGGCGGAGCAAGGCGCATGCGATCATCCTTGCCGCCGTCAGCGCCGCGGTGCTGTGCTCGATCGTCACCCAGTACGCGGTAAAGCTCCTGGTTGATACTTTATCGGGCGCCCCGCGCGCCCCGGAGGCGGTCTGGCACGTCTTCGTTTTGCTTGTGACCCTGATCACGGCCGACAATTTGCTGTGGCGCGTCGCCAGCTGGGTCGGCAACTCGACGTTTGTCGGCGTCACCGGCGACATCCGGCGCGATCTCTTCCGCCATCTGACGGGGCACGCACCGAGCTACTTCGCGGCCGCCTCGCCCGGGGCGCTGACCGCGCGCGTCACCGCGACCTCCAATGCCCTGTTCACTGTCGAGAACATGCTGGTGTGGAACGTGCTGCCGCCATGCATGGCCACCATTTGGGCCATCGTTTTCGTCGGCACGGTCAGCCTGCCGATGGCAGCCGGGCTGGTCGCGGTGGCGGCGCTCGTCATCGCCACCATGGTGCGCAAGGCCGCGGCCGGTAAACCCTTGCACCACGAATTTGCCGACCGCGCGGCGGCGGTGGATGGCGAGCTGTCCGACGTGGTCGGCAATATGGCGATCGTGAAAGCCTTCGACGGCATCTCGCGAGAGAACCGCCGCTTCGAGGCCACCGTGGGCCAGGAGATGGCCGCGCGCCAGAAAAGCTTGCGCTATCTCGAATGCCTGCGCATTGGCCATGCCTTTGTTACGGTGACGCTGACGATCGGGCTGCTCGCTTGGGTGTTGTTGTTGTGGCAGCAGGGTCGGGCGACGACGGGCGACGTTATTTTGGTGTGCACCTTGGGTCTTTCCGTGCTGCACGCCACGCGCGACCTTGCCATCGCCCTCGTCGACGTCACCCAGCACGCCGCCCGCTTTGCCGAAGCGCTCGAGACCTTGCTGGTCCCCCACCAGATGTACGACCGGCCCGGCGCCAAGGCCCTGGCGCGCGCCGGCATCAGCCTCAAGTTCGAGAGCGTGGTGTTCGGCTATCCCGACTGCCCCACTTTGTTCAAGGGCTTGGACCTGACCATCGAAAGCGGCCAGAAGGTCGGCCTGGTCGGCGCCTCCGGCGGGGGCAAGAGCACAATTTTGGCCCTGATCCAGCGTTTTTACGATATCGACAGCGGCCGCATCCTGATTGCCAACCACGACGTCACGGAGGTGACACAGCAGAGCCTACGTCAGGCCATCGCCGTGGTGCCGCAGGACATCTCCCTGTTTCATCGCTCGCTGATGGAAAACATTCGCTATGCGCGCCCGGAGGCCAGCGATGAGCAGGTGTGGGCGGCGGCGGCCGCCGCGCGCTGCGGCTTTATCGCCGACCTGCCGCAGGGGCTCGACACCGTGGTCGGTGATCGCGGTGCGCGCCTGTCCGGCGGGCAGCGCCAACGCATTGCACTCGCCCGCGCCTTCCTCAAGGACGCGCCGTTGCTTCTGCTCGACGAGGCCACTTCGGCCCTCGATAGCGAATCGGAGGAGGCGGTCCGCGAAGCCCTGGCGCGGCTGATGCAGGGGCGCACGGTCGTTGCCATCGCCCACCGCCTGACCACCGTCCATCGCCTGGACCGCATCCTCGTCGTCGATGCCGGACGCGTGCTGCAGGACGGCGTCCCGGACGATCTTGCCGCCCGCGCGGGACCCTACCGCAACCTCCTGAAGGCGGAAATGCGCCAGCGCTCGCGCGGTGCGCGCCGCGCCGCCTGACGCCGGCCTGCGGGGCAGCGCCCAAGCGCCCAAGACGCAGCTTTACTCCACGACTAAGCATGACCGATCGGCCCTTCCGCCGCGGGGCGTTCGCGACTAGCCTTGCTGCCGAGCCCTGGGTACTGAGCCCTGGGGTGATGACCACTTGTGTTGGGCGGCCGCGCGGCGAGAACAAGGATTTCGGGCATGGCGGACGCGAAGGTTGCCCTTGTGGTCGGTGCCGGTGATGCGACCGGCGGCGCCATCGCCCGGCGCTTTGCGCGGGAAGGCTTTGTCGCCTGCGTCACCCGCCGTCACGCCGACAAGCTTGCCCCGCTCGTTGCCGAGATCGAGCGCGCCGGCGGCAAGGCTCGCGCCTTCGGCTCGGACGCGCGCAAGGAAGAAGCCATGGTCGCGCTCATCGCCACCATCGAGCGCGAGCTTGGCCCGATCGAGGTAGCGGTCTTCAATATTGGGGCCAACGTGCGCTTTCCCGTGATCGAGACCAGCTCGCGCGTCTATTTCAAGGTCTGGGAAATGGCGTGCTTTGCCGGCTTTCTAATGGGGCGCGAGGTTGCCAAAGCCATGCTGCCGCGCGGCCGCGGCACCATCCTGTTCACCGGCGCCACCGCCAGCCTGCGCGGGGGCCGCGGCTATTGCGCCTTCGCCGGCGCCAAGGCGGGTCTGCGCGCATTGGCGCAAAGCCTGGCGCGCGAACTTGGGCCTGAGGGCATTCACGTCGCCCACGTGGTGATCGATGGCGCCATCGATACGGAATTCATCCGCAGCAACTTTCCCGAGCGCGCCGCCCTCAAGGACCGCGACGGCATCCTCAATCCGGAGGCGATCGCCGAGGTCTACCTTCAGCTCTCCCAGCAGAGCCGCTCGGCCTGGACGCATGAGATGGATCTGAGACCCTGGATCGAAACCTGGTGAGGCCAGCGACAGCAGCATGGAGACGGATAGATGCCAGCAAAGGTCGAATTTCATTTCGATTTCGGCAGCCCCAACGCCTACTTTGCGCACAAGGTGATCCCCGCCATCGAGCAGCGCACCGGCGCTCACTTCGACTATGTGCCCATCCTGCTCGGTGGCGTCTTCAAGCTGACCAACAACCAGCCGCCGATGGTGCAGTTCAAGGGCATCAAGAACAAAGGCGAGTACCAAAGGCTAGAGGTGCGCCGTTTCATCAAAAAGCACGGCCTGATCCGCTTTCGGATGAACCCGCATTTCCCCGTGAATACCGTGCAGATCATGCGCGGCGCGGTCGCGGCCGGCTCAGGCCCCGCCTTGCAGCGCTACGTCGAGGTCGTCTTCCAGGCCATGTGGGAGGAGGAAAAAAAGCTGGACGATCCGGAGGTGATCCGCACCAGTCTCGATGCCGCCGGTCTCGACGGTCAAGGCACGCTGGCGCGAATCCAGGAGCAGGCCGTCAAGGACACCCTTCTCAAGAACACCGAGAGCTCGGTTGCCCGCGGCACCTTCGGTGCACCCACCTTCTACGTCGGGGAGGAGATTTTTTTCGGCAAGGACAGCCTCGGCGCCGTCGAGGAGGAGATTGCCGCCACGCGCGCTTGAGCCCGAAGCCGACGCTTACGGGCGTCACATCTGGTCGTAATCGACCACCAGGCGGTCCGTGGTCGGCACGGCTTGGCAGGTCAGGATAAAGCCGCGCGCGATTTCCCAGGGCTCGAGCGAGTAGTTGGTGGTCATCCGCACCTTGCCCTCGAGTACCTTGGCGCGGCAGGTGCAACACATGCCGCCCTTGCAGGAGTAGGGCACGCGAATCCCGTGGGCCAGGGCGGCGTCGACCACGTGGCCGCCCCGGGGCACCACAAAGGCGTGCTTGATGCCGTCGAGGATGGCGATGGCCTCAGTGCCCTCGCTCGGGCCGGGGCTCGGCGCCGCGCCGGGCGGAGAGGGGCGTGATGGCGCCGCCGCCGCGCGATAGGCACCGCCGCCGGGGGCAAAAAACTCGTGGTGAACGCGCTCGCGTGGCACCCCTAGGGCGAACAGCGCGTTGCGCGTCTCCTTGATCAACGAACCCGGTCCGCACAGAAAGAAATGTGCAACCTCGGTCGGCTTGAACAGCGAGCCAGCCAAGGCCGTGACCTTGTCACCGCTAATGCGGCCTTCCAACAGCGGGGCGCTGGTCTCGTCGTTGCGCGAGAGCACATTGAGCAGCGTAAAGCGGCCGAGGTGGCGATCCTTGAGGTCCTCCAACTCCTGCCGAAACAGCGTGCTCTCGGGGCTGCGGTTACCATAGATGAGCGTAAAGCTGGTGGCCGGTTCGGTCCCCAGCGCATGCTTTAGCATGGCAAGGATCGGTGTGATGCCGGCCCCGGCCGCTAGGGCCACCACCTGTCTCGCCTCGCCTTGGGAGGGCGGCAGCACGAAGCGGCCGGCCGGCGGCATCACCTCCAGCGTGGTCCCCGCTGCCAAGGTGGCGCTCGCCCAATGCGAAAAGCGACCGTCGGCGATGCGCTTGATGGCAATGCGCAGGTCGGCTTCGCCGGGAGCAGAGCAGATCGAGTAGCTGCGCCGCTGTTCTTCGCCGTCGATCTCGGCGCGCACGCCCAAGTGCTGTCCGGGCTTGAAGCGGAACAGGGGTGCGAGCGCGGTTGGAATGTGAAAGCGGACCGAGATCGCCTCCGACGTCTCGTGCTTCACCTCGGCGATGGTCAGGCGGTGAAAGTCGAGCATCAACGGCCCAGGTCTTGAAAGGTCGTCAGAGGTCTTCAGAGGTCTTCAGATGCACTTGAAGTAGTCGAAGGGTTCGCGGCAGGCGTCGCAGCGCCACTGGGCCTTGCAGGCCGTCGAACCGAATTCGGAAAGCTTGCTGGTCTTGGTCGAGCCGCAGTGAGGGCAGGCCACCTCGGCGTCGCGAAACAACGCCCCTGGGCCCGTGGCGCGCGCCGGCGGGGCGATGCCAAAGGCCTTGAGCTTGCGCCGTCCCGTCTCGGTGATCGCGTCCGTCGACCAGGGCGGCGACAGCTGCGTCACCACGCGCGCCTCGGGCAGACCGGCGGCGGCCAGCGCCGCTTCTACGGCCAGCCGGATGGCGAAGGTCGCCGGGCAGCCGATGTAGGTCGGGGTGAGCTCGACGACGATTTGTCCATCCTTGTGGGCGACGCCGCGCAGGATCCCCAGATCCTCAAGCGTCAAAATCGGGATTTCGGGGTCGACCACGGCTGCCACCGCGGCCCGGGCGCGCGCAAGCGCGTCGGCGGAACCGGTCGAGTGTGCATTGCGCTCAAGTTTGCTCGGCATGCTTCCTCACCAGCTGGCGCCGGGATGGGCGCGGTGCAGGACCTGCATTTCCGCCAGCAGTCGGCCGAGGTGCTCGCTGTGCTGGCCCGCGCGCCCGCCGCGCTGCATCCAGCGATCAGCGGGGCGCGCCAAGCTCGCCTCCGCCAGGACGCGAGCAAGCGTCGCCTCCCAGGCCGGCTTGATCGTGCCGCGGTCGACGGCGATGCCCTGCGCGCTGAGCGCGGTCTCGCCGGCCTCCATTTCGAACATCTCGCCCGTGTACATCCACAACTCCTCGAGCGCGGCCGCGGTCCTGGCGCGGCTTTCCTCGGTGCCATCGCCGAGCCTGATCACCCACTCGGCGGCATGGCGCAGATGATAGGCCATTTCCTTGGCGGCCTTGGCCCCGATCTCGGCCAACCGGGCATCGGCGGAGGCTGACAAGGCCTTAAAGTAGGGATCGAGGAAGGCCGCGTATAGCAAGTGGCGCACCATGGTCATGGCAAAGTCGCCGTTCGGCTGTTCGAGCAGCAACAGGTTGCGATAGGCGTGCTCGTCGCGCCAATAGGCGAGCGCGTCCTCATCACGGCCCCGGCCTTCGATCTCCCCGGCATAAGCGTAGCACAGTCTGGCTTGGCCAATGAGATCGAGGGCCAAATTGGACAGCGCGATATCCTCTTCCAGGGTCGGGCCACGCCCGGACCATTCGGAGAGGCGATGCCCCAGCACCAGGGCGTCGTCGGCGAGGCCCAGCACATAGGGGACCAGCGCCGCGGCCGATGCATGCGGTGCAGGGCCGGGGCGGCCCGCGGTCTCAGCGCTCATGCTCAGCTGCGCACCCCTTGGCTCATGCGTTGGCAACCCCATGCTGCGGCCTCACATATGCCCGACCTCGTCGGGCACCGTGTAGAACGTGGGGTGCCGATACGGTTTGCTCGCCGTCGGCTCGAACAAGTGGTCCTTATCGCCAGGGTCCGAGGCGGTGATCGCGCTCGAGGGTGTCACCCAGATCGAAACGCTCTCGCCGCGGCGGGTGTAGACGTCGCGCGCCGCGTGCAGCGCCATGGTCGCATCGGCCGCATGCACGCTACCGCAATGCTTGTGCGGCATGCCGGAGCGGTTGCGAATGAACACTTCCCAGAGCGGCATTAAGGTTTCGGACATGGGATTGGCCTTCTCTCATTCGGCCGCGTGCGGCAGGCTGTTGGCGCGCTTGGCGCGCTTTGCCGCGTAGGCCAGCGCCGCCTCGCGCACCCAGGCCCCATCGGCGTGCGCCGTCTTGCGGGTGTGCATGCGCTGCCGGTTGCAGGGACCGTCACCCGCCAGCACCCGCTTGAACTCGCTCCAGTCGATTTCGCCGGTACGCCAATGCCCGCTGGCAGCGTCGAACGACAGGTGCGGGTCGGGGAAGGTCAACTCCAGGTAATGCCCCTGGGGCACGGTCGCATCGATGAATTTCTGCCGTAGATCGTCGTTGGAGAAACGCTTGATCTTCCACTTCATGGTGTCGGCGGAATGCAGGCTCTCCTTGTCGGAGGGGCCGAACATCATCAGCACCGGCCACCAGAAGCGGTTGAGCGCGTCCTGGGCCATCTGCTTTTGGGCCGCCGTGCCCTTTGCGAGCGTGAGCATGATTTCGTAGCCCTGCCGCTGGTGGAAGCTCTCCTCCTTGCAAATGCGGATCATCGCCCGCGCGTAAGGGCCGAAGCTGCAGCGGCAGAGCGGGATCTGGTTCATGATGGCGGCGCCGTCGACGAGCCAGCCGATGGCGCCGATGTCGGCCCACGACAAGGTCGGGTAGTTGAAAATCGAGGAGTATTTGGCTTGGCCCACGAGCAGCTGCTCGACCATCTCTTCGCGCGAGATGCCCAGCGTCTCTGCCGCGGCGTAAAGATAAAGGCCGTGCCCCGCCTCGTCCTGCACCTTGGCGAGCAGCCCCGCCTTGCGGCGCAAGGAGGGTGCGCGCGTGAGCCAGTTGCCCTCCGGTTGCATGCCGATCACCTCGGAATGGGCGTGCTGGGAGATCTGGCGGATCAGCGTGCGCCGGTAGGCCTCGGGCATCCAATCGTTGGGTTCGACCTTGTCCTCGGTGTCGACCTTGCCTTGAAAGCGCGCGAGCCGTGCAGGGTCTTCGCTGCGCGCCGTGGCGGCGGCGTCCGGGCTGTTGAGGCCTTGTGTGTACATCCGATGCGACCTTGGCAACCTGAGGAAGACGCTAGTATGCCACAGATACCGGCGCCGGGGCGACCCCACCGCCACGACGAGGGGTGCGCTGGTGGGGCCTTGCGTGGGCTTTCAACTTTCACCTAGGCTGCGGCGCGGCGCCGATAAGCCCTCTCGAGGGTCGGCACCGTCCGGTCAACGCAAGCTTTGCCCGTTAGCCCCCGTCCCTAGCGTCGGAGAGTGCGGGTTGGGGGAAGTCATAATGTGTAGGGATGCGGTTCGGGTCGCAAGCGACCGCGCGGCAAGCCCGCCTCGGCCAAGATCGCCCGCTGCCCTCAGGATGGCCGCTTCGGCGGCCTGGGGTTTGGTCTGTCTCTTCAGCCTTTGCCTTCCCTGTTGGGCGGCGGTCGGCGACGTCGGACCGGAGCCGCGCTACCTTTTCGGCATCCCCGTTGATTTTATGCTGTTTGCTGTGACCCTGTTGGGCGTGGCCGTCTTCCACCACCACACGCTGCCGGTGGCGCTCGGCGGGCTTGCCGCCATTATCCTCTACAAGCTCGCCTTCACGGGCTTCAAGTTTGGCGATGGTTGGTCCGGGCTCGCCGGGCATATGGCGCACGAGTGGGTGATTCTCGCCAACCTATTCCTACTACTGATGGGTTTTGCGCTCTTGTCGCGGCATTTTGAGAAAAGCCGCGTGCCCGAGGAGATGCCGCGCGTCCTACCCGATGATTGGAAAGGCGGCTTTGTGCTGCTGGTGATCGTGGCCGTCATCTCGAGCTTTCTCGACAACATCGCCGCCGCCCTGATCGGCGGCACCATGGCGCAGCAGGTCTTCCGCGGTAAGGTGCACATCGGTTATCTCGCGGCCATCGTCGCGGCCTCCAATGCCGGGGGGTCGGGAAGCGTGGTTGGCGACACCACGACCACCATGATGTGGATCGACGGCGTGAGCCCGCTCAGCGTGCTCGAGGCGTTCGTTGCGGCAAGCATTGCCCTTGTCATCTTCGGTGTTCCCGCGGCCATGCAGCAGCACCGCTATCAGCCGATCACCAAGAATGCCGCCGCCGGCCTGCGCATCGAATGGGCGCGCGTCGCCATCGTCGCGCTGATTTTGGTGACCGCGATCCTCGCCAACGTCGTTGCCAACCTGAAATACCCAGCCTTGCTCGATGCGTTACCGGTGATCGGCCTTGCCGTTTGGGCCGCCATCGTCGTCGCCATGCCGCTGCGCCGCCCGGATTGGGAGGTGCTGCCGGAAACCTTCAAGGGCACGATCTTTCTGCTGGCACTGGTGACCGCCGCCTCGATGATGCCGGTCGAGAAGTTGCCGCTCGCCTCCTGGCAGACAGCATTGGGTCTGGGCTTCGTGTCGGCCGTTTTCGACAATATTCCGCTTACCGCGCTTGCCTTGAAGCAAGGCGGTTACGACTGGGGCTATCTCGCTTATGCGGTGGGATTTGGCGGCTCGATGATCTGGTTCGGCTCGTCCGCCGGCGTGGCCCTGTCGAACATGTTCCCGGAAGCAAAATCGGTCGGCCGATGGCTCGCCAACGGCTGGCACGTTGCGGTTGCCTACGTCATCGGCTTCTTCTTCATGCTGGCCGTGTTGGGTTGGCACCCTGATCCACCGCATAAGAAAAAGGCCGAGGCACCGCACGCCCCCGTGGTGGCGGCCCAGGCGAGCCCCGGCAGCGGCGCCCGCTTCTAGCGAGGGCCCCGATCAGCGCGCCAGCTCTGACAGCAAGGTCTCCAACGCCCGCTGCGCGAACGCCTGCATGTTGCCCCGGCGGTCCGCACTGCCCGTTGCCAGCGTCAGAACGCGGCTCGTGGGCCCATCAACGGCGATGCAGGCATGTCCGGCCGCATCGCCGTAGCGGTTGCCGCTGGGGCCGGCGGCGCCCGTCTCGGCGACGCCCCAGCTGGCGCCATGGCGCTCGCGCACCGTGCGCGCCAGCAGGGCCGCGTAGGGTTCGCTCGCCGAGCGGATGTTTGCCATCGCCTCCTCGGGAATCGACAACAGGGCGCGGCGCGCCTGCCGGGTGTAGACGATGGCGCCGCCTAAAAAGTAGGCCGACGCCCCCGGGACCGCGAGCAACGCCGCCGAGATCAGCCCGCCGGCGGCCGACTCGGAGACCGCAATCGTCTCGCCGCGGGCCTTGAGCCTGACCGCGACCGCCTCTGCCGCTTGCTGCACCGCATCCATGGGCACCCTCCTGTGCTCCCAACGCCGATCAAAGGGGCCCGGTCTAGGCGTGCCGGATGGCCAAAGTCATCGCGGCCTGCCGATTTGTCCAAGAACCGCGCGCGCCGGTTGAGCGCCTCTGGCTTTGCGCCTATTTTCCCCAACATGCAAGACAACCCCATCCATGTCATCGGCGGCGGCCTCGCCGGCAGCGAGGCTGCCTGGCAGATTGCCCGCGCCGGCGTCCGCGTGGTGCTGCACGAAATGCGGCCGTCCCGTTCGACCGAGGCGCACAAGACCGACGCCTTGGCCGAGCTCGTCTGCTCCAATTCCTTCCGCTCCGACGATGCCGAGACCAATGCCGTTGGTCTGTTGCACGCGGAGATGCGGCGCGCGGGATCGCTGATCATGGCCGCGGCCGATACCCACAAGCTGCCCGCAGGTGGAGCCCTGGCCGTCGATCGCGACGACTTCGCCCGGCACGTGACCGGCGCGCTCGCCGCCCACCCCCAGGTGGCCATCGAACGCGGCGAGGTTGCCGGCCTGCCGCCCGCCGCCTGGGATAGCGTCATCATCGCCACCGGACCCCTGACCTCGCCCGCCCTCTCCGCGGCCATCCAGGACCTCACCGGCGAGGGCGAGTTGGCGTTTTTCGATGCCATCGCCCCGATCGTGCATTTTGACAGCATCGATCCCGGCATCACCTGGCGACAGTCGCGCTACGACAAGGCGGGCCCCGGCGGCACCGGCGCCGACTACATCAATTGTCCCATGAGCAAGGCCGAGTACGAGACCTTCCTCAGCGCGCTCATCGCCGCCGAGAAGACCAGCTTCCAAGCCTGGGAAGCCTCGACGCCCTACTTCGAGGGCTGCCTGCCGATCGAGGTGATGGCCGAGCGCGGTCGCGAGACCCTGCGCTTTGGTCCCATGAAGCCCGTCGGTCTCTCAAATCCCCATCGCGGCGGCGAGCGCCCCTATGCCGTCGTGCAGTTGCGACAGGACAATGCGCTCGGCACCTTGTGGAACATGGTCGGCTTCCAGACCAAGCTCAAGCACGGCGAGCAGGTGCGCACCTTCCGCTTGATCCCTGGCCTCGCCGAGGCGGAGTTTGCCCGCCTTGGCGGGCTCCATCGCAACACCTTCTTGAATGCGCCCAAGCTGATCGACAGCCAGTTGCGGCTCCGCGTCTCCCCGCGCCTGCGCTTTGCGGGCCAGATCACGGGCTGCGAAGGCTATGTCGAAAGCGCCGCCATCGGGCTGCTTGCGGGCCAAGCGGCGTCGGCGGAACGTCGGGGCACGGTCTGGCAGCCGCCACCGGTCACGACCGCCTTCGGCGCCCTGCTCGGCCACATCACCGGCGGGCATCTTGCCGCAGAGGCGGACGGTGCCGGCTCCTTCCAACCAATGAACATCAACTTCGGCTTGTTCCCACCGCTGCCCCCCGAGCCCGCGGGCGGCAGCCGCGGCAAGGGCAAGCAACGCGGCGCGGCCAAAAAGCGCGCCTTGAGCGCGCGGGCTTTGGCCGATCTCGACACCTGGCTTGCGAGACCCCAACGCAACGCCGCCGAATAGTTCCCGGCCTGCTTTTGCGGGCGCGACATCTTTTCCGCGCAGGATTAGGCGCGGCGAGGGCGAACCAGACGCCAGGTGGGCCGTTTACGCTCTATGAATGCTCCTGCGAACTGGCCGCGTAATCGCCTGCTCCTTGCCCTCCCCGAGTCCGACCTCAAGCAGCTCCAGCCCGACCTCGAGTACATCGAGTGCAAGCGCGAGCAGGTCTTGATCGATGCGGATAGCTCGTTGGATCACGTCTTCTTCCCGGACAGCGGCGTGATTTCGGTGGTGGCCGTCTATCCCGACGGCAGCATAATCGAAATGGCGACCATCGGCCGCGAGGGCAGCACGGGGTTCCAGGCCGTGTTCGGCGCCAAGGCGTCTTCGGCCCGCCTGCTCGTGCAGGTGCCGGGTAGCGCGGCCAAGATGACGCGCCAGGCATTCGTGCGGGCCATGGACGCGATGCCGACGTTCCTCAAGCTCGTGCAGGCCCACGTGCTGGCCTTTCTCGAGCAGGTGATGGTGTCGGCCGCCTGCAACGGTGCCCACAACGTGCGGCAGCGCTTGGCGCGCTGGCTCTTGATGATGCGCGATCGCCACGACGGTGACGATCTGCCCTTAACCCAGGATCTGCTCGCCGAAATGTTGGGCGTGCACCGCCCCAGCATCACCAATGCCGCCCAAGGACTGCAGCGCGACGGCCTGATTGAGTGCGGCCGCCGCCGCGTCACCATTCTTGATCGCGACGGCCTGATCGGCGCCTCCTGCGAGTGCTACCGGCTGGTGCGCACGCGGATCGCTTATCACCTGCCAAAAACCTTTCCCGAGGCTCCCTAGGTCATCTAGCTTACCGACAGGCTCCCGGGCGCGGGACCATGGTCCCTCCATGTTGGGCCGCCTGTGCGGGGGGCGGGTTTCCGCCCTGAGGACCTCATGAAAGCACGCCAGATCGTTGAAAGCGGGTCATTTGGACCCGAGACCCTCAAGGTTGCCTATCAGGCTTTTGATGAGGCCTGGCAGAGCGTCGCCAACCACATTGGCAACGATCCGGTGACCATCGAAGCCGCGCGCGTCAAGCTTGCCAATGCCATCCTCGCCGTGTGCCGGGAGGAAAGCCGCGACCCTCACGCGCTGAAGACGGCGGCGCTCGCCATCCTGGCACGCGACTACCGGCTCAAGGTCTAGACCCCTTGCGCCGGCGGGGGGCATTGCCCCCGGCTCCCCTCCTTAGCCTCCCTCTCTAGCTCCCGGGCGCTCCCCACCTTTTCCCAGTGCGGTCGGGGCGGACGATCCGCCTTGGAACCATGGCGGCGGGCGCCACGTTAGACGGTCGGCGGCCGGGCGGGACAGCATGGAGGTGCGTAATGGCCCAAGCTGTCATTGGCCGTCTCCCCGAAGACGAACACCGCATTCAGCTGCGCCGCGCCGTCGTCGCCAGCACCATCGGCACGGCGATCGAGTGGTATGATTTCTTTCTCTACAGCACCGTCACCGGCTTGGTTTTCGCCAAGCTGTTTTTTCCCCACTCCGACCCCCTGGTGGGGACGCTCGAAGCCTTCGCCGTTTATGCCGTCGGCTTTGTGGCGCGGCCCATAGGCGCGGCAATCTTCGGCCACTACGGCGACCGTATCGGCCGCAAGGCAACGCTGATTGCAACCTTGATGCTGATGGGGATTGCAACCTTTCTGGTCGCCTTCGTGCCCACCTATGAAAGCATCGGCATCTGGGGTGCCGTCATCCTGACGGTCTTGCGTTTCGTGCAGGGCATCGGCGTCGGCGGCGAGTGGGGTGGCTCGGTGCTATTGTCGATGGAATGGTCGCGCACGCACGACCAGCGCGGCTTCATTGCCTCCTGGCCGCAGTTCGGCGTGCCCTGCGGACTGTTTCTTGCCAATTTGGCCGTGCTCGCCTTCAGCCAAATGTCCGGCGAGGAGTTTCTGGCGTGGGGTTGGCGGCTGCCATTTGCGCTCAGCATCGTCCTGGTCGGGGTCGGTCTTTATATCCGCCTTGGCATTCTTGAGACCCCCACCTTCACGCGCCTGCAGGAGGCCGAGCGCCTCGAGCGCGCGCCGGTTCCGGCCGTGCTGCGCAGTCACGGTAAAGAGATCATGTTGAGCGCCTTCGCCCGTATGGCCGAGCAGGCGCCCTTTTATATCTTCACGGCCTTCGTCTTTGCCTATGCCGTGAACACCCTCAAGGTGCCGCGGGATTTCATTCTGGTCTCCGTGCTCGCCGCCTCGGTGCTCTCCTTCATCACCATTCCCCTGTTTGGGCATATCTCAGATCGCATCGGTCGCAAGAAGACCTACATGATCGGGGCAGCGCTCACGGGCGTGTTCGGGTTCCTCTACTTTGCCATGCTCGACACCGGTTCCTATGCGCTCATCTTCCTCGCCATCGTGCTGTCCTTGATCCCGCACGACATCATGTATGGGCCGCAGGCGGCTTTGATCGCGGAACTCTTTCCGGGGCGGCTGCGCTATAGCGGCGCCTCACTCGGCTATCAGTTGGCATCCGTGATCGCCGGCGGCCCCGCGCCGCTGATCGCCACCTGGCTGTTTGCGACCTCCGGCACGCCCTACGCCGTTGCCGCCTACATCCTGGCGTGCGCCATCGTGAGCCTCATCGCCACGGCTTTCATGCGTGACTACACCGGCAAGGCGCTAAGCGATCACTAGCCGGTCTTGTGGGCCAGTCGGGGGGCCAGTCGGGGCCAGTCCCGGGCCAAGTGGCCCGGGGACCTCACGGCTAATAGGTCTTGGCCTTGGCGGCGGGCGCCTTGCCGCGCACCTCATTGATGGCATTGGCGGCGGCGACCGCCAGCAGGCGGACGTCGTTGAGGATGGTGCACATCTGGAAGCCCGCCTCGAAGCGGCGGAGCGCGGTGGCGGGGCCGTCGGTGTGCACGCCGGCGATCAGCCCCTTCTTGCGCGTGGTCTTGACGATGGTGTCGATGGCGGCCAGCACCTCTTTGTCGGTCGGATCCAGCGTCGGCGGCTTGCCGAGGCTGAGGGAGAGATCGGAGGGGCCGACGTAGACCCCGCTCACGCCCTTCACCGACAGGATCTCCTCTAGGTTGTTGACGGCCTGGCGGGTCTCGATCATCGCGAACAGCAAGATTTCGTCGTTGGCCGTCTGCCAATAGTCGGCGCCGTATTGCGCCGCCCGGAACGGCCCGAAGCTGCGTTCCCCCATCGGCGGGTAGCGTCCGGAGCGCACCAGAGCCTCGGCTTCCTCCTTGCTGTTGATCATCGGGCAGATGATGCCCATGGCGCCCGCGTCGAGAACGCGCATGATGTGGCCGGGATCGTTCCAGGGCACGCGCACCAGTGGCGTGGCGTCGCCGCCGCTTTGGATGGCCTGCAGGATCGGCACGATATCGTTGATGTCGCTCGCCCCGTGCTGCATGTCGATGGTCACGCTGTCCCAGCCTTGCGCGGCGTAGACCTCGGCGGCGAAGGGATTGGGAATGGCCGCCCAGCCGCCGACGCAATTGACGCCGTCGGCGATCTTTTTCTTCAGTGCATTGGCTTTCATTTTGCTCTCCTCGGCGTCGTTGGCTCAACCGTTCAATGAATTTCGTCCTGCTTGGCAAGCGCCTCGCGCAGCTTGGCCACGTTGAAGCCCGGTGCTCGTGCCATCTCCAGGATGACGGCTTCCTTGCGCGCCAGCAGCTCGCACGCGGCGGGAATTTTCGCCGCGAGATTGGCGGGAATCGTCACCGCACCGTGGCGATCGGCGTGCACGAGCTCGCCCGAGCGCACCAGCATGCCGGCCACCCGCACCTCCTTGCCGAAATCGTGCAGGTGGACGTGGGCGTGGCTCGGCATGATGGAGCCGGCCAACGCCTGGAAACCCGGCGCCCATTGATCGATGTCGCGGATGCAGCCGTCGGTGACCACGCCCAGCAAGCCCAGCCCCTTGTGCACGGCACTCATCACCTCACCCCAAAAGGCGCCGAAGCCCACGTCGTGTCCATCGAGGTCCTGGATCACCACGACACTGGGCGCGGGCTTGTCAGCGATATAGTCGTAGTAGGCAATGCGCTGGCTGCGCTGGGCCTTGGCATCGAGCTCATGGGCATGCACGGTGCGGATGGTGGCCGTTTTGGCGTAGCCCACCATCGGTGGCAGGTTCGGGAACGGACAGATCAGCGGCCGGGTGGTGAAACCCGTCAGGCGGCGGCCCGGATCGACGATCTCGAGCGCATTGCAGATCGTCGGCGTGTCGTAGGATTTCAGCTTTTCGAGCAAAGTGGCGTCAATCACGAAACGGTCTCCTGTCGGCGTTCTTGTCCCTTGGCCCGCGGCCGGGCGTTAAGAGACGACCTGCTATGGGCCTCAAGCGGCCCCCAACTGCTGGATCCGGCGCTCATCGACGCCGACGGCGCGCGCCGCCTCGATAATGGAAGCCCAGGTATCATCGGGCAACGGCACTCCCTCGCGCAGGCGCTGTTGGCGCATGCGCTCCTCTGGTTCCCCGGGGATCAACACCTCGCCGCCGGTGCGAGCGGGTTTGGCGCTTTTGAAGTAGGCAACGTAGCGCGCCACGTCCTGCGGGAAAACCTCCTCGGGATCGATCACCTTCGGGTCGACGTAGAAGGACAGCATGCCGTTGCCGCGGAAGCGATCCGTACCCGTGCCCTCGCCCGCACCCGTGGCCTTCATGCCCGTCAGCGAGCCGCCGAGCAGCTCGCACATCAGCGCCAGCCCCGAGCCCTTGTGGTCCCCGAAGGCACGAATGGCGCCGGTGCCCTTGCCGCCGTGGCGCGGACCCGTGGCGGTATAGTCGCCATAAAGGACGCGCGGGTCGGCGCTCACGCGGCCGTCGACGTCGATCAGCGCGTCGGGAGGCAGTGCCTTGCCGCCCTGGCTTGCCACCAACACCTTGCCTTCGGCGACCACCGAGGTCGCAAAGTCAAGGATGATCGGGGACTGGCCCGGACGGGGCACGCCGACGGCAAAGGGTGCGGTCGAAAGCCGCCGCTCGCTGCCGCCGAAGGGCGCCACCAGCACGCTCCCCGAAGCATTGACGAAGTGGATGGAAACGAGGCCCGCCTCGGCCGCCATCTCGGCCCAGTCGCCGATCCGGCCGATATGTCCGCTGTTCTTCAGGGCCACCAGCGACAGGCCGAGCGCCTTGCATTTTTCGATGCCGATGGCGACGGCCTGCGGGCCGACCGTCTGGCCGAAGCCGTGGCGGCCATCCACCACGGCCAGCACCGGCGTTTCGGTCAGCACCGTCACCGTTTGATCGGCCATGACGACCCCGTCCCGCTTCCATTGCAGGTAACGCGGAACGCGCGCCACGCCGTGGCTGTCATGGCCCGTCAGGTTGGCAGAGACGAGATATTTGCCGATGCGCACGCTCTCGGCCGCCGAGCATCCGGATTTGGCGAAGATATCCCGCACGAACTCGCTGAGTGCGGCCGCCCTAATCGTCACCATCGCTCGACCGTTCCTCTCCCTCGGGCTCCCAAGGGGCCCTTTCACCATAAACGAGGCTCCCCGCCAAGTCATGAGCCGGCGCTGCGGCGCCTCCACCTAAGGCGCTGGTTGCCGGCCTGCAGCCAACCACGAGGCCATGGTGCGCCCATGCCCTTGGCTGGTGCCGGGACTGGCCATCCGCCGCCACTGCGGGCATGATGGGTGCGAGGCACAAGAACGAGCAGCAGGGTCGAGCCCATGGCCAAGCGAGCCCCCGCCACCGCGGCCAAGACGCGACAGGGAGTTGCGAGCGGCGCGCCCAAGCGGCAGACCAGGCCGCGCAAAGGCGCCGGCGGACGCGCCACGCACGATGTGGGCGGGCTCAGCTTTGGCGCCATTGATCGCAGCGAGCACGACCTGGCCTTG
>DATMZT010000033.1:0-9925 GCA_035573335.1 Hyphomicrobiaceae bacterium | reverse complement strand
TTGTCCGCCCGCTGCACGATGTTGACCTTCTTGGAGACGCCCCAGGCTAGCGCCTGCTGATGCAGCGGCAGCACGCCCACTTCCTCGTGGTTGAGCCTGAAGGCCTCGGCGATCATCTCGTCGCGCTTGGCGGTGTCGGTCTCGACCAGGATCTTCTGGGCCAGCTCCTCGATCCGTTGGTTACAATAGCCGCCGAAGTTGAAGGTGCCGCCTTTGCCGGCGGCGTCGCGGCAGCCGATGATGTTGGCGATCACGTTCCAGCTATCGAACGAACCGGGGGTCCAACCCAGCAGGTTGAAGGAGGAATCGTACTTGTCGGTCGGCCCGGCCTTCTGGAAGAACTTTGCCTTCGGCATGGCATTGAGTTTTATTTTCACGTCGATGCGCGACAGCATCTGCGCCACGGCCTGACAGATGCCTTCGTCATTGACGTAGCGATCGTTGGGGCAATCCAGCGTCACCTCGAAGCCGTTGGGATAACCGGCCTCGGTCAGCAGCTTCTTGGCCGCCGCCGTGTCGTAGGGCCAACGCTTGAACTCGCCGGCCCGCGCATACAGCAGCGGCGAAATCAGCAGCGCCGAATTGGCCGACATGCCGCGCATGACCTTGGCGTGGATCGCCTCCATGTCGATCGCCTGGTAGAAGGCCTTGCGCACCCGTGCATCCTTGAACGGGTTCTTGCCCTTGACGTTGGAGTAGAGCAGCTCATCGCGCATAGAATCCATGTTGAGGAAGATGGTACGCAACTCCGGACCGGTGAGCACGGTCACATTGGGATTGCTCTTGACCCGGTCGATGTCCTGCACCGGCACCGGGTCCATCATATCGATATCACCGGACAAGAGGGCGGCGACGCGGGTCGCATCCGACTTGATGGTCTGAAAGATCACTTCGTCCAGATTGTGCTCGGGCTTGCCCCACCAATTGGGGTTTGGCTTGAAGACCGTTTTCACCCCCGGCTCGTGGCTGACGATGCTGAAGGGGCCGGTGCCATTGGCTTTGAGCGCGAACGGATTGAGCGAGGTTGCCTGCGCCGCCTGCGCCTGCGTGGCACCGTTGGCCTCGGCCCATTTCTTGGAGAAGATATACCAGGTATCCCATTCCGCGTGCAGGATCGGATTGGGCGAGGTCAGCACGAAATCGACCGTATACTCGTCGACCTTGACGGCCTTCATGTCGGCGGGCGCCCGCGTCTTGATCTGCGAGCCCGGACTGCGCATGCGCTCGAGCGAGAAAATCACGTCATCGGCAGTGAAGTCTTCGCCGCCGTGGAATTTGACGCCCTTGCGCAGATAGAAGCGCCACTTCAGGGGATCGATGATCTCCCAGCGCTCGGCCAAGGCCGGGATGATCTTCAGATCCTTATCGCGTTTGGTCAGCCCCTCCATGACGTTGCCGAGGGCACCGAGCGTGAAGCTCTCGTTGAGGGTATAGGGATCGAGGGCGTTGAGGTCGCCCTGGAAGGCGTAGCGGAAGGTCTTGGCGGCAGCCGGCGTCGCCGCGAGCGCGAGCACGAGGGCGCTCACGACGGCAAGGGGTCGAAACGTCATGTGGGTCTCTCACAACAAGGACGTGGGCAGGGCAGGCCCACACAGCGCGGGATATTGGCCGAACTTGCGCCGTTGGTCCAGCCATGCCGGGCCCGGCGGCAAGATAGCGCGGCCGATCGGCGATGGCGCGGTCTTTGCGATGCCTCGCTGCAGTTGCCAAGGCAGGGCGGGATGGTTGAGATTGCATCTGAACGAGACCGTTGCTTGGGCCGCAGCACTACGGTGAAAACGACCCGGGTCGGGCAGGAGGAGGCCGCAGGATGCTTCGAGCTAGTCGATTTGTTGGCGTGCTGGCGCTCGCCCTGGTGGGGACCGCAGCGGCGGCTGCCGATCCGAACTATCCGACGCGATCGATTGCGCTGGTCGTGCCGTTCGCGGCCGGCGGCCCGACCGATGTGGTTGCCCGCATTGTCGGCGATCACATGTCACGTACGCTCGGACAGCAGTTGGTGGTCGAAAATATCGGCGGTGCCGGCGGCACGACCGGCATGGCGCGCGTCGCTGCCGCCGAGCCCGACGGCTACACCCTGGGCGTCGGCAACATGGGCACCCAGTCGGCCGCACCCGCGCTCTACCCCAACCTCAAGTACGATCCGGCCACGAGCTTCGCCCAGGTTGGCATCGCCAATTTCACGCCACAGGCCATCGTCTCCAAAAAGGACAACCCGGCCAAGGACCTCAAAGAGTTCATCGCTTATCTCAAGACGAACCAAGACAAGATGAGCTATGGCCATGCCGGCGTCGGATCGATCTCGCACGTTTCCGGCACCCTGTTCAATTCCCAGTTCGGCCTCAAGCCGGCGCTCGTGGCCTACCGCGGTACCGCGCCGGCCCTCAACGACCTGGTGGGCGGCCAAATCGACTACATGGTCGACCAGTCCTTGAACGTGATCCCGCAGATCAAGGCCGGCACCATCAAGGTCTATGCCATCGCCGCCGCGCAGCGCCTCGAAAGCCTGCCCGATGTGCCCACCAGCAAGGAGGCGGGCGTCGACTTCATCTTCAGCGCCTGGAATGCGATGGTGGCGCCGAAGGGGACGCCCAAGGACATCATCGCCAAGTTGAGCGACGCCCTGAACAAGGCACTCGACGATCCCGCTACCATCAAGCGCTACGTCGAGCTCGGCAGCACCGCCCCGGAGGTCGCCGATCGGGGCCCCGAGGGGTTGCAAAAGCTGGTGGAAAACGAGATGGCGCGTATCACCCCCGTGCTCAAGGAAGCGGCGGCGAAATAGCGGTCTCGCAACGCAGGCGTTGGGAGCGGTCGGATGCGGCTCGGCGAGGAAGAACGGGCCATGCTGGCCGGGGCGCTGGGCCCCGCGCGCCAATGGGCGATCAAGCATCAGATCGCGGTCGGCGATTTTTTCGATGCGCCCGATTTTGTGCGTGTCGGCCAGGCCCATATCATGGCCGACACCGAAAGTCTCGGTCCCTCGGGGGTCACCTGGCTCGAGGCGCTCGCGGCGCTGCCGAGCGCGCAGCGCCGGGTCATGGTACCCACCATCACCGATCCTCGCGGGCTCGATTTTGCCAGCTACAAGCGGCTGAAGCAGACCGAGACGATGGCCGATCTCGAGGCGCGCACGATCGCCGCCTTCGAGGCGCTCGGCGTGCTGATGACCAACACCTGCATCAACTACCAAACCATCCTGCCGCCGGTGCGCGGTGAGCACATGGCCTTCGGTGATACCGGCGTCGTGATCTACTGCAACAGCGTCATGGGCGCGCGCAGCAACTTCGAGGGCGGACCCTCGGCGCTGGCCGCAGGCTTGACGGGTCGCACGCCGCGCTACGGCTACCACCTCGAGGTGCATCGCGGCGGCAGCAAGCACTTCGCCGTTCGCTGGCGGCCGCGCGACCTTGCCGATTGGGGTGCGCTCGGCGGCATCGTCGGTCGCGCCTGCAACAGCTACTGGGAGGTGCCCGTCCTCAGCGGCTTGGAGACGCCGCCCAATTCCGACGAACTCAAGCATTTCGGCGCGGCGCTGGCGAGCTTCGGCTCGGTGGCGCTCTTCCACATACCCGGCGTGACGCCGGAGGCGGCGACCCTGGCCGCTGCCTTTGCGGGACGCCCGAGCCCCGCCGCGGTAGCGCTCGCGGCCGACGATATCGCGCAGTTCTACGCCGGCTACGCGGGGGACGGCGACAAGGTCGACGTCGTGGTGTTCGCCGCGCCGCAGCTGTCGTTGCTGGAGATGGAGCGGGTCGCCTGCTTGCTCAAGGACCGGCGCATTCACGCCGCTACCACCTTGATCGTTGCGACCTCGCCCGAGATCAAATTTGCCGCCGACCGCATGCGTCTGACGCAGACAATCGAGCAGGCGGGCGGCATCGTTGCCGCCGGCGTCTGTTTCTATCAGAGCTACGCTCGCGAGATGGCCGAGGCGAACGGCTGGCACCGCCTGCTCACCAACTCGGCCAAGCTGGTCAACATTATCGGCGGCTATGGCTATCGGCCAACGCTCGCCAGCATGGAGCGCTGCATCGATAGTGCGGTCGCTGGACGGATCATCTGATGGCAATCGTGCTCAAATGCCACCCCGGAATCGGTCCGACCGCGACGGGCACGGCGCTGGTGGCGCCGGACAATTTTTCCGCACGCTACGATCTCGATCGCCTCAAGGGCACCTTTTCGCGTCCCGCGCACCGGCTCTATGGCCAGAGCTACCACGACAAGATCCTCGTGCTGGTGACGGCCAAGGGCGGCGTGGCTTCGGCCTGGATGCTGCGCGAGATGAAGGAGCGCGGCATCGTGCCCAAGGCCATCGTGTTCGATCGCACCAACACGATCTTGGCCCAGGGCGCCGCCTTCGCAGAGCTGGCCCTGGTCGACCGTTTCGAGGCCGGCGATCCGACCAAGCTGATCCTGAGCGGCGACGAGCTCATCGTCGAACCCGCCTTGGGTCGGGTGACGATCCTCAATCGCGCCTGACGGCGTGATCGGCCCGTGCGGTCGGCCTGAAGCCCGGCACGGTTGCGGTTGATCCCGTCAGCGAAACAGATAGATCGGGCTCGACCACATGCGGTGGCCGTCCTCCTGCTGTACGCGCACGAACGGGCGCGTATCACCGCTGCCTCGCAACGGCAGCCTTCGCTGCACCAGCAGGTGGCGCCGGTTCAGCCTCACCGGCAACCTGTGCAACTTGACGGCGCGCTCAAGGCCTCCGGCCGCGAACACGCGCTCGGCCATGCCGAGTTCGGCAATGGCGAGCTCGCCGGCAATGGGCGCGGTGCGAAAGCAAAGGCGCCCCGCGTCCGGCTTTTGCAGCCACAGATCGAGGCCGCCATAGTTGCCGGTGGTCACCGCCTTCCAGCTGACGCGGTCGGGACCCTGGCTCACAATGCCGCGCTCGAGGTTCCAGTTGTTGATGACGGCGGCGTGCACGATGGCGTTGCCGTCGATGCTGAGCGATCCGTCCCAGGTCGTGGTGCGGGCTCGCCCGCGATATTCGGCGCCTTCCCAGATGAGGCGGATGCGCGCCCCCAGCTCGGCTGCGCCATAGGGTCGAATGGTCTCCAGATGCTCGAGCCCATCCCAGATGTCGAGGCGCTCGATCGCTGCCGAGCCGATCACCTCCACCGTCAGGCCAACCTCGCCGTCCCTGACCCGGGCAATGTCGCCCATGATCAGGCGCCGGGCCGGGGAGGAGGGCGTCACGCCGGCATCCGGATCGGCGGCAAAGACCTCGGCATCGGTCGTGGTCTCGACCGAGACGCTGAGGAAGGCGCGATTGCCCGTGGTCGCGTAGTGCCGACGCCGCCGCATGGCTGCAAAGATGGCCTCGCGGTCGAGGCGCTCGGCCAGAAAACAAGTGAGGCCGCCCATGCTGCCGAAGAACGAGGCGCCGGGGTAGCAGGCGCCGGGCCTGCCCTTGTGACCATCGGAGTTGGCAACGATGCCGACCCGGTAGTTCGCTTCGAAGGCGTCGCGCACCAGCCATTCGAAGGTGCCCCAGGCCGAATGCACCTCGACCGCCGTCTCCATCGGGTCGTGCGCCAGCTTGATGTCGGCGTAGCGTCCGCCGACGTGGGCCATCACCACGCAGTCCTTGCCCTTGAGCTGAGCGAACAGGGCCTGCGCGGTGTGAGCATCGGACGGCTCGTCGACGCCGTCGACCACCTGGGCATGCGAGGAGCGGTAGATGTTCTCGCCCTCGTGGCGGTAGTGCACGTTGCGATCGCCGCCGACGGCGGTGTTGGCGGACCATTCGTAACCGGGAATGCACACGAACCGACCCGGCGCGTCGAATTCCCCGCTGAGCTCGTTGAGGTCGCGCCAGAACGCCGTCGTGATCTGGAAGTCGTTGCCCTGGTGTCCGATCACATCCAGAAAGGCCTTGTCGCGACCGAATTGAAAATACTCGCGCGCCGTATTGGTGCCCAAGGTCTCGTTCGACTGACCGTGGGTATCGCCCCAAAAGTGGCGCAAGGGCGTATCGGCAGGCACGATTCGGAGAGGATTTGATGAGCCAAGCTCCTCTTGCCCGGCCTCGTTGAGAACCCGGATGGCAAGGTCGCCCGGCGCCGCCGCGCGCAAGCCCTCGACGGTGGTGGCAAACGACCCCGGCCGCAGCTGAGCGACGGGCGGCAGGTTGAGGATGGGGCCGTCGCCTTGGAGGCGGACGGTGCCCTCGGCGCGATCGCTCGGGTTGCCCCACTTGTCCTGCGCCACCAGGGCCAGCCGGAAAGGCTCGTCCAGCCGCGCCAAGGTCGGCAGCACGGCAAGCGTGCGCACCGGCGGCCCCGGCACCAGGGCGATCTGCGGGCTCTGCGGCAGGGCGACGTAGTCGTAGGTGGCGATCGGGTCGGCGAAAACGCGGAACTCGAAGGCGCTCTCGCAGTAGGTCTGCAGGCGCACGCCCGGTGACCCGAAACGTCGATCCCCGAAGCGGATCGTGATGGTATCCCCCGGGGCCAGAAAGTCGCGCACGACGCCGATGTAGAGCGACCGGCTCCAGGGTCGGATGTTGCGCTTGAATTCCCACTTGGCCTCCAGCGTCGCCCCGTTGGAGGCTTCGAGCGTGGTGTAGCCCTGGCCCGTCGGATCGGTGAATTGCAGTGGCCCGAAGTCGGTGGCAAAGCGAAAGCCGACCTTGATCGAGCCGGTGTCGTCGATGCCAAAGGCCCCGGCGGTGTAAACCAGGGTAAAGCTCTGCAGCGAGCCCGCCTCGAAGGCGCCCGTCGGCGTCAGCGCCGCCGTTCCCATCAAGTCGGGCCGATAGTTGGAATAGGGCATGCGCACTCCCGGTGCCGGTTGCCACACCTGGACGGCCGGTCGGGCCCGACGAGCGGCCCGACCATTCGGTGGCCAGCGCCGCGCGCCTCGTGGGCGGCGGCGCCGTCTCGCCGGGCGGCCAGCGTTAGGCTGTGGCGGCGTGCTAGCTCGCCAGCCGGGCGTTTTGCGGGAACATGATGCGGCGCGCCTCTTCGTCCATGTCGGTCTTGAAACTGTGTCGGTCCTTGAGGGCCACCGCGCGCTGCGCCGCCGGGCGAGCGCTGACCTCGTCGATCAGTCGCTTGAGGTTGGGGAAGCGCGCGGCGGGGTCTTCGCCCAGCACGAACTGGCCGAGGCGCGTCCAGCCCCACACATCCATGTCGACGATGGTGTAGCTGTCCCCCAGCATGTAGCGCTGTTTGGCCAGGCGGGCATCGAGAATACCGTAGTGGCGCTCGACTTCGAAGCTGTAGCGGTTGGCGGCATAGGGCAGCTGCTGGGGAGCGAAGTGCCGGAAGTGCACGGCCTGGCCCGAGAAGGGCCCGACCCCGGTGGCGACGAACATCAGCCAGGACAGCAGTTCGCCACGCGCCTGTGGCGTATTGCCAGGCAGAAACTTACCGGTCTTTTCGGCGAGATAGAGCAGGATCGCGTTGCTGTCGAATACGGTGACGTCGCCATCGACGATGGCTGGTACCTTGCCGTTCGGATTGACGGCGAGGAAGGCGGGCTTGAACTGGTCGCCTTTGCGCGTGTCGACCGCGATCGCCTCGTAGGGGAGACCCGCCTCCTCGAGGAACAGGGCGACCTTGGTCGGATTGGGTGAACCGTTGTAGTAGAATTTCAACATCGTCCATCTCCAGTTGCTGGCCGCCATCGCGCGGGCTCCGGCAGCTTATGTCACAGCGCCACCGCCCCCGGCAAAGGCCTTGTGGGCGGCGCGGCCGCTGGGCGCGCCCGGCTCGGCGGCCCACGGCGCTCGGTGATCCGCGGCGTGGCGTCGGCCGCCCAGGGACTGCCTTGGCGCTGCCGCGCCGTCGCCGGGCAGGCGCCAGGCACAAGGGTGCTGGCGCGCCGGGCGGCCCGGCAATACAAACAGGGGGAGTGAGCGCGGCCGTCGGCCGCGCTCACCGAGCCGCCGCGGACAACCTGCGCGGCCGTCGCGAAGGAGAATGGCGCCCTGCTAAGTCTGTCGGTGCTTGATCAGTCGGTGGCCCTTGTCGATCGTCCGCACGCGGAATCGATCCACAACACGCTGGCGCTGGCGCAATATTGCGAGGCCCTCGGCTATCAGCGCTTTTGGCTTTCCGAGCACCACAACCACGGCAGTATCGTCGGCACCGCGCCCGAGATCCTGATCGCCGCCATCGCCACCGCCACGCGCCAGATCCGCGTGGGCAGCGCCGGCGTGATGCTGCCCCACTATTCACCCTACAAGGTGGCCGAGCAGTTCCGCGTACTCGAGGCCATCGCGCCGGGGCGCATCGACCTTGGCCTGGGGCGCGCGCCAGGATCGGACGGACGCACGGCCTTTGCCCTCAATCCGCTCGCCAACGAGCGCCCGGCACAATTTCCCGGCGACGTGCGCGACCTGCTGGCCTGGGTGACGGGTTCGCCGCTGCCGGAGGGCCATCCCTTCCGCTTGGTGCGGGCCTATCCGGAAGGGGAGACCTCGCCCGAGGTCTGGATGCTCGGCAGCTCCGACTATGGGGCGCAGGTGGCCGCGCACTTCGGGCTGCCCTACGCCTTCGCCTGGTTTTTTACGGACGGCCGGGGCGGCCAGGAGGCGCTCGAGCTTTATCGCCAGCTCTACCAGCCAAGTCCCCGCCACCCAGTGCCGCACACGGCGCTATGCGTCTGGGCGCTGGCGGCCGAGAGCGAGGCGGAGGCCCAGTATCATTTTGCCTCCCGCGCGCGGGTGCGTCTGTTGCGCGATCGCGGCATCTTCGCCCCGCTCGAGCCACCCGACGTCGCCCTTGCCTATGCCTATACGGACGCTGAGCGGGCGCGCATGGCCGAGATGCAGCGCGAGGCCTATGTCGGCACCGCTGCCGACGTGGTCGAGCGCATCGCGGCGCTGGCGCGGCGCCTCAACGTTCAGGAAATGGCGGTGGTGACCTGGACCTATGACGAGGCCGCTCGCCGCAAGAGCTATCAATTGCTGGCGCGGGCGGCGGGGCTCGTTGGCCTCGGCGCGGGCCCGCCCGGCCAGCCCGCCGACCAGGCTGCCGACCCCGACGCGATCACGCCGTCGTGACTTTGGCTTTGCGGCAAAGTCCCGCTAAGCAACGGCTCTGGCACAAGGCCTTTGACAAAAGGAGCCTCACCATGCGACCGCGCAAGCTTGCCGCCGCCGCGCTGCTGATCGTGCTATCGTCATCGGCTGGATGGGCGTGCGACAGCTATTATGATGACATGTCGCTTGCCTCGGTTCTGGCGCAAGCCGTCAGCCAGGCGCGCGCCAATGGCACGTTGCCAGGGGGCACGTTGCCAGGGGGCACGTTGCCAGGGGACACGTTGCCAGGGGACACGTTGCAAAGGGCCGAGGCCAAGGCGTTGGCAAGCCGGGCCAGGGCGTCGGAGCAACCATCCCCGCCTGCAGCCGAGGGCGGCCTCGGCGCAGCGGTGGCGCCAAAATCCTAGCGCCGCGCCGGCGCTGGGCGCCGCCCTTGCGGGTTAGCTCTTTACCTTCACATAGCGGCCGGGCGCGTCCTCGATAACGCCCAGGGTCTGGCCGGGTGTGCGGGCCTTCACCTGTCCCCCCGAGTGCTTGGCCAGCCAATCGGCGTAGTGCGGCCACCAGGAGCCCGGATGCTCGTGTGCACCCTCGAGCCAAGCCTCCAAGGTTGCGGCCTTCTTGTCGTTGGTCCAATACTGATACTTCGGGCGGTCCGGGGGGTTGATCACGCCGGCGATGTGGCCGGAGCCCGCCAGCACGTAGGTGACCGGGCCGCTGAACAGCTTCGAGCCGATGAACACCGACTTGGCCGGAGCAATGTGATCCTCCTTGGCGCACAACTCGTAGATCGGCAGCTTGACCTTGCCGAGATCGAGTTTGACGCCGGCGATCGACATCTGCCCGCGCGCCAGTTTGTTCTCGTGATAAAACTCGCGCAGATAGAAGCTGTGATTGGCCGCCGGCATGCGCGTTGAGTCCTGA
>DATMZT010000032.1:0-35804 GCA_035573335.1 Hyphomicrobiaceae bacterium | reverse complement strand
GCATTCGCTTCTGATACATCCGACCTGACCGGTGCTCGGCCGGAAGCCCGCCGCGGGCGCAGTGGGAATGCGCTCGTCGGGTGGCTGTGGTCGGGCGCGCTGTTCGTGGCGCTGGCGTTTCTGGTCGCCTATCCGGTGGCGATGCTGCTGCTGGGTGCGCTCACCAACACCAATCCGGTGGTGGACGGGTTCGGCATATTCAACCTGTCGTTCGCCAATTTCGTCACCGTTCTGGCGAACCCGAACGTCCACCTGGCGCTGGCCAACTCGCTGATCGCCTGTTGCGGCGGCACGGCTCTGGCGGTGGTCATCGGCCTCACCTTCTCCTGGGTGGTGGTGCGCACGAATACGCCCTGCAAGGGATTCATCTCCGCCGCCAGCATGCTGCCGCTGTTCGTGCCCCCGCTGGTCGCCGCCGTCGCCTGGTCGATCCTCGCCTCGCCGCGCACCGGCCTGCTCAACACGTTCCTCGCCGGCATGGGCATCGAATGGCGCTTCAACGCCTATTCGATGGGTGGCCTCATCGTCATCTTCGGCATCTACTACGCGCCCTACGTCTACATGTTCACGGCCTCGGCGCTGCGCAACATGGACCCGGCGCTCGAGGAGGCAGCCGCGGTCACCGGGGCCACGACGCTGCGCACGCTGCTGACCGTCACCTTACCGCTGATCGCGCCCGCCATCGTGTCGGGCATGCTGCTGTCGTTCATCGTCATGCTCGGCATCTACGGCATTCCCGCGGTGCTCGGCACGCCCGGCGACATCCCCGTGCTCACCACCTACATCTTCAAGCTCACCAACTGGTCGCCGCCGCTCTACAGCACGGCGGCCTCCGTGGCCATCATTCTGATGGTCGTGACGGGGGTCCTGGTGTGGCTGCAGCAGCTGGCGATTTCGCGGCGCAGCTACACCACCGTCGCCGGCAAGTCCTTCCGGCCCGCCCTCCTCAACCTCGGACCCTGGCGCTATTTCACGCTCGGCCTGGCGATCGTGTACCTGGTGGTCGTCGTCGTGCTGCCCACGCTGGCCCTGATCGTCGCCGCCTTCCGCAAGTTCCTGTTCGTGCGCAACCTCGCCAGCCTGTTCGACGAGCGCCAATATAGCCTGGTCCACTTCGAGCGCCTGTTCGCCAACCCGCTGGCGCTGCGCTCCATCCTCAACACCATGGAGGTCGGCCTCATCACCGCGCTCGTCGGCGGCGTGCTCGCGTTTGCCATCGGCTACACCGTCAACCGCACCAACCTGCCCGGTCGCCGCAGCCTCGACGTGGTCTCCACCCTGCCCGTCGCCATCCCCGGTCTGGTGGTCGGCGTCGCCTACCTGTGGGCCTGGATCGGCCTGCCCGGGGGACTCTACGGCACCATCTGGATCCTGGCGCTCGCCTTCATCGCCCGCTTCCTGCCCGATACGGTCAAGGCGCTGTCCACCTCGCTGTTGCAGATCCACCGCGAACTGGAGGAGGCCGCCTGGATCTGCGGCCGGGGCTTGCTCGGCACCATCCGCTCGATCGTGCTTCCGCTTGCCCGTCCCGGCGTGGTTGCCGCCATGACGCTCCTGTTCATCCTGGCGATCCGTGAGCTTGGCTCCTCACTCTTCCTCTACACCAGCAAGACCATGGTGATGGCCGTGCTGCTGCTCGACTACTACGAAGGCGGCAACGTCGGCATCACCGCCGCCTTCAGCCTGGTGCAAACCCTCCTGCTCGGCATCCTGATCGGCATCGCCCACCTCATCTCGCGCGGTGGCACCCGCAGCGGCGACATCGCACGCGCGGGGTGAGACGGGGAATCGGAACAGAGAAAACGCAAAAAAAGGGAGTGGACCCGCTCATGCTCAGGACGAGTAGCACCCGTCGGCAATTCCTGGCCTCCGTGTCGGGATTGGCTGCCTCCGCGCTCGGCATTAACCCCTCGTCGGCTCAGACCTTCGGCCCTGCCGAATTGATCGAGGCCGCCAAGAAGGAGGGCGCGCTGGTGCTTTACACGGCCAATGTCGCCGAGGTGGAGCAGGTGGTCATCAACGCCTTCAACAAGCGCTTTCCGTTCGTGAAGGTGGAGCTGTTGCGCGCGCCGGGCGGGCAGCTCATCACGCGCGTGAAGACCGAGGCCGCCGCCGGCAAGCTGCGCGCCGACGTGCTCGATCATTCCGATCGCGCCCTGCTCGCCGGCATGGAGGAGTTGTTCCAGGACTATACTCCGCCCAACGCCGCAGACTACCTGCCCGAGGCCCAGGCCTCGCCGAAGCTGTGGCCGCGCATCACCCTGGTGTGGTCGATCGCCTACAACACCGCGCTGGTGAAAAACCCGCCCAAGTCCTGGATGGATCTCACCAAACCCGAATACGGCAACAAGCAAATCGGGCAGGTGTTCGCCCCCTCGGGCGGCACCACCTGGACGCGCTCGATGTTCGAGCGCCAAGTGCTGGGCGAAGACTACTGGAAGAAGCAGGCGGCAACGCAGCCGGTGTTGTTCCCCTCCAATGCACCGCTGTCCGATGCGCTGGTGCGCGGCGAGGTCGTGATCGCCCCGCTGCTCTACAACACCATCTACCCGAAGAAAAAGGACGGCGCACCGATCGAAATCTTCTTCCCGCCCGAGGGCGCACCCGTCACCCCATTCGCCGCCGGCATCCCCAAAACGGCGGCCAATCCCAATGCCGCACGCCTGTTCCTCAACTGGTGCCTCTCGGAGGAGGGCCAGGCCTTCATGATCAAAGAGCTCGGTAACCTCACCTCCTTGCGCAAAGCCCCGTTCTATCCCGAGGGCTTTGATCCCAAGGTGGTGAAAGTGTGGGTGCCCGATTATCAGCAGTTCGTGCAACTGCAGGCCGCCTGGATCGAAGACTGGAACAAGACCTACGGCTATCGCCAGTAAAGTTCCTCTAGGCCGTAGCCAGAACGATTGCCGCGGCCCGGACGGACGCGGGCGGCACCGTGAGTAGAACGGAGCACAAATGTCGGCGGAACTGAGCATCGAACATGTGCGCAAGGTGTTTGCCACCGGCGTCGCCGCCGTGGACGATGTCAGCTTTCACATCGAACGCGGCGAGGTCGTGGTGCTGCTGGGCCCCTCCGGCTGCGGCAAGACCACGACGCTGCGCTGCGTCGCTGGCTTGGAGCATCCGACCTCCGGCATTATCAGCATCGGCGGCAGCATCGTCTCCGCCCCCAAGCAGGGTCTGCTGCTGCCGCCGCGGCTGCGCAATATCGGCATGGTGTTCCAGTCCTACGCCGTGTGGCCGCATATGACGGTGCGCCAGAACGTGGCCTATCCCCTGCGCCACCGCCGCACACCGCGGGCCGAGCGCGACGGCAAGATCGACGAGGTGCTCGACCTCGTCGGCCTCTCCGCCTACGCCGACCGCCCGGTGGTGCAGCTTTCGGGCGGGCAGATGCAGCGCGTGGCACTGGCGCGCAGCCTCGTCTACGAGCCGCGGCTCCTGCTGCTCGACGAGCCCCTGTCCAATCTCGACGCCACACTGCGCCTGCGGCTGCGCGACGAGCTGCGCCGCATCATCAAACGCACCGGCGTGACCGCCCTTTATGTCACCCACGATCAGGCCGAAGCCGTCGTGCTGGGCGACCGCATTGGCGTCATGCGCGAGGGCAAGCTCTTGCAGATGGCCGCCGCCGCCACCCTCTACAATCGCCCGGCCGACCTGTTCGTCGCTAGTTTTACGGGTGCCTCCAATCTACTCAGTGGCCGCGTCATGACACGGCAACAGGAGTTCGGCCTGATCGAGGCGGTGCCGGGCCAGACCCTGTCGGCGTGGCTGCCGGCCGGCGTCAAGGCGGGCGAGCCGGTGACGATCGCGGTCCGCCCCGAGAACGTCCGGCTCGGCGTCAATGGCGCCAGCGAAAACGCCTTCACCGCACGCGTCGCCGACACGCGCTATCTGGGGACACAGACGGTCTACGAGCTCGAACTGCTGGGCGGCCGCATCGACGCCTTGGAACTCGGCACCCTCGTGCGCTACCCGGTCGGCAGCGACGTCAGCGTTGTGCTGCCGCCGGACCTCTGCTGGGCCTACCCCGCGCGCGAGACGACCGGCTCCGAATAGCCCGTCCTCTCCCCCCGCCGCTGCGGGCGCCACACCTGCCCGCTGGCGTCGCAACCGCGGCGGCAAAACAAGGACAATCCGCTCACAACCTGCCATTTCCCCCTCCATTTCCCAAAAGCGGGGCTCCCATGAAGGCCGCACGGGGTGAGCTTATTTGGGGCGCTTATTTTGGGGCGCTTACTTGGGAGGGCGCTACAGGGGCTTCAGGCGGCCGAGCATGGTCGGCAACAGTTCGGCCACGGTCGGATGGATGTGGACGGCGCGCCGCATCACCTCATAGGGCGCCTTTGCATACATCAAGGTCAGCAGCACGTGGATCACCTCATCGCCGCCGACGCCGAGGATCGAGGCCCCCAGCACGTGGCGGCTCTCGGCGTCGACCAGGATCTTCATGAACCCCAGCGTCTCGCCTTTTTCGAAGGCCCGGCTCACGTCCTCCATGGCCATCGTTGCCATCAGCGCCGGGCGCCCGGATTTGCGCACCTCGGCCTCGGTCATGCCGATGCGCCCCAGCGGCGGATCGGTGTACAGGTTGTAGGCGACAATGCGGTCGCTGACGCCGCGCGCCTCGCCATCGAGCAGGTTGGCGGCGACGATGTCGCCGTCGTTATAGGCCGTGTGCGTAAAGGCGCCCTTGCCGTTGCAGTCGCCCAGCGCCCAGATGCCGGGCACGCTGGTCTCCAAGCGGTCATTGACGCTGATGTAGCCCTTGGCATCGGTGGCAACGCCTGCCTTGTCGAGGCCAAGGTCGTCGGTATTGGGCCGGCGTCCGACGGCAATCAGCAGATGCGAGCCCGCCAGTTCGGTCGTGACGCCGTCGGCCTCCAGGCTGGCGACGATATCCGCCCCGCGCTTGGAGAGCTTGAAGTGCTTGGCGCCGAGGTAACGCGCAATGCCTTCGCGCCCGAGAATGTCAGCGACGGCCGCCGAGACATCCGCATCCTCCCGGCCAATCAACCGCGGCCCCACCTCGATGACGCTGACCTTGCTGCCGAAGCGGCGGAAGACCTGCGCGAACTCCAGGCCGATGTAGCTGCCGCCGACGATGATCAGATGTTGCGGCACGACCTCGATATCGAGCAGGCTGCTGTTGGTGAGATAGGCGACCTGGTCGAGGCCAGGGATCTCGGGAATAGAGGCGCGACCGCCAACATTGAGGAAGATCTTGGGTGCGCTCAGCGTTTCGCCGCCCACCGCAATGCTGCCAGGCGAGGCAAAGCGCCCGTGCCCCTGGTAGACCGTGATGTTGGGGTTGTCCCGGAGCCCGCGCTCCACCCCGCGCGTCGAAAAGCCGACCACATAGTCCTTACGCGCCTTTGCCTTTTTCATGTCGACGCTGATCTCACCGCTGATGGTGACGCCATATTCGCCGGCGCGATGGGCGAGCCGGGCGGCATAGGCGCTCGCCACCAGCGTCTTGGTGGGGGTACAGCCGGTATTGACGCAGGTGCCGCCGAAGCGCTGCCGTTCCATGATGGCAACGCGCATGCCGGCCGCGGCGAGGCGATGGGCCAGCGAGGGACCGGCCTGACCCGTCCCGATGACGATCGCATCGAAGGCTGGCATGCGGCACCTCCTCGTCGTTTTTTACGAGCCCGACCGAGTTCCTCTACCTAAAGCAAGGCGCGAGCGCACTCGGGGAAAGATGGTGCCGGACTGCCGCGCGATGCCCTAAAGCCATCGTTGGCACGCCTTCTCACTCCTTTGGCCGTGCGGATAGGTCCGCGCCGGCGCCGGCTTGCGCCTCCTCGGGCATGGCTCCGACGCCGGTCACCATGCTAGCCTTCCGCAGGCGCGAACGCTGCCGCTTTCGTGGGCTTGAGCTCGGCCGGCCGAGGGGTGATCGTGGCACGGATCGATTTGCGCGACGTCAGCAAGGCCCTCACCGAGGCGGGCAAGGGGACGTTCAACATCTGCGACGTGACCTTGCGCGTCCCCGACGGCCACACCATGGTCGTGCTCGGGCCTAGCGGTTGCGGCAAGACAACCCTGTTGAAGCTGATCGCCGGACTGCTGACGCCCGACGCCGGTCATGTGCGCTACAACGACGTGGATATGGCGCAGGTGCCGCCCGGCAAGCGTCGCATCGGGATGGTCTTCCAGAACTATGCCCTCTATCCCCACGTCACCGCCCGCACCAACGTCCTTTCCTACTACCTCTTTCGCAAAAAAACGCCCGCGCTCAACGCCGAGGCCCGCGCCCGTTTCGAGCGTACCAGCGAGCTCATGGGGGTGGAACTCGCCTACCTGTTCGACCGCAAGCCGACGACCCTCTCGGGTGGCGAGAAACAGCGCATCGCACTCGGGCGCTGCATCACCCGTGACGCCGCCGTCTTTCTGGTCGACGAGCCCTTCGCCAATCTCGATCAGGCCCTGCGCGAGAAGTATCGCGTCAACCTCAAGCGCCTGCTCCGAGAGTTCCGCATCACCACCGTCTACGTCACCCACGACCATCACGAAGCCCTGTTGCTGGCCGATCTGCTGGCCATCATGGAGCGCGGGCGGGTGGCACAAGTGGGCACGCCGCAGGAGATCTACGAAGCGCCCAAGACCATGTTCGTTGCCGGATTTTTGAACATGAACGCCGGTGCGCCGCCGATCAGCCTGATCGACGGTCGTCAGCTGCCCTGGGGCGAGGCGCTAGCAAACATGTGGGTCGGTGTGCGCCCCGAGCACGTGGAGATGTCCCGCACCCCCCACCCCGATGCGCTCAAAGGCACGATCACCGATCGCTTAACGCTGCCGCCGCGCCAGGAGACGCTGATCAGCATCCGCGTCGGCGAGGACGAGGTTCACGCCGGGACCGCGGCCGAGGCGGCGCCGCCGATCGGCGCCGAGGTCTGGTTGACCTTCAAGCGCTATCACGTGTTCGACAAGGCCTCCGGGCGGCGGCTCTCGAGCCACGGCGGCTAGTCAGCGACACCCGCCCCCGGGGGCTAGCGTCCCTTCGCGGCGTCAAGGCGTAAGTCGCGCTTCAAGAGCTTGCCGTTGGCGTTGCGCGGCAAGGGGTCCCGACGCAGCGTGATGGCATCGGGCACCTTGTAGTCGGCGAGCAGGCCGGCGCAATGGCCCTTGAGTTCGGCCAGCGCGAGCGCGCCGTCGGCAACGACGAAGGCATGCACGCGTTCGCCCAGCACCGGGCAGGGCTCGGCCACCACCGCCGCCTCCACCACGCCAGGAAAGCCCATCAGCGCGTTCTCGACCTCCACCGAGTAGATCTTGTAGCCGCCGCGGTTGATCATGTCCTTCTTGCGGTCGAACACGCGCACGTAGCCCTCGGCGTCCTGCGAGCCGATATCGCCCGAGCGCCAGAAGCCGGCGACGAAGCTATCCGCCGTGGCGGCCGGATCCTCCCAGTATCCCTTCACCACCATGGGACCGCCGAGCCACAGTTCGCCTTGCCCCCCGACCGCGACCTCCCGCCCCGTATCATCCATGACCAAGATGTCGGCGCAGGGCACCGCACATCCGACGCTGTCGGACCGCGCCGCGGTCTGCGACGGCGGCATGATGGTGACGGGCGAGGTTGTCTCCGTCGAACCATAGGCGTTCATGAGCTTCAGGTTCGGCAGCTTCTCGGCAAACCGGGCAATGGTCGCCGGCGCCATCGGTGCGCCGCCGTAGCCGCCGACGCGCCAGGCCGCATGGTTGGCTTCGGC
Source organism: Hyphomicrobiaceae bacterium (assembly GCA_035573335.1). Lineage (GTDB taxonomy): Bacteria > Pseudomonadota > Alphaproteobacteria > Rhizobiales > Hyphomicrobiaceae > AWTP1-13. The sequence goes on along the minus strand of DATMZT010000032.1, from coordinate 28,086 downwards.
AAAGCTGGGCTCGAGCAGGCACAAGTTGTACATCGCCGGAACCATCAGCGAGTGGGTCATATCCTCGCGCGCGGCAAGCGCCAAGAATTCGCGGGCCTTGAAGGTCGGCATCACGATCAAGGCAGCCGCCGCCCGCACCATGGCCGCGATCAGCGCGATCACACCGGTGACGTGGCTCAGCGGCACCGCCGCCAGCGCCCGGTCCATGGGCGTCAGACCCATGCAGGCCTCGTAGTGCATGGCGGAGTGACAGATGCCGAGGTGGGTCAACATGGCCCCCTTGGGGCGACCGGTGGTGCCTGAGGTATAAAGAATAATGGCGGTGTCCTCCTCCTCGACCGCGGTGGGAGCGGCCCCGGACGCGCCCGCCAGCACGCGCAGGGATCGATAGGAGGCACTCGCTTCGACGGCGACGCGGTGGGCGAGTTGCGGTGTTGCCGCGGGTGCCGGCAGCCGATCGGCGAGGTCAGCGTCATAGACGAGGAGCTTCGCCCCGGCGTGCGCGAGCATGTAGGCAAGCCCGCCGCTTTGCTCGCGCGTACTGAGCGGCACGGCGATGGCGCCGAGCCGCAGCGTTGCAAACAGCACGACGGGGAAAGGAATGCCATTGCCGAGCAGCATGGCGACCCGATCACCCCTGCCGATGCCGGCCGCGGCCAAACCGGCGGCGCATTGCTCCACGGTCGCCAAAAACTGGGCGTAGGTCAGGCGCTCCGCGCCGCAGACGATCGCTTCCCCGCCAGGGTTGCGCGCGGCGGCCGCGCCCAACAGATCAAAGGCGTTGCCGGGTCGCTCGCTGAAACAGCGCATGACACGATCGCCGTAGTGGCGCTCGTGGCGCATCGGCGGCACGCTGCCGAGCCAAGCCCGTTCCAAACCACCCACCTTGAACTCCTCGCAAGCCGCGGCCGGGACCGTCGCCGCACCGCCGTTGATTTGCCTGCTGCGCCAGCCCCGTTAGGCTCCCCACGCCCCGCAATGCTCAATATCTAATCGTTGCGCACGTAAGTGACCAGGCCGCTCCTCGAGCCTCAGCCTGTCGAGATCGGAAGGGGCGAGGCGCTTCGCGTCGCGCGCGCACCTGCCCTTGAGGCCGCCCGAGCTTTGCGGCGCTGTGCGCGACAGCCTTTGCTTCGCGAAACCCTTTTCAATAGCGCTGCCGTTCCTGCCGATTGGCCTTTGCCTGATTTGGCTGTCGTTGACTTGGGAGTGCCAACCGGCTTGAGCGGTCAGGACGCCGGCCCTGAGGTCGGACCACGGCTCCGCGCGACAGCTGCCGGAGCCCTGGCGCCAGGCGATCGATGCCTCATCGGCGGCTCGGCAAAACGACGGTCGTGCACCCCGTTGCCCTTTCAGGGTTTGGCCCGATTGGCCGGCGTTGGCAAACACCCAATGCTAGCGCCATCGCCACTCAAGGGCCGGCAACGAAATTGCAGGGGCGGGCTCGCCAAGCACAGAAGGATCCTCAGATGAAGCGGCGGACTTTCCTGCAAGGCGGGGCAATGGGCGTTGCCGGCCTGTCGATGACGCCGGCGCTGGCTCACTACGAGTCGAACGGCCGGCACCCGACGCCAGAAGATTTGGGCGCTTCCGTAACCCGTTTGCGCAAACAGTTTCTGGAAGACTTCGATGCCGCTTATGTCGACAACGTGATCGTTCCGCACTTTCTTGTCAGCACCTATCACGGGGAGCGACCGTCGTTGCCCATGATCGATGTGACGCTGAGCAAGGAAAACGCCTTGCCCAACGACTTATGGGGCATGCTGAGCGAGACCTGGCGACCGAACCCCGAGCAGGGCGTTACCGTCTTTCTGCAGGCGCTGGAGAAGCGGGGATCCGATAATCGGCGCAAGCGTATCTACATGAGCGCGGTCACACCGGATCTCTACCGCCCCATGTACAGCGAGAAGGTGACGCAGTTCTTTGCCAACTTGCTCGACCCCAAGAATGCCGGCAAACCGCTGATGCGACCCTACCTGGAAGCCTACTGGGACCTCTATTGGGACCTTCACCTCGGTATCAAGGGCGATGCCGTGCCTGAGAAGATCCGCCAGGTCGGCAACAGCTTCAATACCGTGCTTGCCTACCGCAATCCGACGCAGAAAATCGTCTACGACAATTACATGACGGTCCGTTCCAACCTGGCCTTCCTAAAGGCGTGGATCGACCAGAAGCTCGACGACCTCAACAGCGGCCGCACGCCTGCGCCCGAGAAGACCTTTGCCTACTACTGGCTAAAGAACGGCGGTGACAGCGAAGATTTCAAGCGCCAGGACGTCGTCTTCGAATGCTTCCACAATTTTGTGGCGTTCAGCCAATGGGGCAACACGCTCTACAACATCATGCTCAAGTTGAGCCGCAACCAAGGCGATCCCGACGCCCAGGACTGGTTCCGAAAGACCATGCAAGGCAGTCCCGATGATGCGCGCGGCGCCCCCTTCACACCGCTCGAGGGTTTCGTCATGGAGCTGTTCCGTATCATCTCGCCAAACGGCGGCAGCATTTCCGCCCTGGAGGAGATGCGCACGCCGCCTTTCGCGCGCCATGGCTTCATGGTCACCCCCCATACCAGCACCAGCCTCGATCCCGTACACTGGCAAAACCCGCAGAAGTTCGACCCTTCCCGTTACAACGCCGTGCCGACCAGCCACGACATTGACGAGGCGAAAACCAAACAAATGGGCTTCGCCAAATGCCCCTTCGATCGCAAGGAATTCGAGGTCAAGGACGGACGCAAGGTGACGCTCAACAATAGCGCCTTCGGCACGGTCTATGGTGTCGCCAGCGGCAAGCCGATGCCCGTGTGTGACTATGCCGGCTTTGCTCCGTTTGGCTTTGGCTATCGTCGCTGCCCCGGCGAGCAGCTGACCATCCAGGTGTTCGAAGATTTCTTGCGCAAGGTGTGGAAGGACAAGATTGAGTTCGTGCAGCTCAATATTGCCAATCCCGAAGCCGTGCCGATTGGTCCCACCACGGTGATCAGCGACAATGTCGGCTTTTTGCAATCAACCTGAGACCCGCGGGCGGTTGCTGAGCGCCGCCGCGCCAGCAAGCGGGCGGCAAGTCTTGGCGCAAGGCACGTCTTGGCGCAAGCACGTCTTGGCGCAAAGGCGCTGTCGCCACCGCAAGGCCCCGAAGCTCGCGCGAAGGTGCCGCTGACGAGGCGAAGGCCACGGGCCCTCGACCATCACCCCTGCGCGGACGGCCGCCCAGCGGAGTCGCGGCGGGTCAGCGTTCCCAGGGGTGCGCTGTTGCGGCGCATGATCTTTGCCGCGAGGAGCCCCGCCCCGATCACCGCCACAAGCAGGCCGAGGAAGACCTCCCAACTACGACCCGCAGCCCCTCCATGCGCGGCCATGAGGCCACCCAGCAGGAAAAGTCCGAGGCCGCCGAGCTTTTTTAGTAGCAGCGTCATTGCCACCTCCTTAGCGTGGAGCTCGTTGCTGTCATCTTAGCGTGGAGCTCGTTGCTGTCATCGCCACGTGCAGGGAGTTGTAGGCCCCAAGTCGCCCTGCCCATATCAGGACTTACCCCGACAGCAGCGGCGTTCGCATGGCGTGGGCGACGAGCCAAGCCGAGGCGACATTCGCAACGCAGGCAGATTTCGCAAAGGCGCGCGCTCGCAGGCTGGCGTGCCGGCTGCGCCAGATGCAGGTGCGACGGTTACCGGCTCCTGCTCGCCATTCCCAGCCGATCCCTGTTTCGGCCGGCCCGCTCCTTAGCGGATCAAGAGCAGTGTCAGGGTCGGAAAGGCGATAATCAGCGAGACGCGGAAAAACTCCGCGATCAGAAACGGCACCACGCCCTTGAAGGTCTCCAGCATCGACACATCCCCGGCGATGTTCTGGATCACATAGACGTTGAGTCCGACCGGGGGATGAATGAGCCCGAGTTCGACCACGATCAGGGCGAGGATGCCGAACCAAATGGCGGTGTGCTCGGGCGAAAGCCCGAACTCGAGACCCATCACCACGGGAAAGAAGATGGGGATCGTCAACAGGATCATGCTCAGGCTGTCCATCAGGCAGCCCAGCAGAATGTAGACAAGCACGATCACCGCCATCACCAGGTAGGGCGACACGGGAAGGCCTGACACCCATTGCGCCACGACCTGCGGCATGTTGGTGCGCGCCAGGAAGGCGTTGTAGAGCTCGGCACCCAAGAGAATGAGAAAGATCATGCCGGACTGCTCGGCGGTCGCGCGCACGGAGCCGAGCACCTGGCGCCAGCGCATACCGCCCACCGTCAGCGCCGCGATGCTCGCCAGCAGCGCCCCGACGGCGGCCCCTTCCGTCGGCGTGAACAGCGAGCGCCCAAAAAAGAAGTCGCCGTTCATGCCGACGAAAACGATGAGAAAGATGGCGATGACGGGCCAGGTTTCCGCCACCAGCCTGGCGCGTTCGGTAAGCGGCAGCTTCTCGGTCGCGGGTCCTTCTCCCGGATGGAAGTAGATGTAGCCGCGGATGGCGATAAAAAAGCCGATCACCGCCAACGCCGCCGGGATGAAGGCCGCCAAAAACAATTTCGCGATGTTTTGCTCGGTCAGGATGGCGTAGACGACCAGCGGGATCGACGGCGGCACCAAAATACCGAGCGTGCCGCCGGCGGCCAGCGTGCCCGTCGAGAGCGCACCGGAGTAACCGTATTTGCGCATCTGCGGCAGCGCCACCTGCCCCATGGTGGCGGCCGTCGCCAGCGATGAACCGCAGATCGTGCCAAAGGCGGCGCAGGCTCCCACCGCTGCCATCGCCATGCCGCCCTTATGGTGACCGAGCAGCGCATTGGCGCCGCGAAACAACCGCGCCGACAATCCCGACCCCGAGGCCACGTTGCCCATCAACAAAAACAGCGGGATCACCGAAAAGGAATAGCCGGCAAAGGTCTCAAACGGCGTGGTCTTGAGAAAGCTCAGCAGCGGCGCGAGGCCCTGGATCCAGATGAAACCGCCGACGCCAACCGCCATCATGGCCACGCCGATCGGCACTCTGAGCCCCAGAGCCAAGAGCAGGATCACGAAGCTGACGAGCCCGGCGCCGAAATTCGACATGGGAAACGCGCTAGTGCTCCCCGGACGGACTGGGACCGATGGCGCGGTTGCTGTGGATTTCCAGCGCGCTGCGCGCCACCGTGTAGGCGGTCGTGATCACCAACAGCCAGGCGAACGCCAGCGCCGCGGCATAGGCCCACCCCTCGGGAAAGCGCAGCACCATGGTGGTGTCGTGGTTGACGAATTTCTCACGCGTGCCGATGCCGAGCTGAAAGGCCAAGGCGAAGGTCAGCACGAAAAACAACAAGTTGGCGACGAGGTCGAAGCCGGCGCGGGCGCGCACGGGAAGGCTCTTGGTGAAAGCCCCAACCAGCACGTTGGCGCGCTTGAGCTGACAGATCGGCAGGAAGGCGAACACGGCCACGGCGCAGCCGAGCTGGACCAGCTCGACGTCGCCGGGAATGCCCGAAATCCGCGCGGCGAACAGCAGCGACCCAGCGCGTCCCATAACCGACAGGCTCGAAACCAGCATGATGGCGATCAAGAGCAGGCCACCCAGCATCGCCACGGCGCCGCAAACGCCTTCCAGCAGGCGACCGATGGGGCCGTGCGGCGCCGGTGCTGCCCTGGCAATGTGCGCCGCCTCCATCACTTGGAATACTTGGTCACTGGGAATACTTGGTCACTGGGAATACTTGGCCACCAGGCTCTCCGCCGCCTTGACGAGGTCGGCGCCCTTGTCGCCGGCCTTGTCGCGCTCCTCGATCCACTTGGCGAAGATTGGCTCGGTCGCCTTCTTCCAGGCAGCCAGGTCGGCACCGTCGATGACATGGATCGGCGTGTTGCGCTTGAGTACGGCGGCCCGGCCGATTTGATCCCACTCATCCCACTTGCGACCCAAGTCGCGCGATAGCGCCGCGCCCGAGTTCGCATCGATCACCTTCTTCAGGTCATCGGCAAGGCCATCGTATTTGGCCTTGTTCATGACGAACAGCAGCACCGAGTTATAAAAGGTGCGGTCGCCACCGAATTCGCTGACCCGGTTGGTGAGCTCATCGAGCTTGAAGGGGATGACGGCATCATAGGGAAACACCACGCCATCAACGACACCCTTGGCCAGCGCCTCGGGCACGCCCGGCGGCGGGATGCTCTGGGGTTGGGCGCCGATCAGCGCGAAAGCGTCGTTGGTTTGGCGGTTCGAGGCGCGCAGCTTGAGGCCCTTGGCGTCGGCCGGCGTCTTGATCACGACGTCCTTGCTAAACAGGATGCCTTTGCCGAAGCCCCAGACCGCCAGCGGCTTGACGTCCTTGAGCTCGTCCTTGGCAAATGTCTCATAGAATTCCCAGACCGCCGGCGCGGTCTTTTCCCCGATCGCGTGAGACAGAAATGGCAGCTCGAACACCTCGAGACGGGGAAAACGACCGGGTGTCGAGCCCGCCACCGTCCAGACGATGTCGACCACGCCGTCTTTCGCCTGATCGAACAGTTGCGGCTGCCGACCGCCCAGCTGCATGGAGGGATAGATCTCCACCTTGAGCCTGCCGCCGGATTCCTGCTCTAGCTTTTTGGCCCACGGCTCGAACCAGAACTTCTGCTGGTTGGATTGGGCTGGAACATAGTGGTGGAGCTTGAGGGTGACGGTCTGCGCAAGGCTTCCCGTGCCGGGGATGGCGGCGAGGATCATCGCGGCGATCGCGGCAGCAAACGGGGTGCGGAACCGCATGAACGTCCTCATTTTGCCGTTGGCCGTTGCGGCCGTTGCGTGCGCCCACGAGCACGCCGGGCACAATCGCATACCGGCGAAAGGCTCGCAAACCAACGACCGTTCCCCTTCAGGGAGCGTCCGCGGGCGGTATGCCCTGCGTGTCGCGCGTCTCCGGGGGTCGCCGGAGCCCGTGGCTGACGGCGCGATCCCCCTGGTGCCGTGGCGGAAATTCTTGGGCTTCGATGCACCGGCGCCAGGGCGAGGTCTCGCAAGGGAGCAACCAGGGGCGCCGCGCGGTCCCGACCCCAGGTCCGCCGTCGCTTTTGCACAGACGGCCCGTTCGCGTTGACGCGCACGGGCATCGGTGCTTTCATTCCTTGCTTCCCTTACAAGGGAGGGTAAGCAGGATCGGGCGCTCCGCATTTTCCCGCCGGTGCGGGGATCGTGCGTTGAGCGCCCTCCTTAATGGTGAGGCTTGGCCGGTGACGCCACCTAGCCCTCAGCCACCGAGCGCAGCCCACAAGCCGCCCGGCCAAGAAGCCGCCTAACCAATAAACGGCAGCGCGACCAGACCACAGGCGCACAGGATGCCGATGATGGTCCACACCACATTGGGCCACGGCGCATCAGAGCCGTACTCGGGTCTTTGATCGTAGCCGTTCGACATGACGCGCTCGCACCTTAGACCGCAGCTCACGGTTCATGGTCGTCTTCGCCACAGCGCAGCCAAAACTGCCGGCGCGCCGGCGCCAACCGACCAGAGACTGTTGAGATCCCGCAGGCGGGAAACTAGACCAGCGCTATGCCTCCGCCCAGGCCTTCTGCCCGTTCCGCGCGCATTGCGGACGGCAATGTGTCTCCGCGGCCACGCCTAGCCCCACCGCACGCGCAAAATCCATTTCCGCTCGAGCAAGGCCCTTGGGTTTGCTGGGGGTTTGCTGGGGTCAGCGAAATGTCCCATCCTATCGCCATGGACATCCAGATCGAACACCAGCCCAGCCCGGAGGACGTTCGCGTCCTCGAGGATCGCATCCACGACTTCAATGAGGCGCGCACGGGCATCCGTGATGGCAAGTTTGTCGCGGCATTCTTGCGCGACGCGCACGAGGCGACGATCGGTGGCCTGTTCGGGTGGACCTGGGGGGCCACCTGCTACATCCGCTATCTCTTTATCCCGGCGTCGTTGCGCAACCAGGGCTACGGCTCAGGCCTCATGCGCGCAGTCGAGAGCGAAGCCAAGACGCGGGGTTGCACGCAAATCGTCCTGGAGACCCACGACTTTCAGGCCCCGGAGTTTTACCGCCGGCTTGGCTTCGAGGTGATCGGCCGCATCGACGGCTATCCGAGCGGCCACCAGTACTTGACCATGGTGAAGCGTCTTTCGGCGTGAGCCCCCTTGAGCGCCCAATGCGCGGCGCGGGGCCGCCGCCCTCATCCGACGGACGAGGGTGCGGCCACGCCAAGCCGCCGTGCCGCGGTCGCGGCGCCGGATCAGGGCCCGAACCTGTAGTTGATACCCGCGCGGACGACGCTGACGTCGTCGCCACGCACGGTGGCGTCGTTGAAGTTGAGGTATTCGAGTTTCGCCGACAGCATCTCGCTCAGCTTGCCCTCGATTCCCACTCCGTAGACAAAGCCCGCTTCGGTGCTGCCGGCATCCACCAGGCCGAGACCGGCGGTGCCGTAGAGCAGCAATCCCGGTTGCAGCAGATAGCCAACGCGACCACGCGCCGAGCCTAGCCAATCGATGGCGTCGGTGTTGGATAGGGAGATATCGGCTTCCACGCCGTAGACGATCAGGCCGTTGCGCCAGTTGTAGCCCAGCTGCACGCCCCCAATCAGGCCATCATCGAAGTCCGCATCGGCGTTGCCCAAGTGGACGCCGCCATAGAGGCCCTGCCAAATCGAAGGGCGATCGGCATAGCCGGTCTCGCCGCGGGGTGTCCCGCCAGCCTGAGCCCCAGTTGCCGAGAGTGCGAGGCCGGCCAGCACGGCCAGACCCCAGAGTTCCTTACGCAGCACGACCATACCGGATGCTCCTTTTGCATCGAGCTTGCTTCCCTCCCCGTCACCCGGCAGCAGGATCCGCGCCGACCTAAGGCGTAGTAGATGCAATATGTGACGGCGCCGGGGCGCGCCGGCGGGGTCGCAAACGGCGGGACTCTCGCGGCAAAGTCGCGACCTGAGAGTTTATCGTTCCACATCAATTGGTTGGACGGCTCTTGTTTTTTCGCGGCGTGAGCATTTGTGTGGTCGATGAGGCACGGCCGAACCCGAAACGGTTCGCCGGGCGATTTTTTTCCCAACGGCACGGCCGCTGAAACGAGGCCGACCGCGCCGATCAGCGTGGCGTCGCCCCTCCTGCGCGCACACAGCGGCAAACCGGTGCGAGGGCAGGTGCACTTTGCCTTCCCGCTTGGCGCGCGCACGCGCTGGCGTTCAGACGTGCGGGTTTGACGTTGTCGGCCAGGCCTTGGCGGCGCTCGCGATCCGAGGCCACTCGGCCCTGTCCAGCCGCGCCAAAAGCGTGTAGCCGCTGCCGTCTGGCTTGACGAGTGTCGCCTCACCCTCCGTCACCTCGAACCAATCTTTGCCGAAGGCATCGAGGATGCTTGGCTTGTGGGTGACGATGACGACGTTGGTTCTGGCGGGTGGCATGGACTGGCGAGCTTGCGGACGGCTTGCGCCCGCCGAGTGCTTGCGTGCGGTGAGACCACGAGCCCACCCTGGTCATGTCGATACTCTTTATCAGCCCGCCAACTCGGCGGTTTGGTAGGCGCGGTTGGGCGAGGCAGACCATGCGTCCCCAGGAAATAAAGAGCGCACGATAAGGATCGAGGTGAGCGTGCCCGCAACCGAAAGCAAGCCAGGTCCTTTGCAAGGCAGACCCGGGCAAGTCTTCCTGGTCTTCCTCAAGCTAGGCCTCACCTCGTTCGGCGGGCCGGTGGCGCACCTTGGCTATTTTCATGAGGAGTTCGTGGCGCGCCGGCGCTGGCTCGATGCGCAGTCCTACGCGGATCTCGTCGCGCTCTGCCAATTCCTCCCCGGGCCGGCCAGCAGCCAGGTCGGCCTGGCCATCGGACTGTCGCGCGCCGGCTACGCGGGGGCCTTGGCGGCCTGGGCGGGATTCACGCTGCCGTCGGCCGTCCTTATGATCCTGTTCGCCTACAGCCTCGTCGGCCTCGAGGCCCTGCTCGGCACGGGCTGGCTCGATGGCCTCAAGGCCGCAGCCGTCGCCGTCGTCGCCCTGGCAGTGCTCAGCATGGCCCGGACGCTCGCTCCCGACCGCCCCCGCGCCACCCTTGCCGTCGCGGCCGCGATCCTGGCCCTGGCGTTTCCCTCGACTTGGGGCCAAGTCGGCGCCATTGCGCTGGGTGGCGCGGTCGGCATCGCGCTCCTGCGCGACGGCGCACCGAGCGATGCGGCCTCTTTGCCGCTTGCGGTTCCTCGCAGCGTTGCGCTGGTCGCGCTCACCGCCTTCTTTGGCCTCTTGCTCCTGTTGCCGCTCGCGGTTTCCCTCCTCAACAGCCCGGTACTGGCCCAATTCGATGCCTTCTACCGCGCCGGCTCGCTCGTGTTCGGCGGCGGCCATGTCGTGCTGCCGCTGCTGCAAGCCGAAGTCGTGCCGCCGGGCTGGGTGACGAATGCTGCCTTCCTCGCCGGCTACGGGGCGGCCCAGGCCGTGCCCGGTCCCCTCTTCACCTTCGCGGCCTACCTCGGCGCCGTCATCGGCGGCTGGGGCATGGCATTCTTGTGCTTGGTCGCCGTGTTCCTGCCCTCCGTCCTGCTGGTGTTGGCTGCCCTGCCCTTCTGGGAAGCCATGCGCAGGACGGCCTTCGTCCAGGCCGCGCTCAAGGGCGTGAACGCCGCCGTGGTCGGACTGTTGCTGGCGGCGCTCTATCAGCCGGTCTGGACCGCCGGTATCACCAGCGCGCGCGACTTTGCCTTGGCGATGACCGCCTTCCTCCTCCTTTTCATGTGGCAATGGCCGCCCTGGCTGGTGGTGGTCTTGAGCGCGGCGGCGGGCGCGGCCTTGGCGCAGGCGGCCTGAGGGCAACGAGGCCTGTGTGCCACCTGGTGCAGGCCGGCTCAGCCTGGCTCGGTGCCGATATACCGGCCGAAGACCGTGGTCGACTGCGCACCGAACAAAACCACGTCATAGAGTTGCGGCGTGCCGCCCTCCATGCCGGGCGACCCGATGGGCATGCCCGGAACGGCAAGCCCCAAGGCCACAGGCCTTTCCACCAGCAGCCGCCGGATGGCCGCGGCGGGGACATGCCCTTCGATGACATAGGTGTCGATCTTGGCCGTGTGACAGGATGCGAGCTCCCCCGGTACGCCCAACGCACCCTTGATGGCGGCAAGATCGGCCGTGTCGATGGCTGAAACCGTAAAACCGCTGCGCCGCAGGTGCTCAACCCAGCCGCTGCAGCAGCCGCAGCTCGGATCCTTCCAAACCTTGACCATGGGCGCGGGCTCGGCCGCGAGCCGCCGGACCCCAAAGGCAGCTGCCGCGGCCAACATAGCGAGCACGGCCCGCCTTGTTAGCCCGCTCCTCTCTCCTTGCCTCACCATTGGCTCCCCCTTGCGCGACATCAGCGCGCGCTCCGGCCCAGCACATCCATAAGCTCCGAGACCATGCGCCGCTGCTCGGCGGCATTGCCGCTGACGATGGCGTGTTCGACGCAATGGGAGATGTGGTCCCGCAGCACCTCTTCCTCCACGCGCCTCAGCGCCGCCCGCACGGCCGCGATTTGCGTCACGACGTCGATGCAGTAGCGGTCTTCCTCGATCATACGCGAAAGCCCCCGCACCTGTCCTTCGATGCGGGCGAGGCGCGTAAGGCAGGTCGATTTTGCCGTCTTACCCATCCTTGCTAGATACCCCCATAGGGTATATAGGGTCAAGCCGAAAACGGGCCGCGCCGACCAGGCGCGCCAGGAGATCGATCATGAAGGCTGAGGTCACCGGCGCACACCACCACGCGGGGGCGCACCCTGTCCCGCCCGCGCAGGATCGCGCCAGGGATCCCGTGTGCGGCATGACTGTCGACCCGATCGGCGCCACACACACGGCCGAGCACGCGGGGCGGAGCTGGTACTTTTGCTCGGCGCGTTGCCGCAAGCGGTTTAGCGCGGAGCCCAGCAAGTACCTCGCGGGCGAGGCCCCCGCACCGGCCCGGGCATCGGCGCCGGCCGGGACCATCTACACCTGCCCTATGCATCCGCAAGTTCGCCAAGTCGGTCCGGGCTTCTGCCCGATTTGCGGCATGGCGCTCGAGCCCGCCGACGCCGAGGCAGACATCGGCCCCAACGCCGAGCTCATCGACATGACGCACCGGTTCTGGATCGGCCTCCTCCTCACGCTGCCGGTCCTGGTCCTGGAAATGGGCGGGCATCTGACCAATCTGCAGATCTTGCCCAGCCAGCAGCTTGGCAACGGGCTGCAACTCGCCCTGGCGACGCCCGTGGTGCTGTGGGCCGGTTGGCCCTTTTTCGTGCGCGGTTGGGCCTCCCTCCAAGCGCGCAGCCTCAACATGTTTACCCTGATCGCCATGGGCACCGGCGTCGCCTGGACCTATAGCGTCCTTGCCACGCTGTTCCCCGGCCTCTTTCCAGCCGCGCTTCGGGGCAGCGACGGTGCCGTGCCCGTTTACTTCGAGGCGGCCGCCGTGATCACGGTGCTGGTGCTGCTGGGCCAGGTGCTCGAGCTCAAGGCGCGCGAACAAACCAGCGGCGCGATCCGCGCCCTCCTCAAGCTCGCCCCCAAACGCGCCCGGCGCCTCAATCCCGACGGTGGCGAGGCGGACATCGCCCTCGAACAGGTCGTGGCCGGCGATCGCCTGCGCGTGCGCCCCGGTGAAAGCATCCCCGTCGACGGCACCATCCTGGACGGTCGCAGCTTCATCGATGCCTCGATGGTGACGGGCGAGGCCATGCCCGTGGACAAGACCGTGGGCGACACGGTGATCGGCGGCACCCTCAACCAGAGCGGCAGCTTTATTGTCCGCGCCGACAGGGTCGGGCGCGAGACCATGTTGGCCAAGATCGTTGCCCTGGTGGCCCAGGCGCAGCGGAGCCGCGCACCCATTCAGCGCCTTGCCGACCAGGTCTCGGGCTGGTTTGTGCCGCTCGTGATCCTGATCGCCGTGCTAGCCTTCGTTGCCTGGTCCGTGTGGGGGCCGCCCCCGCGCCTGAGCTACGGCCTGATCGCGGCCGTCTCCGTCCTGATCATCGCCTGCCCCTGCGCCCTCGGACTGGCAACGCCGATGTCGATCATGGTCGGCGTCGGCCGCGGCGCGCAGGCGGGCGTGCTGATCAAGAACGCCGAAGCGCTCGAGCGCCTGGAAAAGGTCGACACCCTCGTGGTCGACAAGACCGGCACGCTCACCGAGGGGGCCCCGCGCGTCGTCGCGATCAGGCCAAGCGGCGCGTTCGCCGAAAACGAGCTGTTGCGCCTGGCAGCAAGCCTCGAGCGCGCCAGTCAGCATCCGCTTGCCGCCGCCATCGTCGATGCCGCCAAGGCGCGCAACCTTGCCCTCGTCGAGCCCCTCAACTTCGATGCCCCCGTGGGCAAGGGTGTCACCGGCAGCATCGATGGCCGGCAGCTGGTGATCGGCAACGCGCGGATCATGCAAGAGGCCGGCATCGACGCGGCCGCGCTCGCAACCGAAGCCGAGACGCTGCGCCAGGAGGGCGCCACGGCGGTCTTTGTGGCGATCGATGGCAAAGCGGCCGGCGTCATCGCCATCGCCGACCCCATCAAAGCGACGACGCCTGGCGCCGTTGCCGCCCTCAAGGCCGAAGGTATTCGCATCGTGATGCTGACCGGCGACAACGCCACGACGGCGCGCGCCGTGGCGGCCAAGCTCGGCATCACCGAGGTCGAGGCCGAGGTGTTGCCCGAGCACAAAAGCGACGTGGTCGAGCGCCTGCGCAAGGCGGGACACGTGGTGGCGATGGCGGGCGATGGTGTCAATGACGCCCCGGCGCTGGCCGCCGCGGACGTCGGTGTGGCCATGGGCACGGGCGCCGACGTGGCGCTGGAGAGTGCCGACGTCACGCTCCTCAAGGGTGACCTCGGCGGCATCGTGCGGGCGCGGCGCCTGTCGGCGGCCACCATGGCCAACATCCGCCAGAACCTGGTCTTCGCCTTTATCTACAATGCCGCGGGCGTGCCGCTGGCCGCGGGCGTCCTCTACCCCGTCCTCGGCGTGCTGCTCTCGCCCATCATCGCGGCGGCGGCGATGGCCCTGTCATCGGTCAGCGTCATCGCCAATGCGCTGAGGCTCCGCGCCCAGGCCTTATGACGTGCCGGCACACCCTTGCCGGTGGACGCCGATTTCGCTGCCGCTGATTGGACGGGCGCCGCGCGATTGGCCGCGATGGCCCGGAAGCGATGGGGGTTCAGCCTCCCAGCACCTTCGTGTCCGCGCTGTGCCGCTCTTCAACCATTACCTCGACCTTTACCGCGCCGTGGTCGCAACGGCCCGCGCCTGCGCCTGCCGCAAGCGGGCCTCGGCGATCTCCCGCCGCCGCGGCAGGGTCAGCAAGGCCAAGACATTCTGCACGATCTGGCGTTCGATCTCGAAGCCGCCCGAGCCGACGATGCGCCGCAACGACAGCGTCGGTGGCGGCGGCAGGCTGGCCTCGGCCACCTCGGCATCGGAAACCCCGAGCTCGTTGAAGGCCGCCTGCAGGGCGCGATTGTTGAAAGTGCAAGCTGCACGGCACCGGAAACGGTGAGGGGTCGGGCAAGCAGCGCCCGCACGCGCGCTGAGACCGCGGCCGCGTCGGCCTCGCTGCCGATTTTTTTGACCTGCTTGCCGAGCTCGGCGCTGGCCGCCGCTTCCACCTCCATCCGCTAACGGATGAATCCAGCCGACCTAGGTTTCGAGCGGCGCGCGCGGCGGTCGCTCGATACCGTCGAGGGTGGCCCATACGATGGCAAGCATGGGCCTCGGCCGCAAACGTTCTCCCAGCCGATAGGGATTAACGATCGTGACAAACGCCGCCATGACGCCAGCGTGGCACGCCAAACTGCCGCAGCAGCAGGTGTCCTGGTGCAGCGGTTCCACGGGCCCCGTCTGCGCCTCGGCCGCAAGGCCGCCGCTGGCCGCTAGGCGCGCCTGGGCCGGAGCCAGCTGCTGCCTGGGCGGGACCGGATGCGCCGTCAACCCCGGTGCCAATTGGGGTGCCAACAGAGGTTGCGCCGTGACCACGGTCGGCGTGGCGGCATTGGATCACCGGAACCAACGGGGATGCCGCAGGGGTGGCCCCAGCAGAATTGTGGACATGATTGCGCCCAGCGTGGGCCAGCGCAGGGGTTGGGGACCCCAGCACCAACACCAGGCCTGCCAAAAGGATGGCCAGGACGACGTTGGGGCTATGGCCGGAGAAACCGTGGGTCTTGCACGCTTGGGTCCTGCACGCTTGGGTCGCTTGCTTGCCGCGGATCACACCCTTGGCGGGCGATTCGGCGCCTGCAGCAAAGACTAGGAACGCGCGCGCCCCGTCAACGGCGGCCGGTGCCTCCCCGGGGGCGCTTTTTTCGTTTCATGCAGCGCCACTTGTGCCTTGCGCCGCCCTTGTGCCCTGGCGCCATCGGCCCTTAGGGCACCAAGACGATGCGGCCAACGACTTTGCCCGCCTTGAGGGCGCTGAGCGCGGCGCTGGCCTGCGAAAGCTCTTGCCGCGTCACCTTGATGGGCCTCAGCGTCCCCTTTTGCGCCAGCCCCACCAGCTCCTTGAGCTCGGGCAAGCTGCCGACATAGGAGCCCCTGAGCCCCATGCCGCGCAGGGGCAAATAGACGATGGGCAGTTTCAGCTCCCCGCCATAGAGGCCGACCACGACGATCTCGCCGCCCTTGCGCAGGCTGGCGATGCCGAGGGCGAGGGTTGCCGCTGACCCGACCAGGTCAAGCACCGCGGTGGCGCCGCCACCGGTGGCCTTGATGATCTGTTGGGAGGCGTCGGGGGCTGCACCGTCGATGGCGGTGAGCGCACCGGCGTCCATGGCTGCCTGGCGTTTTCCCGCATCGATATCGATGACGATGGCACCCTTGCCTTGCATGGCCTGCAGCACGCTCAGCGCCATGTGCCCGAGGCCGCCGGCCCCCATGATGACGACGGGCTCGTCCTTGATCCTGGCACCAAACTTTTTCAGCGCCGAATAGGTGGTCACACCGGAACAGGCAAGCGGCGCCGTTTCCGCGGGATCGAGCTTGCCCAGATCCACGCAATAGCGCTCGTGCGGCACCAGCACGTATTCGGCATAGCCGCCCGGCATGAACACCCCCATGGAGCGGGCCTTGACCGCGCACAAGTTCTCCTCGCCGCGCCGGCACGTCGGGCACTCGCCACAGCCGAGCCAGGGATAAACCACGCAGGAGGCGCCCGGCGCCACAGCTTTGGCCTCAGGCCCAACCTTGACGACTTCCCCCGAAATCTCGTGCCCCATGGTCAAGGGCAGCGCGACGCCGCGATCCTTGAGCGTCATCTGGTTGCCCGAGCCCAGGTCGTAGACGCCCTCCCAAATGTGAATGTCGCTGTGACACACGCCCGCCGCCGTCATGCGGATCAGAACCTCGGCCCCCTTGGGCTCAGGCGTGGGGCACTGCATACGTTCGAGCGGGGCGCTGTGCTTGGTGACGCAGTAGCAGGTGTGGGTCATCGTTTCCTACCTTGTCTCTTGCCTTGTCTTTGGCCTTGCCTTTGGCCTTGCCTTTGGCCTTGTCCTTGGGCCTGAACCTCGCCACCCCAGTCAACCGCGGAACCCGTTGGCCTGCAACCCAATTGCCACGCCGACGTTGAGCATTGGGAGCTCAACAGCAAACGAGGACCAAAACCATGGCTGCCCCACGTCGTCGCAAGCAGCCCAGGCGCCCGGCCCGCACGCGCAGCACGCCGCTGGCCGCCGCGCCGGGACCTGCCCTGAGAGGGGACCTGACACCGGCGGCGCCAGCCGGCGCCGATCTCTTCGAGCTGATGGGTAACATGGCCGCGCGCTGCGCCGAATTGCCCCTGCGGCTGTTGCGGGCCCGCTCACCCCTCGAGGTGTGGCAGGAGCAGATGTTGTTCATTCAAAGCGTCACCAACGCCTATCGCCTGGCCGCGCGCTTGAGCACGCCGCCGGCGCTGCGGGCCAATCGAACGGCCAGCAAAAGTCCGGCCAAAAGATCGAAAGCGAAGACGCGCACGCGCAAGCTCCCGCGCAAGGGCTAAGGGCGGCGCCGACGCTTGGTCGGGGGGCCCTTCGCTTCGGCCCCTGCTGCGGCCTGACCACGCCGCGCGGGGGCGCACGGCAACCCTCACGAACGCCTTGCCGCCGCGGCGTTGCGCTCGCGCCCCAGGGCGCGATGGCCCGCGGGGGGCAAGCGCGCTGGTCCCGCGCGCGCGCGTTTTGGTTTGAGTAAGGCCAATCCTCATTGACCTATCGGTTGGCCGCTGCCTTCAGCCCATCGGGCTTGCCGGCACGTGGTCGAGGGCAACGCCCAGGGCAATACAGGGGGGCAATCCCAGGGGACCTTGGTCGCCGGGGTCCGTTGCTCTGAAACTGGCTTTGGTCCTCCGACATCTGTGAGTGGCGCGCTTGGCCTAAGCTCCGTTCCCCGCCATTTCGATTTGTGCGCACACTGCAGCATGGAAAGTACGACCTTGCCTTTCCCGTCACGGCATTGAGATCACCTTTCCTTTGTTTTTCGGCGCGGCAAGGCTCTCGAAGCGGCTTCCCGCGATTGATTGCTTGCTGCCTCCATATTGGGACGAAAAAAATGCCTATGGATTGGAAATCGACGCTTGCCGCCGCCTGCCTTTGCCTCGGCGGCTTCATGCCAGCGGCCGCGGCCGCTGAAGCGCTCAATTTGCCGCGCCAAAAGATCGAGCTCGTCGCCCCACCCTATGTGCATGCCCACGAGCAGGCGACGGCGGCCGGGCCCAAGATCATGGAATTTCGGCTGGTCGCCGAGGAAAAGCAGATCGTCATCGACGACGAGGGCACCAAGCTTCGGGCCATGACCTTCAACGGCTCGATCCCCGCCCCGCTGATGGTCGTGCACGAAGGCGACTACGTCGAGGTCACCCTGGTTAACCCCGCCAGCAACACCATGCCGCACAACATCGACTTCCATTCGGCCACGGGCGCCTCCGGCGGCGGCGACCTGACGCTGATCGGCCCGGGCGAGCAGGTCATGCTGCGCTGGAAGGCGACGCGCACGGGGGTATTTATCTACCACTGCATCCCCGGCGGACCCATGGTGCCCTGGCATATCGCCTCGGGCATGAGCGGCGCCGTGATGGTGCTGCCCCGCGACGGCCTCAAGGACGGCGCCGGCAAGCCCCTCAGCTACGATCGCGTCTACTATCTGGGCGAGCAGGACTTCTACGTGCCGCGCGATGCCAAGGGCAAATTCAAGTCCTACACGACCCACGTCGATGCTTTCGCCGACACCATGGATCTGATGCACAAGCTGATCCCCACGCACGTGGTCTTCAATGGCGCGGTCGGGGCCTTGACCGGCAAGAACGCCATGCCGGCCAAGGTCGGTGAACGGGTCCTCATCATCCACTCCCAGGCCGACCGCGACTCCCGCCCGCACCTCGTCGGCGGTCACGGCGACTACGTCTGGGAGACCGGTAAATTCGCAAATCCGCCGCAGACCGATCTCGAAACCTGGTTTATCCGCGGCGGCTCCGCTGGTGCAGCCCTCTACAAGTTCCTCCAGCCCGGCATCGTCGCCTACGTCAACCACAACATGATCGAGGCGTTCGAGCTCGGCGCCACCGCACACTTCCGCGTCGAGGGCCCCTGGAACGAGGACCTGATGACCCAGGTGCGCGCCCCGGGTCCCCTGCAGAAGACCAACCTGGAGCGATAGCGTTCCGCGCCAAGGGCCGCCGATGCCGCCCAGCACCCCGCCCACGCTGGCCTCGCAGGCGCCCTCTTGGGCTCTTGCCCTCCTGGTCGTGCTCCTCGGACTTGCGGCCGTCGCAACCGCAAACCGCCTGTCATCGGCGCAGGCGCCGATCGCGCTGCCCGACCTCGTCGAGCTCGGACCGGGGGCCTTTCGCTATCGCGACCCCGCCGACGTCTGGCGCGACGGCCAGCCCACCAGCGCGCCGCTGCAATCAATTCGGATCGCAGGCAGGCTCCGCATCATGCGCCACCAGGTCACCGCCGCCGACTATCAACGCTGCGTCAAGGCCCAAGCCTGTCTTGCCATTGATGGGGCCATCGACGGGGCCATCGATGGGGCCATCGACGCGGATGCGACCCCCGATCGTCCCGTGGTCAAGGTCAGCTGGCGCGATGCGGACGCCTATGCGGCCTGGCTGTCGCGCAGCACCGGCCTCCCCTTCCGCTTGCCGACCGATCGGGAGTGGGCCTACGCGGCGGGCAGCCGCTTTGCCGATGATGCTGAGCCCGCAGACGCCCAAGGCGCCGATCCGGGCCGACGCGTGCTCGCCCGTTACGACAAGGACGTCGATCGTAACGCTGGCCGCGACGCCGGGTTCGGCAAAACGCCGCAGCCGATTGGCACCTTCGGGGCCAATGAGCACGGGCTGCTCGACGTGGCAGGCAATGTCTGGGAGTGGACCGACACTTGCTTTGTGCGCACGACCTTGGATGCCCTGGGAGCGGTCGAAGCCAACGTCGTCAATTGCGGGGTCCGCCTCGTCGAGGGGCGCCATCGCGCCTACATGCCCGACTTCATCCGCGATGCGCGCGCGGGCGGCTGCTCGGTCGGCACGCCACCTAGCGCCGTTGGTTTTCGCCTTGTCCTCGACGCCGCGCGCTGACGTCGCGGCAGGATGGGAGGCGTTTTTGGAGGCACGACCGCCCGCCGCTAGGCCGCCGCGGAGCGGCACCGCGGCCCAGGCACCAGCCGGTGGCCAAGGAGGTGGTGCCCAACCAGGTGCCCAAGGAGCTACCCAACGAGGTCGGCTGGGAGGCCGCGCCCTGGGGCGGGGCCGGCGCAATTACATTTCCCTTTTGCATCAAGGCTGTGCGAAAATGCAAAGCACGAACAGCGATAGGAGGGCAGGCCCATGGCCACCTATATACCAAGCCCGCGGGACTGGGTACGTGAGCAAGTCGAACTCTACGAGAGCAGCGGCGGCACCAAGGGCACCACGCTGCGCGATACCGGCCTACCGGTGATCCTTGTCACACACTCGGGCAACAAGACCGGCGCCATCCGCAAGACGCCGCTGATGCGCGTCAAAGACGGCGATAGCTACGTTCTCGTCGGCTCCCAGGGCGGCGCGCCAAAGGACCCCGTCTGGGTGCACAATCTGCGCGCCAACCCGAACATCGAGCTCCGCGACGAGACGGCCGTGGGCCCGATGCGCGTGCGCGAGGTCACGGACGCCACTGAACGCGCGCGGCTGTGGAGCCTCGCCGTGGCAGCCTTCCCGCCCTACGCGGACTATCAGACCAAGACGACGCGGCAAATCCCGCTGTTCGTCGCCACGCCCTAGGGCGCCAACAAACGGCCGCCCCGGCCGCACCCCGCGCTGCACGTGCACCGGCCGGCGGCACGGCGCGCGCGGCGCTGGCGGTCGCTGGCCGGCAGCGCTGTTTCACTGTTGCACGATCCTCAAGACGGGGTCGGATCCGCAAAGGGGGAAGATCTTGACCGAGGCATTGGATAGTGAGTTCGACGTCGTGGTGGCGGGCGGGGGCTCGGCGGGGTGCGTGCTGGCAACGCGGCTAACGGAGAACCCAGCCATCAATGTGTGCCTGATCGAGGCGGGCAAGCGCGATCGCAATCCTTGGATCCACATTCCCTTGGGCTTCGGCAAGCTGGTGCCCAATCCCTCCGTCAATTGGGGCTATGAGACCGAGCCCGAGCCCCATCTCAACGGTCGGCGGCTCAGCTGGCCGCGCGGCCGGGTGCTCGGCGGCTCGGGTTCGATCAACGGCCTCGTCTTCCTGCGCGGCGCGCCCAGCGACTACGACGCCTGGGAGGCCCTCGGCGCCGCCGGCTGGGGCTATAAGGACGTGCTGCCCTACTTCAAGCGCATGGAGCACAACGTCGCCGGCGCCGACGCCTACCGCGGCCAGGGCGGCCCCATGACCATCTCCAACATCAAGAACCCCTCGGCCAACGCCCGCGCCTTCGTCGAGGCCTGCACGCGCCTGCAATATCCCCCCAATCGCGACTTCAATGCTGAGCGCCTCGATGGGGTCGGCATCGTGCAGCTCAACGTGCGCAACGGCTGGCGCTGCTCGACGGCGGCGGGCTACCTCAAGCCCAACCTTGCGCGCAAGAACCTCAAGCTCATGACGCAGAGTTTGGTGCGGCGCATCCTGTTCGACGGTCGGCGTGCCGTGGGTGTCGAGGTCGAGGAGCGCGGGGTCACCAAGCAGATCCGGGCGCGGCGCGAGGTGATCGTCTCGGCCGGGGCCATCAATTCCCCAGTGCTGCTGATGCAGTCGGGCGTCGGGCCGGCCGCCGAACTGCGCCAGTTTGGCATCGACATCGCGCATGATCTGCCGGGGGTGGGCAAGAACCTGCAGGATCACGTGCAGGCCCGCTTCACGTTCCTGACCCGGGCGCCGGGCACGCTGAACGAGATTTTGACCTCCAGGCAGCAGCAGGCGCGCATGGCCTGGGAATGGCTGACGTCCTCCTCCGGCCAGCTTGCGGTGGGCGCCACCGAGGCGACGCTGTTTGCCAAATCAAGCCCCAGCGAGCCCGTCGCCGACCTCCAGTTCCAAAGCACCAACTTTTCGACCGAACACCTGACGCTGGGATTGGACCGCTGGCCCGGCTTCGGCTTTAATTTTTGCGTCTGTCGGCCCAAGAGCCGCGGCGAGATCAAGCTCGCCGACGGCACGCGCCGCTCCAAGCCCAAAATCTTTGCCAACTACTTCTCAGATCCCGAAGATGACGATATGCGCCGCTCGGTGGCCGCCTTCCATATGGGCCGGCAGATCATCGCCACCGAACCCTATCGTTCGCTGATCTTCTGCGAGGTGCGGCCGGGCGCGAACGTCATCGCCGACGACGACATCCGCGCCTTTATCCGGCAGGTCGCGGGCACGGTCTACCATCCCTGCGGAACCTGCCGCATGGGCCAGGATGAGACCGCGGTGGTCGATAGCGAGCTCAAGGTGCACGGCCTCGAAGGCCTGCGCGTGGTCGATGCCTCGGTGATGCCGGCGATCCCCTCGCCCAACATTCACCCGGCCACCATCATGATTGCGGAAAAGGGTTCCGACGCGATCGCTCGATCGCTGGCAGCATGAGGCACCGCTGGCAGCGACCGGCGCGCTTATGGTCACAGCGCCAAAGCGGCGCCAAGCGCCACGCCGGCCTCAGACCTCGAGCCATTCGTGGCGCACCTTATGGTTGGCCTTGAGATCGGCCGGGGTGCCCTCGAAGACGATGCGCCCGTGCCCCATGACATAGACCCGCTGCGAAATGTCGAGCGCGATCGACAGCTTCTGCTCCACCAGCAAAATCGCCAGCCCGCGCCGAGCGATTTCCGAGATTAGCGCCCCCACCTGCTTGACGATCAGCGGCGCCAGCCCTTCCGTCGGCTCATCGATCATAATGAGTTCGGGGTCGCCCATCAGCGTCCGGCACATGGTCAGCATCTGCTTTTCGCCGCCCGACAACACGCCCGCGGGCGTGTCGACGCGGGCCTGTAAATTCGGGAACATGTCGAGCATGTCCTTGAGACGCCAGCGCCCCTGGCGGCGCGGGTCCTTCTGGCCAAGCAGCAGGTTTTGCTCGACGGTCAGGCTCGGAAAGATGTCGCGGTTCTCCGGCACATAGCCGAGCCCCAAGCGGGCGATGCGGTAGCTCGGCAGCCCGGCGATGTCGCGCCCCTTGAAGCGGATGCTGCCGGCCGGGGGAATTTCGCCCATGATGGCCTTGACCGTGGTGGAGCGACCGACGCCGTTGCGCCCGAGCAGGCTCACCACCTCGCCCGCGGCAACGTCGAGGTTGACCCCCTGCAGGATGTGGCTCTTGCCGTAGTAGGCGTTGAGGTCGCGGACCTCCAGCATCAGTGCGCCTCCTCGCCAAGATAGGCTTCCTTGACTTTGGCGTTGCCGCGGATCTCGGCCGGGGTGCCGCTGGCGATGATCTCGCCGTAGACCAGCACCGAGATGCGATCGGCCAGGCCAAACACGACGCTCATATCGTGCTCAACGATCAAGAGCGTGCGCCCTTCGCTGATGCGCCGGATCAAATCGACGGCGCGCTCGGTCTCGCCGTGGCTCATGCCGGCGGTCGGCTCATCGAGCAGGATGACGCTAGCACCACCCGCCATGGTGATGCCGATCTCGAGCGCGCGCTGCTCGGCATAGGTGAGCACGCCGGCCGGCAGATCCTTGCGCGCGATCAGGTTGATTTCGCTCAACACCTGCTGGGTGCGCGCGGCGATCTCGGGGTTGGCCTCCACCGAACGCCAGAAGGCGTATTTCTCGCCCTTCGACCACAGCACCGCGCAGCGCACGTTCTCCCAGACGCTGAGCTTGGGAAAGATGTTGGTGACCTGGAAGGACCGGGAAAGCCCGCGGCGATTGATCTTGTAGGCCGGCAAGCCGTCGACCGGCGCCCCATCCAGGCGGATTTCGCCCGCGCTCGGCAGCAAGAGCCCGCTGATCAGGTTGAACAAGGTCGATTTTCCCGCACCGTTGGGGCCGATCACGGCATGGCGCTCGCCCCGCGGGATCGTCAGGTCGACGCCGCGAATGATCTCGGCCGGACCAAAGCTCTTGCGCAGCGCCCGTGTTTCGAGCGCGGGCGCGGTGCGAACCGGTTGGGTCGCGCTCATACGGTGAGCCCCTGTTCACGCGCGCTGGCCCGGGCGCGGTCCCAGGCGGCGGTAACGCGGTGCCAGGCGAGCCGCGCCAGCGCGCCGCCGCCCCCCAGCAGGGCCAGCGCCAGCACCCACGGCAAGGCGCTCTTGGCGTCAAAGCTGACGCCGCCCATTTTCATGATCGTGCCTTCCGCCGCCTTGACGCCCAAATGCGTCATCATCTCGATCACCAGGATCGCTCCCACCGCCACCGCGGCGATCGGCAATAGCAGCAGGGCATAAGCCGCGAGCAATCCCGCCAGCGCACCGGCCCGCCAGATCGGCCCGTGCAGCATGATGAGGCCGGCCAGGCCGCCGGGCGCGTACATCACCGTGGCGATGAACATCAAGCCGAAATAGAGCTGCCAGACCTCGGTCACATCGCTCAGCATGTTTTGCAGGTAGGTGACGAGCACGGCGCCCAGGATCGGACCAACGAAGTGGCCGGCGCCGCCGATAAAGGTGGCGAGCAGCACGTTGCCGGACTGCGCCGCACTGAACAGCGCTGAATTGGCGAGCTCGAAATTGATCGAGGTTAGGCCGCCGGCGACGCCGGCGAACAGGCCGGACAGGCAAAAGGCAAGGTAGCGCACCACCTGCGGATTGTAGCCGACGAACTGCGTGCGCTCGGAATTGTCGCGCACGGCATTGCACATGCGGCCAAAGGGCGTGCGCGTCAGCGCATACATCAAGGCGATGCACAACAAGCACCAGGCGGCGATCAGATAGTAGACCTGGATCTGCGGCCCGAAATACCAGT
The DNA here is from genome assembly GCA_035573335.1 of Hyphomicrobiaceae bacterium. Classification (GTDB taxonomy): domain Bacteria; phylum Pseudomonadota; class Alphaproteobacteria; order Rhizobiales; family Hyphomicrobiaceae; genus AWTP1-13. The sequence continues at coordinate 3,820 of DATMZT010000032.1, read as the reverse complement.
CGAACAGGCGAACGAGCTTGGTGTGGTTGGTCGTCACACCTTCTTCGCCGCCCAGGAACGAGCGCAGGATCAGCGAGCTCGAGCCGACCAACTCGGCCAGACCCAGCGAAATCATGGCGAACGCCGTACCGCTGCGCTTGGTCGACACCCAGCCAAAAATGGCGCCGAACAGCAGCCCGGCGAAGCCGCCGACCACGGGCATGACGATCAGGGGGATCGGCAGGGCGGCGGCGATGGCCGCATTGATGGCGTGCACCGTGAAGTAGGCGCCAAGCCCGTAGTAAACGGCATGACCAAAAGAGAGCATGCCGGTCTGCCCGAGCAGCATGTTGTAGGAGAGGGCAAAGATGATGGCGATCCCCATCAGGCTCAGCAAGGTGAGCGCCGTGCCGGAGCGGAAAATCAGGGGCAGCAGCGCCAATAGCAGCGCCGCGGCGATCCATAGTCCGTAGGGCGCCAGGCGGCCGATGCCGGTTTGTGCCGCCGCCGTCGAGGCGCGCCTCAGGATCGCATCACTCATGTTTCTCGGTTCCCGAACAAGCCGGTGGGCTTGAAGATCAAGACGAGAACGAGCAGCACGTAGGGCAGGATCGGCGCGATCTGGGCCACCGTTACGCGCCACAAATCACCCAACAGCGTGTTGGGCTCGGGCCTGAAGCCGGAGCCGGCAAAGATGTCCGACAGCGACAGATTGACGGCAATGGCAAAGGTCTGCAGCAGGCCGATCAACAGCGAGGCAAACAAGGCTCCCTGCAGCGAGCCGAGGCCGCCTACCACCACGACCACGAACAGAATTGGCCCCAGCAGGGCCGCCATACTCGACTGCGTCACCAGGGCCGGCCCGGCGATGACGCCGGCAATGCCGGCCAGCGCCGCCCCCACGCCGAACACCGCCATGAAGACGAAGGGAACGTTGTGGCCGAGATGGGCGACCATGTGGGGATGCGTGAGCGCGGCCTGCACGATGAGGCCGATGCGGGTGTGCGTCAGCATCACGAACAGGCCAACGAAGATGGCGATCGAGATCACCAGCATGAAGAGCTTGTAGGCGGGGTAGTTGGTGGCAAACACCGTGAAGGCTGGAAAGTCGAGCAGCGTCGGCGTGCGGAAATCGACTGGCGACTTGCCCCACACGATCTGCACCAGCTCCTCGATCACGAAGGCGAGGCCAAAGGTGAAGAGCAGCTCGGCGACGTGGCCGTGCTTGTGCACGTTGCGCAGGCCGAAGCGTTCCACCATGGCCCCGGCCAGGCCGACCAGGGCGGGGGCCAGGATCAGGGCCGGCCAGAAGCCGGCCCAGCGGCTGATCTGAAAGCCGAGGAAGGCCCCCAGCATGTAGAAGCTGGCATGGGCGAAGTTGAGCACGCCCATCATGGAAAAGATGAGCGTGAGGCCGCTCGCCATCAAAAACAGCAAGAGGCCGTAAAGCACGCCGTTGAGGGTCGAAATCAGGATCAGTTCCGCCACTGGGCGCCCTCAAGGGTAGCGCGAGGGCCGCCGACGTCTAGCCGTTCGGCGGCCCAGCGCTCATTTCCGTCAGCTCGGACGGTTCATTTTGCAGCTGGTTGGCAGAACCGTATCCTTGGTATCGAGCCGGGCGATGGTGCGCCAACCCCAACCGGTCTTCTCCTCATCGAAGGGCTCCTTGGCGCCAAGCTCGCCGAGAGAGACAATGTACATGGGCTGGAAGAACTGGTGGTCATCCTTGCGCATGAAGCCCTCGCCGCCGTTGAAGACCTCAAACTTCATGTCCTCGAGCGCCAGCCCGATCTTGGTGGGATCGGTGGAGTTTGCCTTGTTGATGGCGGCGGCAAGCATCCGCATTTGGTTGAAGGCGCGCGGATAGAAATTCGAGACGCCGAACTTTTCGCGGAAGGCCTTCTCGGTTGCCTGCGAGGCGGCGTGGTCGACGTTGGCCGACCCTTCCTGGATGGCAAACACGCGATGGTTCAGGCCGGTCTGCTTGACCGAGGTCGGCCCACCCGTGCCGCCGGCATAGTAGGTGTACCAGTTCACCTGCAGGCCGGCGTCGGCCGCCGCCTTCAGCAACAGGGCGAAGTCCTGGCTCCAATTGCCGGTAATCACCGTATCGGCGCCGGAGGCCTTGATCTTGGCGATGTAGGGGGCGAAGTCCGTCACCTTGAGCAGCGGGTGCAGCTCATCGCCGACCACCTGGACGTCGGGCCGCTTGGCCTTGAGCATCTCGACGGCGGTCTTGCGCACGGCCTGGCCGAACGAATAGTCCTGATTGATCAGGTAGAGCTTTTTGATGTCCTTCTGGCCCTTCATGTAGTTGGTGAGGGCCTCCATCTTGATGTCGGAGTTGGCGTCCCAGCGGAAATGCGAAAACGTGCACTTGTCGTTGGTGAGCACCGGATCGACCGCGGCATAGTTGAGATAGATCAGTTCCTTGCCGGGGTTGCGCTCATTGTATTTGGCGATCCAATCCGACAGCGCAGCGGCAACGGAGGAGCCGTTGCCCTGGGTGATGATGCGCGCGCCTTGATCGACGGCCTTTTGCACCTGCACCAGGCTTTCCTGCGGATTGGTCTTGTTGTCGAAGGGAAGGATCTCAAACTTCTTGCCGGCGGCGCCGCCCTTGGCGTTGAGCTCATCGGCCAGGAACTGGAAGGTCTTGAGGCCGACCTCGCCGACGGTGGCGCCCGGACCCGAGAGCGGGTCGATGTAGGCGATCTTGATGGTGTCCTGCGCCACGGCAGATGAGCCGGCGAGCACGCCTGTTGCAACAAACGCCGCAACGAACGAACGGGATATCATGAAGCCTCCGAAAGCCTATGCAAGGGGTTATGCTTCTCCGCACGAGGGACTAGCACATGCCGGCCGCGCAGCGCCGCTCGCACTTTGAGAAGCACCCGCACGAACCCGACTTGAGCCGCCTTCTTATGGCAAACCGGGGCGCTGCTCCAGACCCTAGATGGGCTAACCGCCTGGCATACCAGCCCCGGCGGTCCGCCCCGCGACCCGGCTGCGCCAACGCTGCGCGAGGGTTCAGAGGCGATGGCCCAAATTCCGGGGGTCAGCGCGACGTGAGGCACCACCCCGTTTTGGCTGCCAAGCCCAACGTGAGCGGCCATCGCCTGTGCGCCGCCTACGCCCTAAAGCCTGAAGCGACCCTCCAGCACGGTCACCGCGTTGCCGCGGAGTTCAACGCGCGCCCCTAAATCCTCGCAATGGACGAGACCACCGCGCGGGGAGAGCTGGCGTCCCATGAGTTTGCGCTTGCCCAGCCGTTCGCTGCAATAGGGCGCGAGGCACACGTGCGCGACGCCGGAAACAGGATCCTCCGGCACCCCGTTGGCCGGAGCAAAAAAGCGCGACACGAAATCGACCTCGTCGGCGGCGGGCGCGGTGACAATCACCGCCGGCAAGTCGAGCCCGGCAAGCAGCGTCATATCGGGCCGCAAGCCGCGGACGTCCTCGGCATCCCCAAACACGCACAGATAGTGCTTGGCGGCGAACACCTGGTCGGGCGGTCGACCCAAGGCACGGGCGAGTGCCGGCGGCGCGCCAGCGGCCGCGGCCTGAGCGCCGGCATCTCCAGCGTCAGCGCCGGGCCCCTGCCGGCGTCGTGGCGGCTGACGATCAACTCGGCGCCCGCGCTTAGGAAGCGCACGCGTGTTGCCGCAGGCTCAAGGCGCTCAAACACGAGGTGGCCCGCGGCGAGCGTGGCGTGTCCGATCAAGTCGACCTCGCGGCTGGGCGTAAACCAGCGAATGCAAAAGCCGGAGCCGCCGGGCTCGGGGGACAAAAAAAGCGGTCTCCGAAAGGTTCATCTCGGCGGCGATCGCCTGCATGGTCG
>DATMZT010000031.1:0-38589 GCA_035573335.1 Hyphomicrobiaceae bacterium | reverse complement strand
CTCAGGCCGGAGCCGCGGCCGTCAGGTAGCAGCCGATCCCGTGAGTGGGCGCACTCACGGTCCGTTCATTTGCCACGCCTTCAATGCGCGGGGACACTCGCCAAGTTCGGGACGCTCTCCGAGATTGCAGTCGTGATAGACCAGCACTCTCTCGCGCAGGCTATGCAGACCGTCGCTGCCGGTTTGCGGGTTTGACCCGATTCCACGTCGCCTCGCCCCGGTTCAGCCTCCGACTCTTCATGCTCTTCATGACAGTACGACAGAAACTCATTGAATCCGAGGAGACCCGGCATGTCAGTCAGCTCGAAGGCGCTTGCCTTAGGCTCGGCGGTTTGCGTATTCGTGGCCTGCAGCCCATACGTTCTGGCGCAAGCTCAGCAAACCCCGCCGCAAGGGGCGCCCCAGCTCCCCCAGGCCCAGAGTAATGCCCAACCATCGCCGATGCGCGATTTCCAGGACATGATCGAAAGTCAGCGGTCGCAGGTACGCGATCGTATCGCCGGCGCCATCGGGCGAATCGAGGGAGCATGCCGCGAAGAATTGCGTAATTTCTGCAGCACGGTCACCCCCGGCGAAGGTCGGCTTTTGCTATGCATGCAGGCGCATGAGGATAAACTAAGCAATCAATGCGAATTGGCTCTGTTCGACGCATCGCGCAATATTCAACAGACGATGCAGAAAATCGGCCGCGTCGCCGAGGCCTGCTGGACCGATATCCAGATGCAGTGCGGCGGCGATAGCTCCATCGCCCAGTGCATCAACGAGAAACGCGCCAACTTGTCACCGCGCTGCCAAGCGGCCGCCGCCGAGCTTCGACCGGCCTCGCAACAGGAAGCGCCGCGCAACCCGTCCTTGGCGGGTACACCCATTTTCAGTGCCGATGGCGTAAAGGTGGGCGAGGTGACAGCGGTGAGAGGCGGGCTCGACGGCAGACCGCAAATGATCCAGGCGGAGATCGGCAGCCGACTGGGACTCGGAACCACCACGGTCCTCATCACTCCCGATGAGATCGAGTCGCGAGCGGACGGCTTGCAACTGCGCATGCGCGCCGAGCAGATCGAGGCGGTGCTGCAAAGCCAGATCACGGGACAACGCCAATAGGCGGACCGCTCGCTCAAGCCTTAGGCGCGCCGGCAGACCATGCTCCTGGCAGCCATGCCATGCCGCGAGCGCTGCCGGCGCGATGCCTCCTGGCTGGAGTGCGACCCCCAGCATCCTTGTGCGGGTCGCGGCAGTCCGCCGGGGGCCAATGAAGCCCATCAAGCCTCGATGATGCTGTTGCGAATGGCGTAGCGGACGAGGCTAGCCGAAGACGATAAGTTGAGCTTGCGCATGACCGTGGCCCGGTGCGTCTCCACCGTCTTGAGGCTGATGTTGAGGACGTTGGCAATCTCCTTGTTGGTGTGACCTTCGGCGATCAGCTGCACCACGCCGCGTTCCCGATTGCTGAGGGTCGAGCTTTCCCGGGCCGGCCGCGATAAAAAAGAATCGAGCAGAGACTCGGAAACCTTGGCGGTAAAGAAAGGCTTATGCAGCGCCAGCGATTCGATCGCACCGAGCAGGTGGCGCCGAGAGTCCGATTTTAGCACGTAGCCGCGCGCACCGGCGCTTAACAGCTCCTGGATCAACGTCTCGTTGTCGTGCATCGTAAAGATCAAGACCTCCGTCTTTGGCAGACGGGCGCGGATCTGGCGGGTTGCCTCGACACCGTTGATGAGAGGCATCGCGTAGTCGAGTACGGCAACGTCCGGTTTGGTCTCGGTCGCCTTGCTAATGGCGTCTTTGCCATCCCGGGCCTCCGCCACGACCTCCCAGTTGTTTTGCGCCTCGAGGACCTTGCGCAGTCCTGAACGGACAACGTCGTGATCGTCGGCAATGAGGATGCGTAACATATCCAGCAACACTCCTTATGTCCGGCGCGGGCTCCAAGCGACCAAGCTATGGCATCGCCAAGGTCCAACTCAGTAGAAAAAACCCGGATGGACTACGGTTTAAAACCCGACCTTCAACGAAAATGTCACCTCACCCGTTTGCGGCTTGGCTCACGCTAAGGGCAGGCGCCGGCGAGGTCTTGGATCGGCGCGTACTGCCTCAACCCCAGCGCGGAGTGCACCCGCCTGCACCCGGCGCCCCCGCCTAAAAGATAGAATCACCACCAAATTTCCGGCCGGTGCAAGACTGCGCGCGCGCCAAGAATCGCTTAGTTGGCGCATGGGGTATTGACGCAGAGGGAAATAATGACGCGGTTCCTTGCCGTATCGAACAGAAAAGGCGGCGTCGGCAAATCGACCATCTCCGTAATGTTGGCGCATGCTGCGGCAGCCTGGGGACGACAACGTGTACTGCTGATGGATCTCGACACGCAGTGCAATGCCTCATTGATGCTGCTTGGTGGCGAGGGCTGGGAGAAAGCATCCCGTGCCGGGCGCACCATTGCCGATTATTTCTACGACCGCTTCGATAACGTGGCCGGCGACGAGGCCGTCTATATCGTCAACAACGTCGGCGATGTTGCACACCCCCGCACGGCGCCGGGCCGGGTGTCGCTCTTAGCTGGTTCTCAGCAGTTAGAGGACATCCAGGGCGAGCTTTATCTCAAGCAATCAAAAAAAGACCTACACGCGGACGCGGTTGCCCTGCTCGTTCGTAGCCGCATGAAACGCTTGATGCGCCATTTCGGCATGGACTGCGATCTCGTCATTCTCGACTGCCCACCTGGGCTCTCCTTGGCCGCGCACGCCGCCCTGGATATGGCCGATCACATCGTGGTGCCGTTTCGCCCGGACTTCGTCTCCCAATTTGCGCTGGATCGCGTTGCCCTTCTGATCGAACGGGTCGAGAACGCCGAACAGCTGGCGTCAATCCCATTTGCCGAGCGGCGCTACGCCTGCCTGCCTAACTGCCTCACGGGCGTCGGCCACGAGCGGCTCCTGATCGAGCAAATCGCCCTCGACCACCCCTTGTTGGCGACGCGCCTGCCCGTTCTCGATAGTATTGCCCGCGCTTTCGATTGGGACGAAGGCAAAAAGACGATGGAACAGAAGTACGCCGATGCGTTACCGCATCTGCGTAAGCTACATGCTGAAGTGTTCGCCGGAACGCAGCGGCGCGCCAAATCGGCCTAGGAGCCATGCGCAAGACGAAAGCCTTGTCGGGTGCCGCTCAAGACGCTTATTTCCGGCGCGCGCTGAAGACGCAATCCAATTTGACCGCCGAGGATCGCGAACAGCTGGTGCGTTCCCTGAAGCGGGAAATCGCCCAACTCCGGCTGCGGCTTGAACCCTTGCCCGCCGGCGCGCTGCCGCCGCCGGCCGCTGCGGCGCCCGTGCACACGCAAGAGGCGACCTCGGCCCAGGCGCAGCCCGCCGTGCCCAGCGCGAGTTTCGATCCCTTCTCTCCCAATGTTGTCGTCATCCTGCGCACGTCGGGCCGCGCGGCGGCCCTGGCCGCGCTCGCGGCCATCGACAGGGAGGAGCATCTGCGGCTGTTGGCGCGGGAGCAGCGGCTCAACGTCGGCCCCGATGTCGCCTCGCTGCGGGAGTTGCGCGCGGCCATCGTGAGCGCCGCCGAGCGGCGCGTAGCCAACCGGGTGGCGGCAGCCAGTTAATGGCCAGTTAATGGCGAGAGCGCCGCCGGCGCCGCACTGAGCGCCGAGGCAGCTTCTTGCAAGGCAACGGGCTGCGCATCGACGCTTGCCCGGCGCATACCAAAGGGGCTTTGCCTCCCCGCCCGCGATGCTCAGTAGCGAAAATACCTTTGCAACAGGGCCAACAGAATGATCAGGGCCAACAACAAGAACCCTCTGATGTGGGCTTTTGCATTTGCCTTGAATAGTGGTGGGCGGTCTTGCTGCCCGCGCAAGCGATGGGATGAAACTTTCAGCAAGCGCTCGACAATACGCTCGGTTTCTTCGCTGCGAGACGGGACCGTCTCACCGGCAAGATCGGCTCGCTGCAAATGCTGCGCAGCGCTTCGTCGCACGCCGTCTGAAGCGCCGGTCTCGCCGAGCCTTCTCAGCGTCGCGCGCGCAACCTCGTCATGGCGATCCGCGCCCAGCCGGGCGACGGCTATCCAGTAGGCTTTGGCTGCATCGTCCATCGCCGATAGCGCACCATCTAACAACTGCTGGACCGCCTCGACGCGCCCCGTAAACGCGAACACGAGCAGCGTGCACTCTTGGCGGCTCTGCGGTAGAAGCCATTTTTCGGCGTCCGCGTAGGTTCGCACCATCTCGTCAAGGTGGCCCAGCTCGCCGAGCGCGCGAATCTCACGTGGCTTTGCTTCGGAAAAGTCGACATCTTGAGCGCGCGCCAGGGCGAGCAACCCGTCCCAATCGCGCCGCTCGTGCGCCAGCATGAGGCGCGCAAACGCCTTTTGCTTGCCGGAGCCCGTAGCCTCGATCCGCCTCAGTGCGGCGACATAACCGGCCGGTCCATCGGTGCTGAGCGCCCGCCTGAGCCTCAAGCCGATGCGCGCCCATGGACTTGGGTGCAGGAGAACGGCCCATTCGTGCAAACGCGCGGCCTTTTGCCATTGCCCGCGCTGTGCCGCGACTCTGGCGCGATCCAACAGCGCAAGGGGGGAAACGACAAGGAGCGCAAAAAGCGCAGCCGTCAGCCAAGCCGCCCAATCGAGGGCGAACGCAAGAGCCAGGATGCCGCCGAGCACCACCACACCATTGGCAACGATCCACCCCCACCGGCCCAAGAGGCCGTGGCGCGTCATGCGCACGGCGACCGCGCCGGACAGCGAGATCAACCCCACCACCACCACGGCCTGGATGGCCATTGCCCCGGATCCTCGTTCGATCGCTACGGACTTGCCGCCGCTCAGCCCCAGGCGCCCCCGCGCGTGCCTGGCAAGGACGGACAAAGACGGCAGCCACAGACTGCCGTCCGAAAAAGGCAAAGCCCAGCTCTCTCAGCGGATCTTAGCGGTTTACAGCCTGCCTGACCCCTCGGCCCCCTCACCCCTGCCGCCTTGGCCCCTGCCACCTTGGCCCCTGCAGCCTTGGGGGGGCCCCCTGCCGCCTTGGGGCGCCCCTGCCGCCTTGGCGCCTGTCTCCCTGGCCCCTGTCTCCCTGGCCCCTGTCTCGCAGGCCTTTGCGCATGCCCCTGCACCAAGTTGGCAGCAATGACGGTGAACGGATTGGAAGCGCTCATCAATTGAGCTGCCGGCGCTACCTGAGCCATGCTGCCGCCGGTGGATGGTCTTGTGACTTGACGGCCGCAGGAGCGAGTTGGACAAGCGATAGCCCCGCCGCCGGACCATCCGAGCCTCGCATGGCCCGACCGAGGTGGCGGCATTCGCAATGCACGAAATGCCGTTGCTTGCGCGCCGGAGTTGGGCACTATCACAGGCCGCTTTGACGCCTGCGCGAGGGACGGGCTGGCGGCGCTAGCGCAATCGTGAGGCCTTGGGTACGGCAATGTCGGATCAACAGCGCAACGTCTTCGGCGAACCCATCGAGGTTTGCTCGCTTAATCCCACCACCGGCTTTTACCGCAGCGGCTGCTGCGAGACGGGGCCGGAGGATGTTGGCGTGCACACGGTTTGCGTCGAAGTGACCAAGGAGTTCCTGGCATTTTCGAAAGCGCGCGGCAACGACCTGTCGACGCCACGCCCCGAATACGGCTTTCCCGGCCTCAATCCCGGCGACCGCTGGTGTCTGTGTGCAGAGCGCTGGCAGGAAGCCCTTGCTGCCGGCGTCGCCCCTCGCGTCGTGCTGGCGGCAACCCACGAGGCGACCCTCGAAATTGCCGAACTTACGGACTTGAAGCGACACGCCCTCGATTTGGCTTAGCCTGGCGCCGATGGCTTGAAGCAGTTTGCTCGGCACGCCGTTGCGGTGCCCTCCGCGCTCGGGCCAACAATCCGCCTCGGGCGCGCAGAACGAGGGCACGCCAGAGGGGGCAAGCGCGCGTGCCTTTCCCCGAGCGCAGCTCGCCCCTTACGGCAGCCGCAGGTCCGCCGGGACGGGCGCAGCCCGCGTCGCGGCCGCGCGCGGCGAGGATGCCATACCTGCCACGGCGGTGTTCGTGGCGAATTGGCACGAGGAGGAAGTCCTCCGCAAAATGGTTGAAGGGAATTTGGCGTGTATTCAGCTAGCGCAGGTCTCCTTCGTCCTCGGCGTTTACCCTAATGATGGCGAAACACTGCGCATCGCCAAGGAACTCGAGCGCCAATATCCCGCGCGCGTCCGGGTAATCGTCAATCGGCTACCCGGGCCGACGTCGAAGGGGCAGATGCTCAATGAAATGTTCTGCCAGGTTTTTCGCGGTGAGGACGGCCCCGAGCTTGCCGTCCTGCACGACAGTGAAGACGTCTCGATCCTCGCACCTTTCACGTCTATGCCGCCTATCTTCGGCCTACGACTTCATTCAGGTGCCAGTCTTTCGCTGAGCCGCGACCGCACCGCCTACGTGGCCTCCACCTATATGGATGAGTTCGCCGAGCGCCATACGCGCGAATTGATCGTGCGCAATGCCGTCGGCGCGGCGATCCCGTCCGCTGGCGTAGGAACCCGCCTCAGCAAGAAACTCATCAAGCACTTTCTTGCCACGCGCGGACAGGTCCTGATGTCGGGAACCGTTACCGAGGACTCATCCTCGGCGTTGAGGCGAAACGCGCGGGTTTTAAGGCGGCATTCGCCGCAGTCTCGCTCGAGGCCGAGCAGGGCCTCGATTTTGTCGCCACCCGGGAATTCCTTCAATCAAGTATCGAATGCCTATGCGGATCTGCAAAGAACCTACAATGGTGGGGTGCTCCAGGCACCCGTCAGCGGTCACGTCGGCAGCAAGGTCGCCATGGTTGGCGAAGTTCTCAGCGCCAGCAAGGACGAGGTCGCGCGCCTCCATACCGGCCATAGCTTCGCGCTCGCCTACATTCCTGAGGGTTATCTGTTCGAGCTGGAAGAAGGCCAAAAAGTTGCTGTGAAGGCGCGTGGGCAGGTCGTTACCGGTCACGTCGAGCGCGTGCTCCCCGTCACCAAGACTTTGCCGCCCGAATTTCAACTGCCCGACAAAGTCCGGGGCCGTGGCCAATTGGTACGCGTCACCCTCGCGCCAGAGCATCGCTTTGCCGTTGCCGAGAAGATCCAAGTCACCGGCTGCTATTTGGAAAACTGCCGTCTGGGATTGGGCGACATCATCCGGCAGGCCCTCCCCCACCTGCAGGAAGTCGGGCGCAAACTTGGCCCCTCGCTGGCGCACCTCAAGACCTTGGTCGGCGACCTAGTGCGGCTCCCGCCAGAGGCGCTTGCCGCCGGCGGTGAGCCGCAGACCCCGGGGATGCGGGACCTCAGGGGGCTGAGCGCGCGGGCGCGCCAGGCCTGCAAGGGAGACCGAAGGCGGCAAGCCTCACGGGCACGGGCAAGCTTAGCGGCTGGCGTCAGGCCAACGAGGGCTCAAGGGTCGTTTTGCCAGTCAGCGGCCGGCCCCGGCGGGGATTGCGCCGGTGCGACTGCGCTCCCCTTATGCCAACGCTTGGCGCTCGGCTCAGGCGCCCGCAAAATCGCCGAACAGTTTAGACGCTAGTGGGCGAGAGCCGGTTCCGGGGCGGCGACGTCGGCTACGACGTTGGCGCCGGCGGCGCGCAGCAGGAAATCGGCACAGCGCTCGCCGATCAGGAATGAGGGCGCATTGGTATTGGACGAAACCATCGTCGGCATGATCGAGGCGTCGGCAACGCGCAGGCCCTTGACGCCATGCACGCGCAACTCATGGTCTACGACCGCCATGGCATCGCTGCCCATCTTGCAGGTGCCAATCGGATGGTAGGAGGTGGCGCCGAGCCTGGCGATATGCTCGAGCAGCCCCGCATCCGATTGCACCTCGGGACCTGGGCGCACTTCGCGCGCGATCAGGCGTGCGAGCGCCGGCTGCGCCGCGATGCGGCGGGCAAGCCGTAGCGCTGCGATGCTCGTGGCGCGGTCGCCGGCGTCGGACAGGTAATTGGCGTGGATGATCGGCGGCGCTTCCGGATCGGCCGAGGCAATGTGCACCGAACCCGTCGATTGCGGACGCAAGGCGAATGTGCCGATGCCGAAGCCCGGAAACTTGTCCAACACCAACTCGGTGGGATGGCGTGGGTCTTCGGCGCTCAGCGTATGCAGCTGAATTTTTACGTCGGGCCTGTCGTGCGCTAACTCGGTCCTGGCCAGCGCGTGCACCGTGGCTGTACAGGCCGCCATCTCCCCGTCTCGGCGCACGAGATATCGCAGCCCCATAAATGCCTTGCGTAGAGGATTGTCGAGAATGTCATTCAAAGTGATGGGGCGTCTACACTCGAAGGATATCCGCGTGTGCCAATGGTCGCGGCAGTTCTCGCCGACGCCAGGCCGATGGACGAGGCAAGCAATGCCAAGCTCCGCCAGGCGTTGCCTGTCGCCGATACCGGACAGCTCCAGCAGCTGCGGACTTTGCACCGCCCCGGCACTGACGATGACCTCGCGTGCGACGCGCGCGACATATTGCTGCTCACCGCGACGATAGGCGACGCCGACGGCGCGTCCCCGCTCAATCTGGACGCGGGTTGCCCGTGCGCCGGTTGCCACGACGAGGTTGGTGCGGCCGCGCGCCGGGTACACGTAGGCTTCGCGCCCACCCCAGCGCCGCCCCCGTTTGGTATTGCTCTGCAGGTAGCCGACACCCTCATAGGCAACGCCGTTGTAGTCGGGGGTGGCGGGCACACCGGCCGCAACGCAGGCCGCATGGAACGCCTCGGCCAGCGTGCTGCGGGCAAAGCGGCTGATGTGTATGGGACCACTTTTACCGCGCACGGCGGCATCACCCTCGCCATAGGCTTCCAGGCGCTTGAGAAAGGGAAGCACATCGGCATATGCCCAGCCGGGATTGCCGAGCTCGCGCCAATGGTCGAACTCGGCGGGCTCGCCCCGCACCCACAACATGCCGTTGATGCTGGAAGAGCCGCCCAGCACGCGGCCGCGCGGCCAGAACACGCGGCGGCCGCCAAGATCCGCCTGCGGCTCGGTATAAAAGCGCCACAGACTGCGCTGCGATAGCAGCACGAAACCGGCGCCCAGCGGAACTTTGAGCCAGAGCCACGGATCGTCCTCGCCCGCCTCGAGGAGAAGCACGCGCAAGCGCCCGCTCTCGCTGAGCCTACTGGCGAGGGCACAGCCCGCCGAGCCTGCCCCGACCACGACATAGTCCCAGGCCGTCTCGGTTGCCGCCAAGGCGTTCATCGGTTGCTCCGTCGAACAAGAGGGGCGCGCATCGGCGCACTATTCCTTGACCCCGCCGGCGGCGAGACCGCGCACCAGGTAGTTACGAACCAGTATCGAGAAAACGACCACCGGCAGCATGACCAGCGTTCCCGCGGCGGCAATCCGGCCCCACTCCCAGCCCGTGTACTGGATAAAGTTCACGATCGCGACCGGAGCGGTTGACGCGTTGGTTCGGGTCAGCACGAGCGCATAGAAAAAGTCGTTCCACGACAGGATGAAACAGATGACCGCGGTGGCGGCGAGCCCGGGCGCCGACAGCGGCAAGGTCACGCGGCAAAACGCCTCCCAGACGCCGCAACCGTCGATCCAGGCCGCCTCTTCCAGCTCGCGTGGCACGCCGTCGAAGAAGGGCTGCATCATCCAAATCACCAACGCCAAGTTGAAGGTCAGATAAACGATGATCAGGCCCAACAGGGTATCCGACAGGCCCAGGTGGCGGTAGGCGAGGAAAAACGGGATCGTGAAGGCGATCGGGGGAGCCATGCGGGTGGCCAGGATCCAGAGCGCGATCCGGCGCGTGGACTTGAAGCCGCTGCGCGACAGGGCGTAGGCCGCCGGCACGCCGATCACCATCGCCAACACGGTCGATGCAAGGCTGGTGATCAGGCTGTTGAGGAAGGACGCGGGGAAGGCCCCGGTCCAAAGCGCCCGGTAGTGCGCCAGCGTGGGCGTGAACAACAGATCATAGCCAAGAATGTCCCGGTTCGGCCGAAACGACATCTGCACCAGCCACACGAAGGGGAAGAGAACCAGCAGCAGCAAGACGACAGTGCCGATGTCCCCGAGCCGGCGACGGTTGCGCTGGAACCAGTAACGCGACGACGCCGCACGGAGCGGGCGCGCCGTGGCTGGCCCGGGCTCAATCTGCCTCTGCATGGGCGACCCCAGTCAGCCGGTCGATGAGATAGCTGAGCACGAAGACGCCCGCCACCATCAGCGTTGCAATGGCGCTGCCGTAGCCCCAGAGCGAAAAGGTAAAGGCTTGGCGGTAGGCGTAGTAGTTCGTCACCTCCGTGACGTCGCCAGGCCCGCCGTCGGTGAGCACGAAGATCAATGGGAACGCCTTGATGCTGTCGATCAGACGGAAGATCGCGGCCACCACCAAGGTTGATTGAATGTAAGGGAACATCACGAAGCGAAAGATCTGCCAGTCATTGGCGCCGTCGATGCGCGCCGCCTCCAGCGGCGAGGCCGGTATCATCTGCAAGGCGGCCAGCACCATCAGCATCGTGAACGGAAACCACTCCCAGGTCTCGGCAATGACGATTGCCGTGAGCGCCCAATTGGGATCGGTGATCAGCGAGGGAACGGGCAGGCCGACGAAGGCCATGAAGCGATGGAATGGGCTGATGTCCACCGCATACATGACACGCCAGAGGATGCCGACGACGATGGGCGGCAGCACCATCGGAATGAGGAAGCCCGAGCGGGCCATCTCACGGATGCGGCTCGACCCGTTCAACAACAATGCCACGCCGAGGCCCACCAGCAGCTGCAGGAAGACGGTTGCCACCGACAGCTTCACCTGGATCCAAACGGAGCGCGTGAAGCGGGGATCCTCGGCCAAATCGAGGTAGTTGCCCGCCGGGGCGCTGAAATCCCAGGCCGTATCCGGCAGCGTCAAGTTGAGCGGCGTGAGCGAGGTCAGCACCAGGTAGATGGCGGGCGCAATCGTAATCACGGCAAGCACCAGCACCGCCGGGGCGATGCCGAGTAGGAAGGACCGCTGACGCTGCGCACCCCAGGCGAGTTGCCGAACTGGCATGGCGTGGCTCAGAACCTGACGCCTGCCCGCTTCAGATCGGCGATGGTGTTGGCCTGCGCCAACGCCAGCGACTCTTTGGCCTTCATTTGCCCGGAAATGATGCGACCCAGGGCCTGGGTGATCTGGGCGTTGGCCTGCGGGTAGACATGGACGGTGCGGTACTTCATGTAACCTTGTTCGGACATGGCGATCGAATCGAGGAAGAGCTGACCGGTGTCGATGCCGTTGATCACCATCCGCTGCTTATAGTCGGCCGAACCGATCAGGGACTTGCGCGTCACCGAGCCAAGGCCGTGCTTCTGCGTCATGCGCTGGACGAGATCTTTGGACAACGACCACTTGATGAATTCCCAAGCGGCATCCTTGTTCTTGGCGCCGACCGGAATGCCCCAGCCATGCGAAGCCACGCCGGGGAAGCGCCCTTTCGGTCCTTTGGGGATCATGGCGAAGTTCGAAGTCTTGGTGACCTTGCTGCCCTCCTCGCCGAGGAGGGCGCAAAAGGCGTGATTGTGCGTGGAATAGTTGATGCGGCCGGCCCGCAGCGCTTCCGTCACCTGGTCATAGGTGTAGCCGGCTGCGGCCTCCGGGCCGTAGCTATTGAGCAGCCTGGCCAGCGTCTCGGCCGCCGCCGCCGCTTCCGGGGTGTCGAGCGTCGGCATTAGGTCGTCGGGTGGATTGCGGAACACATTGCCACCAAAGGCCTGCAGATACGCCGGGTAGATCCAACCCCAATGGTTCTCGGTGATAAAACCGCTCACCCCATCCTTCTTGTTGACGACCTGGAGTGCCTTCTCGAGGTCGTCCAGCGTATCGGGCATGCCGAAACCGTTGGCCGCCAGCAAGTCGAAGCGGGCGGCAGCGGCCATTAGCACATCCGAGATCCAGGGAATGCCATAGAGCGCCCCCGCCTTGTCGCGCATCGGCTGCACGGAGCCGGATACAAAATCGGCAAAGTCCCAGTCGGCCGGCGTCTTGTTGGCATCGGCGATGAAGGGATCCAGCGGCGTCAGCCAGCCGGCCCCGATCCAGCGGCTGGTGTAAATAAAAGTGACGTTGAGCACATCGAAGCCACTGCCCTTGGTCGACAGCTCGAGATCGGCGCGCTGGTTGTAGACCGGAAAACCCGGCGTGTCGTAGTTGACCTTGATGCCGGTCTTTTCCTGAAACTCGGGCAGGTAATCGGCGATCAACTTGGGATAGGTGGCGCTCCAACAAGAAATATTGAGTGTGACGCCGTCGAACGGCTTCCTGCCGCCCTGGGCAGGCGCCTTGCCCGCCCGCAGCGTGAAGGGGATGAAGAGCGCGCCGGCGCCCGTGCGCAACGCTTGCCGCCGGGTGACCCGCAGGTGGGGGTGAGCCATGCTTTCCTCCTGATCGCCCGGGTCACGTGGTCGCCTGTGCGACCCGCCCGGCGTCTGTTGCGTCATGCCTTGCCTCAGCGCCCGTCTCGCTCACAAGCACCGCGCGCCCCTTTTTTAGCTGCCCGAGGGGCGAATATTGACGCGGGTTTCGAGCGCCCGAGCAAGCAACGCTGCGTAGCTCAAACCATGACTTGGGCAACATAGATCGGCACCCTGCTAGTCCGCAACGACTCTGCGGCCGCGGGGCGCGGCCCGCAACCTAAAAGGCGACGCCGGTCCCGTTCAGTTCGGCCCGTACTTGGCGGCGATCTTGCGCACTTGCGCAATCATCAGTTTGACGGCCGGCGACAGGTCCGCATGCCGGCGGCTGACGATGCCCGCCTCGCGCGTAAATTGCAGGTGCTCGTGGTCGAGCGCGACGATGCCCTGCGCCTCGGGCTGCGACAAGATTTGTGTCGTGGTCAGCGCCAGGCAGTCGGTCATGCGCAGCGTCGCAAGCATCAGCGACAAGGAATCGGTTTCGACCGCCAGCAACGGTTCGGCCAAATTGGCGAGCATGAACACGCGCTGGAGCCGCTGGCGCACGAGCTCCTGGCGACCGGGCAGGATCCAACGCTGCGCCGCATAGTCGACAAGCGAGCGGTCGCGCTTGCGCGCCAAGGGATGCTCCCTGCGCCCCACCACCCGGATTACGTCGCTGCTCAGCCGCATAAAGCGCAAATCCGGATCGATCCGGTTGTCAGGCAGCGCCCCGACCACCACGTCGAGCTCCCCCATCCGCAGGCGGCCGATCAGGCGGTCGGGAAAACCCGTATCGACCGTGAAGCGTATGTTGGGGTTTTGCTGCATCACCCGCGCGATCGATTCCGGTAGGTGTCGGCTCAGCCAAGACGGACCGGCACCGATGCGCGCGTGCCCGAGCTTGCCGCCGGCAATGCCCATCACCTCGGAGCGCGCGTCGGACAGCTGCGTCTCGATCACCTTGACGTGGCGCAGCAGGGCGCGACCGGATTCAGTCAGCTCGATGCCGCGCCCGCGCCGGTGATAGAGCTTGGTGCCGAGTTCCTTCTGCAGGCGGTGCATGCTCTTGGAGAGCCCAGGCTGGGTGATGCTCATCGCCTCGGCCGCGTGACTGAGATTGAGGCGTTCGGCGGTGGCAAGAAAGAGCTGCAGCTGACGGTAATCCATACTATGTCTCTGTAGTCATAGTTCCTGCTACCCTCCGTCAATTGCCCGCCGCCTGCAAGGTCTGCACGATTTCGAGGCAAGGACGGCACTGGGGACCGCGCGAGGCGGGCGCGCGCCTCGCGCGCCGCGATCCGTCGGCGCCGTCGGGGCGCAGGCGCCCGCGCTAGACTTTCGGGCCCCGCGTCCGCCAAAGGGAGACTGCATGCCTCTCGCTCGACGATCCCTGATCAAGGCCTTCGCGGCAGGCACGGCGGCCGCTTTGCTCGGCCGGCCTGGCTGGGGGCAGGGTGCCGGCCCGACGCAAGCGAGCGAGATCGACCTCGACAAGGCCAAGGCCGAAGGCAGGGTCGTCCTCTATACCAGCCTCGACACTCAGATCGTCGATGCCATCAACGCCGCCTTCAAGCAAAAGTACGGCGTCGATGTGCAGTACTTTCGCGGCGGTTCTAGCGATGTCACCTCGAAGGTCCTGGCCGAGGCCGATGCCGGTCGGCCGCAGGCCGATATGGTCGATGCCTCGGATCTGGCCGCCCTCTTGCTGATGAAGGAGCGTGGGCTGCTCAAACCCTTCGCGTCGGCGGCCATGCCTGCCGTCGCCAAAGAGCTGCGCGACGCCGATGCGACCTGGATCACCGACCGGCTGACGCAGGCGGTGATCCAATTCAATAGCAAGGAATTCGGCGCTCAGCCTCCCGCTAGCTGGGCCGATCTCGGCAAGAGCGCGATGCAAGGCCGGCTGGTGTATTTTTCCAGCGCCAACGGCGATGGTGCGCCGCGCATCTATACGCTCGCCAGGCATTTGGGATGGGACGTGGTCAAGGCGATGGCCGCCACCAAACCCTTGCGCGTGCAGACGCCGCAGGTCATCACCCAGGTTCTGGAACGTGGCGAACGCGGTGCCGGCTTTTTGCAGAACGACAATATCGCCTGGCGCTCCAAATTGCAGGGCAAGCCGACGGACTACGTCTTTCCCGGCGAAGGCGTGCCCAGCGAGATCGGCGCTTGCGGACTGTTGCGCAGCTCCCAGCGGCCGCACGCGGCCGCCCTGTTCTACGAGTGGTGGATGGGGGCGGAGGGGCAGGCCATTCTTGTCAAGGGCGGCAAATATTCGAGCCGCCTTGACGTGGCCCCGCCCGCGGGCAGTACGCCGCTCGCCAAGCTGAAGCTGCTCACGCTCGACTATGCCGAGTACAAGCGTGACAAGGGCAAGATCCTCGACCAGATCGCAAGCATCTTCGGTGGCGAATGGGGCAATTGAGCTTGGCCGGCGTGGAATCGTGAGCTGAAAGGTAAGGCGCATGCAGGCTGCCGTTCCCGCCGGTGCGTCGCCCGACGCCCCCAGCACGGACGCGGCCCAGCCTGCCGACTTCCTCAGCGCGCAAGCGCTCGTGCTGGGGCTGGCGGTCGCCGTGCTGCTCGTGCTGGTCGGCTATCCCTTGCTTTGGCTGCTATTGGGTGCCTTCGGCCTGCCGCAGGGGTTCGGCCTTGAACATTTTGAACGCGCCTTCACGCGACCCCAGAATTTCGCGGCTTTGCTCAACACCCTTGAACTGGCGCTCGGCGCCGGCGTCCTGAGCATTCTGTTCGGCGTGCCGCTGGCCTGGGCTACGGCCCGCAGCGATATGCCCTGGCGCGGCTTGGTGCACGCCCTGGTGGCGCTCTCCTACATCACGCCGCCTTACCTGACGGCGCTTGCCTACATCATTCTGCTCGGGCCCGATGCGGGGCATTTCAATCGCCTGTTGCGCGCGCTCTTCGGCTTCCAGTCAGGGCCCCTCAATATTTTCAGTATGCCGGGCGTCATCTTCGTGATCGGCATCCATGTCTTCGCCTTCACTTATTTTCTCACCTACAGCGCCCTCAAATCGGTCGACGCCGCCTTGGAGGAATCGGCGCAGATGCTGGGCGCGAGACCATGGCAGACAACCTTGCGCATCAATTTGCCGCTGGTGGCGCCGGCCATTACCGGCGGGGCGTTGTTGGCGGCGATCGATTCAATGGCGCTGTTCGGTCCGCAGGCCATCATCGGTACGCCGGCGCAGATCGTCTTTCTGCCAACGCGCATCTACGCCACCATCGGCGGCTACCCGCCGCGCTGGGGCGAAGCCTCGGCACTATCGCTGCTGCTCGTGGCCTTGACGGTGGCGGGCCTGGCCCTGCAGCGCGGCTACTTGGAGCGGCGCTCCTACATCACCGTGGGTGGCCGCGGCGTGCGCACCAGCACGGCCGCACTCGGCGCCTGGCGCTGGCCGTTGCTCGCCTTTTGTCTACTGCTGGTGTGCTTCAGCGCCGCCGCCCCGTTGGGCGTTTTGGCGCTGACCGCCGTCTCCCACAGCTGGACCGAACCGCTGTCGCTCGCAAACCTCACGCTGCAACACTTCTATACCGCCCTGTTCCAGGATCAGGTCTCGGTACGCGGCATTCTCAACAGCTTCAAGCTGGCAACGGCGGCCGCCACGCTGGCCGTGCTGATCGGGGCCGCCGTCGCCTATCTCGACGTACGCAGCAATGTCCGCGGCCGCCGACTGCTGGACTATCTGGCGATCCTGCCGCTGGGGCTGCCGGGGACGGTTATGGCCGTCGGTATTCTGCTCGCCTTCATTCGGGTGCCGTTGCCGATCTACGGCACCATCGCAATTCTGCTCGTCGCCTACGTCGCCCGCTTCTTGCCGCTGGCAACGCGCAGCGCCAATGCAACCTTCCGCCAGATCGACCCCAGCCTCGAGGAAGCGGGCCGCGCCACCGGGGCGTCGTGGTGGCACGCCGTGCGCCGCATCTTGCTGCCGCTGGCGCGGCCCGGGCTGCTGGTGGCCTTCCTGCTCGTCTTCATTCCGGCTTTCGGCGAGTTGAGCGCTACCATTCTGCTCTACACCGGCGGCACGGAGACGATCGCTATCGCCATCTACCGCCTCAACGACCTCGGCCAGCTCGAAGTCGTCTCGGCGCTCGCCATCTTTACGATTGCCGTCGTCTTGGCCCTGATGGGTCTCATCAGTTGGCTGTCGGGCTCGAACCGCGCCTTGGCTGAGACGCCCCCGGTCAGAGGATGACGACGATGGCCTTCATCGACATTGTCGGCATCGCGAAAAGTTTCGGCGGCCTTTCCGCCTTGCTCGGGGTCGACCTGGCGGTCGAAGAACGCGAATTCATTACCCTGCTGGGCCCATCGGGATGCGGCAAGACCACCATGCTGCGCACGCTGGCGGGCTTCCTCACGCCGGATGCCGGCACGATCAAAGTGGCCGGCCGCCTGTTGTCTTCACCGCGAGGCGTGCTGGCACCCGAGCAACGCCGCATGGGCATGGTGTTTCAGAACTATGCGGTGTGGCCGCACATGTCGGTGTTCGAGAACGTGGCCTTCGGGCTCCGGATTGGCAAGATCGCCCACGGCGAGATCGCGCAACGGGTCGGCCGCGTGCTGGCGGCGGTCGGCCTGGAGGGCCTGCAGGGGCGGCACCCGGGCCAACTTTCGGGCGGGCAGCAACAGCGCGTGGCGCTGGCGCGATCCCTGGTGGTCGAGCCGACAATCCTCCTGCTCGACGAGCCGCTCTCCAATCTCGACGCCAAGTTGCGCGAGCGCATGCGCAGCGAGCTCAAAACGCTGCAGCGGCGCACGGGCATCACCTTCATCCACGTCACGCATGACCAAGCCGAAGCCATGGCCTTGTCCGATCGCATCGTGGTTTTCAACCAAGGTGCCGTGCAACAGGTCGGCACGCCACGTGAGGTCTACGAACGTCCAGCCAACCTGTTCGTGGCCGATTTCATGGGATTGGTGAACAAGCTGCCGGGCACAGTGATCGCACAGGCTGCGGGCAAGGCGCGGGTACGCATCGGCAGCCAGACGATTGACGCCGAATTGAGCCATGGCGTGATCGGCGCGCTCAAGGCCGTCACCGTCGCCATCCGGCCCGAGGCCATTCGCCTCGGCGCCGCCGCGCCGGATGTGTCGGCAAACGTCTTGCGTGGACGGCTGGTGGAGAGCGCCTTCCTCGGCAACATCATCGACCATCAGGTCGACGTCGACGGCATGCTGGTGCGGGTACAAGGGGACCGCCGCCACGGCCTCGCCACGGGTAGCGCGGTCGCGCTGACCATTCCCATCGGCGATTGCGTCGCCATGCGAAGTGAATCGGACTGAGGAGTTGGTAGGACAGATCATGCAGCCCAGAAATCTGCTTTTCATCATGTCGGACGAACACAGCCGGCGCGTGCTCGGCTGTCATGGCCATCCAATGATTGAGACACCCAATCTCGACAGGCTCGCGAGCCGTGGCGTGCGCTTTACCGACGCTTACTGCAATTCGCCGATTTGCGTGCCGTCGCGCGCCAGTTTCCAAACCGGACGCTATGTGCACGACATCGGCTTCTGGGATAACGCCAACCCCTATGACGGCAGCGTGCCGTCCTGGGCGCACCGCCTAAAGGCGGCGGGCCATCGCGTGGAGTCCATCGGCAAATTGCACTTCCGCGGCGCCGAGGATGACAATGGTTTCAGCCAGGAGCACATGCCGCTGCACGTGGTGGACGGGATCGGCGATCCGATCGGCATGTTGCGCGATCCGCCGCCGCCGCGCCGCGCGGCTTTGCGCCTTGCTGCCGACGCCGGCTGCGGCGATTCTACCTATCAGGGCTACGACGACCGGATCACGCTCGCCGCCGAGAACTGGCTGACGGAACGGGCCAAAGGCAAGGAGGAAAAGCCGTGGATGTTGTTCGTCTCGCTCGTGTGCCCGCACTTTCCGTTGGTCGCCCGCGCCCGCTGGTACAACCTTTATGCCGAGGACAAGGTGCCGTGGCCAAACCTCTATGCCAACAGCGAGCGCCCGACCCACCCCTACCTGGAGGCGATGCGCGCCTGCCAGATCTATGACCAAGGCTTCGAGGCCCCCAACAAGGTGCGCAAGGCGATCGCCGCCTACTTCGGCCTCGTGAGCTTTGTCGATCACAACGTCGGGCGGCTGTTGAAATGTCTCGACGACAATGACCTCGCCGGGACCACGCGGGTGATTTACACCAGCGACCACGGCGACAACCTCGGCACCCGCGGGCTGTGGGGAAAATCCAACATGTACGAGGAATCCGCCGGTGTGCCGATGATCATGGCCGGACCCGAGGTGCCGGCCAATGTCGTCTGTTGCGAGCCGGTCTCGCTGGTCGATTGCTATCCCACCATCCTTGCTTGCGTCGGCGCGCCTCGCCACCCCGAGGATTCCCGCCTACCCGGGGCCCCCTTGCTGGACATCGTTGCCGGCCGGGCTCCCGAGCGCACCGTCATGAGCGAATACCACGCCGCCGGTGCCGTCACCGGCGCCTTCATGATCCGCAAAGGCAATTTCAAATTCATCTATTACGTCGGTCTGCCACCGCAGCTGTTCGACCTCGAGGCCGACCCCTACGAAACGCGGGACCTGGCGCCGCTCGCCGGCTATGCCGGCCTCCTCGCCGACTGCGAGGCCGCGCTGCGCCAAATCGTCGACCCGGAGCGGGCGGATGCCCAGGCGCGCCAGGACCAGGCCGCCAGGATTGCCGCCCTCGGCGGCCGCGAGGCGCTCCTGGCCAAGGGAAGCTTCGGCCATTCGCCGGTTCCCGGCACCGAACCCGTTTACAATTAAGGCTCCCCCTTGCGCCCCACGCCGACAGTCAAGGTTGCGCATCGAGCCTCCTGCTGCCCGCCGGCCGCGGCGGCCAGCGGACCGCCGCCGAGCGCTGCCCGGCCCGCGTTCGACGCGGCGAGAGAACGGCCGCGGCGCCGCGTGCACCTACCCGGCGGCCGCGTGCGCGTCGGCACGCCGGAGCGTTTGCTGCCGCAGGATGGCGAGAGCCCGCCACGCGCGGTCAGGGTTGGGCCCTTCGCCATCGATCCCTTGGCGGTGACGAACGTCTGGTTCGATGCCTTCGTGCACGCCACCGGCTATCGCACGCAAGCTGAACGCTTCGGTTGGTCGCTGGTGTTCTGCGGCTTCGCTGTAGATGCGGCCGCAGCGATTGGAGCCGGCAACGAATCTTTCTGGTGGCGTCGTGTCGAAGGCGCCTGTTGGCAACGGCCCGAGGGGCCGCATTCCAACCTTATCGGACGGCTCGACCATCCCGTTGTGCATGTCTCCTGGACCGACGCGGTCACATTCGCCGCCTGGGCCGGCGGCCGTCTGCCAACGGAGGCCGAATGGGAATATGCGGCCGCCGGCGGTAGCCATGGGGCGCGCTTCCCCTGGGGCGATCGCGAGCCCGACGATACCGCCTTTCTGCCCTGCAACATCTGGCAAGGCGAATTTCCAACGAGAAATAGCGGCCGCGACGGCTTTGTCGGCACCGCACCCGCCGACGCCTTTGCGCCCAACGGCTACGGTCTTTTCAACATGGCGGGCAACACCTGGGAATGGTGTGCCGATGCGTTCCGCGTACGCTCGCTCACACGCGCAGCCAAAGCACGCAATCAGCAGGCGGAGCGCAGCAAAGAGCGCCTCCTCAAGGGAGGCTCGTACCTATGCCATCGTTCCTATTGCTATCGCTATCGCATCGCCGCACGCACCGGTGCCGCCGGCGACAGTTCGACCGGACACGTGGGCTTTCGTCTGGTGTTCGACGACTAATCCGCCCTCCCATCCCAACCCGAACCAAGCAGTGAGATCTATGCGGCCCGCCAACCTCGTCGTCATCATGTCGGATGAGCATCACCCACGCGCCATGGGCGTCGCCGGGCACCCCTTGGCCATCACGCCCAACCTCGACCGCCTAGCCGCGCGCGGCCTGCGGTTCGACGCGGCCTACTGCAATTCGCCGATTTGCGTGCCTTCGCGCGCCTCCTTCGCCACCGGCCGCTATGTGCACGAGCTTGGCACTTGGGACAACGCCATTGCCTACGACGGCAGCATTCCCGGTTGGGGTCACGCCCTGCAGAAAAGCGGCCACCGCGTCGATTCGATCGGCAAGCTGCACTACCGCCGCGCCGAAGATCCCACCGGCTTCGACCACCAGTATCTGCCGATGCACATTTACGGCGGCCACGGCATGGTCTGGGGCGCCTTGCGCGACGGCAAAGCGGATTTCACCGAGCGTGCGCACATGATGCTGAACCCGATCGGGCCCGGCACCTCGAAATACAACATCTACGACGACCGCATCGCCAGCGAAGCGGAAAACTGGCTTGCGCAACGCGCCCGCGAAGCGGCCGACCGGCCGTGGGTGCTGTTCGTCGGCTTCGTGGCCCCGCACTTTCCGCTGACCGTGCCGAAGCACATTCTCGACCTCTACCCCACGGAAAACATGCCGCTGCCGCGGTTGCATCCAAGCCGCGGCCAGCCTCGCCACCCGTGGCTGGAAGCCCAGCACCGCATGCACCCGGTCGATGATGCCCTCGACGATGGCGGCCGCCGCCTGGCAACCGCCTGCTACCTGGGCCTGTGCACCTGGGTGGACGCTCAGGTCGGCCGCATCGTCGACGCCTTGGCGGCAACCGGTCTCGCCGCGACGACGCGTATCATCTACACCAGCGATCACGGCGACAACATCGGCGTGCGCGGCATGTGGGGCAAGAGCACGCACTACGACGATGCCGTGGGTGTGCCGATGCTGATCGCCGGACCGGATGTCGCCGCGGGGCGCCTGTGCGCGACCGCCGTTAGCTTAATCGATCTCGCACCCACGATTCTGGCGGCGGTTGGTGAAGACCCCTACGACTGGAGCGACAACCTGCCCGGCCGCTCCTTGTTCGAAATCGCCGAAGCGGCCTTTGATCCGCATCGCACCGTCTTTTCCGAGTACCACGCGTTCGCATCGCCGTCCGCCGCCTTCATGCTGCGCGACGGGCGCTACAAGTACAACTACTACGTGGGCTATCGGCCCGAGCTGTTTGATCTCATCGCGGACCCTAACGAGGAGCTCAATCTCGCGGCCAGTGCCGCGCATGCCGACATTGTGGCCCGGCTGGAGATTGAGCTGCGCCAGATGCTCGATCCGGAGGCTACGGACGCCCGCGCCAAGGCGGACCAAGCGGCGCTGATCGAACGTTTCGGCGGCCCGGCAAAGGCCTTGCATATCGGCGCCCCTGGCGCCACGCCGGCACCGGTATGACGCGGCGGGGGGCCGCGCGCCTCAGGGTGCGAAGGCGAGAAAGGTCATGCGCTGGGCGTTGTGGCCGATATTGTGCGGCTGGCGCTGAGCCGTGAAACCGTGCTGGCGCAGCAGCTGCAAGACATCCTCGGCATCGAATTGCAGAAAACCAGAGCACCGTCGGATCTTGCGGTAGGGCGAGAAATAGGACCGCGCCAGGCCGAACAGGGCCGGCAGCAGAAAGCCGGCAGCGGCGGCGAACTTGAGAAGCTCGAGGGCATCGCGAAAGGGCCCGACCCGGGGCGGCACGATGTCGGCCAACAGCAAAACGCCGCCGGGCTTTAGCTTCGCGCGCGCCTGCGTGAGCAGATGCTCGAACTGCGGCCTGGAAAGGTACTGGACCACGGAGTTGGCGACGATCATGCCTAGGGTGTGTGCGGCCAGCGCCTCGACGTCTTGCGGCGAGGCGACGGTAATGTTGCCCCGGTCGGCGTAGCGTGCCGCCAGGCGCTCGCGCACGCGCGAGGAGACATCGCACAGGAAGAGGTGACCACAGGCTTCGGCGAGCTTGCCGGCCGCCAGCGTGTCCCCGCAGCCATAGTCCAAGAGGTCCACGCCGCCTGCCGGCACGTAGGCGATGATATCGCGCGTGACGCGCTCGTAGTGCAGGCGCCGGTGCCGTTCGTTGACATAAAGTGACGTCTCTTGGTTCCAATACTGAGCCCAGCTCACGATGTCTCCGATCTGTGTACCCCGCGTTGGCGACACCGACGGGTCGCGGTGGGCCAGCGACCCTATCCTTTCCTAGTGTCCGCGTCTTGCCGTTGCTCCCGCGCCGCCGCCGGAGTGGACCGGCCACCACTTTTCGCGCCGCAAAAAAAGCCAGGGTCGTAGCCTCCAGAAGAGGTCGGCGGGCGTGCTGCGGCAGCCGCCGGCAGCGCCGCGAGGGCCAGCCGTAGTCCACAAAATCGTGGCGCGGCAGCGCGACCCGAAACCGCCGGCCGGCGCAAGCGACGCCGCCCATCTACAACTTTTTCACCGCCTGTCGCAGATCCGCAACGGTTGGCTCGACCGCGCCTTGGCGCCGCGCGCCTGGCGCAAAGGAGGCATAGGCGTGGGCGGTTTCGCCGACCACAGTGTTCGTTTTGACCCGTTGCCTGGAATCGCGTGGCGCCCTAATCGTCGTGCAGACATGCTGACGCAACCGATCCTCGACGGCGCCACCATCGGCACGCTCTTGGCTGCTGCGCTAAGCCGCCATGCCGGCAGGCGCGCTTGTGGTCGACCACCGGCAGCATCCGGAAAAGCCAAGCACCGACGGCGGCAGCCATGACGGAGCTCTCGCAGGCCACCACGGCCCCGCGCGGCTGGCGTACCCGCCCGGCGATTGGTTCGGAAGCGCAGTTCCTGCGTCTCCTCGTGGTGCTGGCCGGGATGGCCTGGGCTGTGCTCTTCATTGTCGTTGGGCTTCGCTACGACCTGCAGATGTTCGGCGACGGCTCGATCTTTTCCTACTCGGTGGCGGTGGCGGATGGCTGGCGCATCCACTGGCACAACATTTCTTGCCGTTTGTTCGTGCTGCTGTTCTGCCACCTACCCGCCGAGGCCTACGTCAAGCTGACCGCCGATGCCCGCGGCGGTATCGTCATTTATGGTTTTTTGTTCTTCGGTGCCCAGCTGTTCGGCCTTGTCGCCACCTACGTGCTTGACCGCTCGAAACATCGCATCCTCTTCACCTACGCCTGCGGCTCGACCGCCACACTTTGCCCGCTGGTGTTCGGCTTTCCCACGGAGATGTGGATCGCGCATGCCCTGTTTTGGCCGACGCTCGCCATTGTCCACTACGGACGCGGCCCGCTGGCGGGACCCGCCGCCTTCGTCGCTTTGCTGGCGCTGGTGCTAAGCCACGAGGGCGCCTTGATTTTCGCCGCCGCCATCCTGGCCACGCTGCTGTTGGGCAACGCCCGCGATCCGGCGTGGCAGCGGGCGGCGACCGCCGGCGCGGTGGCCGTAGCGATCTGGATCGCCATTCGCCTCGAGCTGCCGCCCGACGCCTACATCGCCGGCGTGCTCGCCACGGCGGCGCTCAACTTCATCGACCTCAGCAGCCTCGCCCTCGATCCCATGCGGCTGCTCCTGGTCGCGCTCGCGGGCTATGGCCTGGCGCTGCTGGCGCTGAGCTGGGCCAAGCTGGAGCACGCGCATTTCTACGCGGCCGTGGCGGTGGTCTCGGTGCTGACCGCGCACGCGCTCACATCCGATGCGCGGATCGTCGGCGAAAACCGGTATTATCTGCGCACGGCACTTTTGACCTTCACTCCCGTCTTGGGGGCACTCGCGGCGGCGTACGCCGGGGGCGGCGAGGGCCGCCTGCAGCTGGCGCTGCCGTACCTGCGGCGGCTGCTCAGCGCGCTTAACAGCGCCGCCAGCATCCGCTGCGCCGCCGGCGCAATGCTGGTGGCCATGTCGGTGCACGTGCTGGAGACGGAAAGGTTCGTCGCCGCCTGGATCAGCTACGAAGACGCCGTACGCAAGCTCGCGACCGGCACCATTTCCGACCCGGCGCTCGGCGATCCGCGCTTCGTTTCGGCGAACCGGATCCCGGAACGGCTCAATGGCCTGGTATGGGCCTCGACCACGCATTTTCTCTCCATCCTGGTCGCTCCCGCGTTTGCGCCGGCGCGACTGGTGGTGGACCCGACCGCCAACTATTTCTGGCTTCCCTGCAGAACCGCGGCGGCCAACAGCGTGGGGCGCCGCGCCGTGCCGCTCGTCACCCGACAACTCGTGCGCAAGTACGCCTGCCTGCACCGAAGGCCCTGACCGCCGCGCGGACCGCTCAACGCCGCGCCGCAGAACGTTGGCCCCGAGTGCGCTCGCCTGAGAGTTAACTCCTTCCTAACGGCCCTTTGGCAAGCTTTTCGCCTGCGGGGCCCGGAACGGTCCGGCGGCTCCTCGCGGGGGGCCCAAGGCCAAGGTCTTATCGTTATGCGTATCCCCTGGCGGCCGTCGGTCGTCTCCTGTCTCGCACTGGCCGCGGCGGCCGGTGTAACCGCTGCCTGCTCCGGCTTCCGAAACGAGGCACGCTACGGCCCCGCCAGCCCGCGCGTGGCGGATCCCAAGCAACCCATCCCCAAGGGTGGCGGCGCCTACAAGCTGGGCGCGCCCTATCAGATCGACGGGCGCTGGTATGTGCCGCAGGAAGAGCCCGGCTACGATCGCACCGGCCTTGCCTCCTTCTATGCGGAAGACTTTCACGGCCGGCGCACGTCCAACGGCGAAATCTTCGACATGTGGGCGCTCACCGCCGCCCACCCGACCTTGCCATTGCCGTCGCTCGCCTACGTCACCAATCTGGAGAATGGACGCACGCTGCTGGTGCGGCTCAATGATCGCGGACCTTACGTCAACAACCGGGTGATCGACTTGTCGCGCGCAACCGCGCGCTATCTCGGCGTCGAGGGGCCTGGGTTAGCCCGGGTTCGCGTGCGCTATGCCGGCCCGGCGCCCTTGTCGGGCGATGATCGCCCGGAGCAGCGCTTTCTTGCCTCCCAGCCCTGGTTTCAGATCAGGTTGGCGCGCGGGCCCAATGACAGCCGCTAGGATTCGAGCTTATGCTGCGGCGACCGGGCTCGCAGCGGCTAGGCACGTCATAAGCTTGGCAACGGCGAGGCTTACAATCCGTCACCGGGTGGTTGAACGACGGGGACACACTGGTGAGGCGACACACTGAGTGACGAGACGTACTGAGTGACCGGACTTGCTGAGTGACGAGACGTACTGGAGTGACGGGACATGCTGAGTGACGGGATGGCATGACGTGCGGGTCAAAATGATGCGCCTTGACACGGTTCGTTCGTCGCGCGGGCTCAGATCTCGCTGGCTGTTGGCGCTGGCGCTAATCGCGGCGTTCGCACTGGGCCAAACCGGCCCCGCCGCCGCCCAGGCCGAGTTTAGCGTCAAGGCCGCCCAGGCCATCCTGATGGACGCCGATACCGGCGCCATTATGTACCAACGCAACGCCGACGAGCTCATGTATCCAGCCAGCATGAGCAAACTGATGACGCTCACGGTCCTCTTCAAGGCGCTCAAGGCGGGCGAGCTCAAGCTCAGCGATGAGTTCTTGATGAGCGAGAACGCCTGGCGCAAGGGCGGTGCACCGTCGGGCACCTCGGCCATGTTCGTGCCGCTCGGCACAAGGGTCACCATCGAGGAGCTGATCAAAGGGATCACGGTGCAGTCGGGCAATGATGCCGCGATCTCGATCGCTGAAAACATGGCGGGCGCAGAGGACTTGTTTGCAGCGCGCATGACCGAGCAGGCCCGCGCGCTTGGCCTTAGCAAGTCCACATTCAAAAATGCGACCGGACTCTACCAGCCCGACCACGTCACCACGGCGCGCGAACTGGCGCTGCTGGCGCGCCACATCATCCAGGAGTATCCCGACTACTACAGCTACTTTGCCTTGAAGGAATTCCCCTACCGCAAGCACAAATTCATCAACCGTAACCCGCTCATCAATCTGGTGGCGGGAATCGACGGTCTCAAGACCGGTTTCATCAAGGAATCGGGTTATGGCATCGTCGCCTCCGCCAAGCAGGAGGGACGGCGTCTGCTTGCCGTGCTGAACGGCTGCAACACGGCCGAGGAACGCCGTGACGAGGCGCGACGCCTGCTTGAGTGGGGCTTCAAGAATTTTTCCGAGGTCAAGCTGTTCGACGCGGGCGAGGTGATCGGTCACGCCAGGGTCTGGGGCGGAGAACGCATGTTCGTGCCGTTGACCGGCAACGGCGATGTCAATATTTGGCTGGCGCGTCAGCCCACCAATCCGAAACTGAGGGCGCAAATCATTTATGATGGTCCTCTGAAACCCCCATTGCGCAAGGGCGAACAGGTCGCCAGGCTGCGCGTGACGACGCCCAGCGACACGACCAATGAGGTGCCCCTCTACGTGGCCGAGGACGTCGGGCGAGCCGGAGTGATGCGCCGCGGGCTTGACACGCTGCTATATTTGGCTACCCGCTGGATCCCCTAAAAAGGGGCCGCGTGGCTCGACGGCAACGAGAGGCGTCGCCGCCGGCCTTGCGAGCGCCGGACGCGAGCGCGATGAGATCGGGAAAGTTCATCACTTTCGAGGGCGGCGAAGGCGTCGGCAAGTCGACGCAGGCCAAGCTGCTGGTCGAGGCCTTGGCCAAGCGGGGCATCGACGTCATCCTTACGCGCGAGCCTGGGGGCTCGCCGTTTGCCGAACGGATAAGAGCGCTCCTGCTCGACCCCGGCACCCCGGCGCACGGCGCGCTCTGCGAAGCTTTGCTGTTCTACGCCGCCCGTGCCGATCACCTGCAACAGACGATCGCGCCGCACCTGAGCGCGGGCGGCTGGGTGGTGTGCGACCGCTTTTCCGATTCCACCCGGGTCTATCAGGGCAGCGCGGGGGGGGTGGCCCCCGAGGTACTCGAGACGCTCGAAGATCTGGTGGTGAAAAGCCACCGGCCCAACCTCACCGTGGTGCTCGACCTCGACCCCCGCGACGGCCTTGGCCGCGTCACGCGCCGGCTGGCGCCGACGCGCGCAGCCAGCCAGGCCGATCGCTTCGAGCAACGCGAGCTCGAGTTTCACCAGCGTCTCCGCGCCGGCTACTTGGCGCTGGCCAGGGCGGAACCGCAGCGCTGCGTCATCATCGACGCGGCGCAACCGCCCGAAACCATCGCCGCGGCGGTCTGGCAAGCGGTCGCCGAGCGCCTGCTGGCGGGTGCCACCTGATGGCCCGCACACCGGCGCCGCAGGAGGCCGACGCCCCACCCGAAGCCGACCGGCTCGAGGGCTTCCCGCATCCGCGCGAGACGGCGGCCTTGTTCGGTCATGCCGCGGCCGAGCGCGGGCTGGCGCAGGCTTTCGCCGGTGGGCAAATGCATCACGCCTGGCTGCTCAGCGGCCGTCGCGGCATCGGCAAAGCCACTTTAGCGTATCGGCTGGCGCGGCATGCCTTGGCTGAGCCTTCCGAGCGCGATGCGTCGGGAACGACCCTCAAAGTGGCACCCGACACGCGCGCCGCGCGGCAGGTGAACGCGCTTTCGCATCCTGGCCTCTTGCTGCTGCGCCGTCCCTACGACACCAGGGCAAAGCGCTACGCGCAGTCGATCCCGATCGACGAGGTGCGTAGGCTGAAGTCGTTCCTGGGGCTGACCAGCGCCGGCGGTGCCTGGCGTGTCGTGCTGATCGACTCGGCCGACGAGCTCAATATCAATGCCGCCAACGCCGTGCTGAAGTCACTGGAGGAGCCGCCCGCACGCACCATGTTCTTGTTGATTTCGGCGGCACCGAGCCAACTCTTGGCCACCATCCGCTCGCGGTGCCGGCGTCTCGATCTCGACGCGCTGACGGGCGAGCCGTTGCGCGCGGCGGTGACCGCCGCGCTGCAGGCCCGCCACATGGATCCGCCCGACGCCGAGGCCTGGGGCGAATTGGAGCGCGTCGCCCAGGGTAGCGTCCGCCGGGCTTTGCAACTTGTGGCCGCGGGCGGACTGGCACTTCACGCCCGCATCGAGCGGCTAGTGGGCTCGCTGCCACGCCTCGATTGGCAGCTGGCGCATGCCCTGAGCGATGAGATGGGATATGGCGCACCCGAGCAGCCCTACGAAACCTTTTTCGAGCTGTTTCTCGACCAGCTGGCGCGGCTGGTGCGGGCCCGCGCCACGGGGCAGGGCGCCCCGGCTGAACGGCACTTGGCCGAACGCCTGATTGCGCCCGAGCGCCTGCCGGCGTGGGCCGAGTTTTGGACGACGGCGGTCGCCGAGAAGGCCGATGCCGGCGAACTCAATCTCGACCGCAAGGCCACGCTCACCTCCCTGTTTGCGCGCCTGGAGGCGCTTGCCCGCGCTTGAACCGGGTGCGCATTTGGCCTTCGCATTGCCGGTGGCACTGGCGGCCTTTTCATGATAGGCCACGCGCGCTTTCTCAAAGCGAAGCACAAAAACCATGATCGGCAAGGTTGCTAGGATCGTTTCCTGCCCAGGCGCCAGGCCGCGGCGGCGGCGCGGCCGAATGCGCTAAACGCTGGCTGTCCCCACTGCGGAGGCCGGTCATGGCCAAAGGATTGAACCGAGGGTGGAACCTGCGACATGAGCGGGAAAGTGCAGTTCTACATCACCACGCCAATCTTCTATCCGAACGGGGTGCCGCACATCGGCCATGCCTATACGGCGCTGGCCACGGACGCCATCGCGCGCTTCGAGCGTCTCGACGACAAGGATGTGTTCTTTTTGACCGGGACCGACGAGCACGGCTTGAAGATGAAGCAGACGGCGATCGCCGAGGGGTTGACGCCACAGGCCTTGGCTGACCGCAATTCGCAGCGCTTTCGCGACATGATGGTGGCGCTCAACGTCAGTCAGGACGACTTCATTCGCACGACCGAGCCGCGCCACCACCGCGCCTCGGAAGAAATCTGGCGGCGCATGGAGAAGGCCGGAGACATCTACCTCGATAAATATGCCGGCTGGTATTCGGTGCGCCAGGAAGCCTACTTCGACGAAAAAGAAACGACGCTTGGCGCCGATGGCGTGCGGCGCGAGCCGCTAGGCTCACCGGTGGACTGGACCGAAGAGGAAACCTACTTCTTCCGCCTGTCCGCTTTCGCCGAGCGCCTGCTCAAGCACTACGACACGCACCCCGATTTCATCCTGCCGCCCGAACGGCGCAATGAAGTGGTGAGCTTCGTCAGGGGTGGCCTGACGGATCTGTCGATCTCGCGCACCTCGCTGGACTGGGGGATCAAGGTGCCCGGGCCGGCGCGCGCGGGCGCCAAGGCCGGCGGCCCCGAGGACATCATGGCCGAACACATCATGCCCGAGCACATCTTGCCCGAGCACATCTTGCCCGAGCACATCATGCCCGAGCACATCATGCCCGAGCACATCATGTATGTGTGGGTCGACGCGCTGACGAACTACATTACCGCCGCCGGCTTTCCCGACGCGACGGCACCGCGCTGGCGCTACTGGCCGGCGGACGTGCACGTGATCGGCAAGGACATCGTACGCTTCCACGCCGTGTACTGGCCGGCCTTCCTGATGTCGGCGGGCATCGCGGTGCCGAAGCGCGTGTTTGCCCATGGCTTTCTCTACAACCGTGGAGAGAAGATGTCGAAATCGGTCGGCAACGTGGTCGATCCGTTCGATTTGGTGCGGGGCTACGGCGTCGACCAGGTGCGCTACTTCTTCCTGCGCGAGGCGGCCTTCGGCCAGGATGGCAGCTACAGCCACGAGGCCATCGTCAACCGCATCAATGCCGATCTCGCCAACGACCTCGGCAACCTGGCGCAGCGTTCCTTGTCGATGATCGCGAAGAACTGCGCCGGCACGGTCCCATCCCCGGGGGAGCTGATCGAGGCAGACCGGGCCATCCTGGCCGAGGCCGATGCCCTTTATCCCAAGGTCCGCGCCGCCATGGACCGCCAGGGTATCAAGCAATACCTGGATGCCGTCTGGGCGGTGGTGGGAGACGCCAATCGCTATTTCGCCGGCGCGGAGCCCTGGGCCAAGCGCAAGACCGATCCCAAGCGCATGGAAACGATCCTGTACGTGACGGCAGAAGTCGTGCGCCAGCTGGCCATCTTGGCGGCGCCGGTAATGCCGGGCTCGGCCGCCAAACTGCTCGATAGCCTGGGCCAGGACGGAAAGCAGCGCAGCTTTGCTTGGCTGGGCCAACGCGGCCGGCTCAAACCGGGCGCAACGCTTCCCGCGCCCACCGCCGTCTTTCCGCGCTATCTGGGCGAGGGCGGGGAGGGCAGCGGCAAGCCGGCAAAACCACAGAAAAGCTGATGCTCGTCGATCACCACTGCCACCTCGACTTTCCCGATTTTGCCGATGAGCTCGAGGCCGTGCTGGCCCGCGCCCGGGCCGCCGGCATCGGCGCCATCGTCAGCATCTCGACCCGCATCAAGCGCCTGGCCAACCTGATCGCCATCGCCGAGACCAACGCCAACGTGTTCTGCTCGGTTGGCACGCATCCGCACTATGCCCACGAGGAGCTGGATATCCCGCTCGATGAGCTGGTGCGGCTGTCGGCACACCCAAAGGTGGTGGCGATCGGCGAGGCCGGCCTCGACTATTTTTACGACAACAGCCCGCGCTCGGCTCAGGCCGAGGGCTTTCGTCGCCACATTGCGGCGGCGCGCGCCACGCAATTGCCGCTCGTCATCCACGCGCGCGATGCGGATCGCGACGTCGCCGCGATCCTGGAAGCGGAAACGGTCAAGGGAGCGTTCCCTGCCGTGCTGCACTGTTTCACCGGCGGCGAGGATTTGGCCCGGCGCGGCCTCGCGCTTGGTGTTTATATTTCCTTCTCGGGAATCTTGACGTTCAAGAAGTCCGACAGCCTGCGCGAGGTGGCAGCCCTGGTGCCGCTCGACCGTCTGTTGGTCGAGACCGATGCGCCCTACCTGGCGCCCAGCCCATTCCGCGGCAAGCGCAACGAGCCAGCCTATCTCGTGCACACCGCCGAGACCTTGGCGCACGTCAAGGGCATCTCGCAGGCGGAGCTCGCCCGCATCACCACGGCGAATTTCTTGCGGCTCTACAGCAAAGTTCCGCCTACCGCATTGGGCGCCGCATGAGCCGTAAGATCACGCTTCTTGGCACCGGGTCTTCGGGTGGTGTGCCACGCGTCGGCAACATCTGGGGGGCATGCGATCCGAGCAATCCGAAGAACCGGCGCCGGCGCTGCGCAATGCTGGTCGAGCAGATCGGCGGCCGCGGCCGCACGCGCGTGCTGGTCGACACGCCGGCCGACCTGCGCGACCAGCTTCTTGACGCCGAGGTCGACTGTGTCGACGCCGTACTCTACACCCACGATCACGCCGACCACACGCACGGCATCGACGACCTGCGAGGCATGGCTTTCAACGCACGCCGGCGCATTGATGTTTACACCGATGCGCGCACACGCGAGGTGCTTGAGCAGCGCTTCGACTACTGTTTCGCGCAACCGCCGGGCTCGGCCTACCCGGCCATTCTCAACGCCCACACCCTTGAGCCGCCGGCGGCGCTTGACGTCAACGGGGCCGGCGGTGTCATTACCATCGTGCCGCTTCCCCAGCACCACGGCAATCTTCCTTCCCTTGGCTTTCGTTTCGGCAGCGTCGCCTATTCACCCGATATCAGTGACATCCCGGAGGCCTCGTTGCCGTTGTTCGCCGATCTGGATTTGTGGATCGTCGACGCGCTGAGACCGTTGCCCCACCCCAGTCACTTCAGCCTCAAGCAGGCGTTGCGCTGGATCGAACGACTGGGCGTCAAGCGGGCAATCCTCACCCACATGACGTCCGAACTCGATTACGAGACGCTGCGCCGCGCGCTGCCCCCGCACGTGCAGCCGGGCTACGATGGGATGGTGGTCGACACCGCCTAAATTCCAGGGCGATGACTAGCGCACCTCGTTCGTCTTCAGGTCGAAGATGCGCCCGTTGTAGTTTGAGGCGGCCTCGGCCAGCTCCACGAACCTCTCCGTGATCGCGTCCGGCCAGCGCAAGGTGGCGGGATCCTCGCCGGGGAAGGCCTTGGCACGCATGGCCGTGCGGACCGGCCCGGGGTTGATCAGATTGGCGCGCACGTTGGTGTTGACCATCTCCGCAGCATAGGTCTGCACCAGGGCTTCGAGACCTGCTTTGGAGACGGAATAGGGGCCCCAGTAGGCGCGCCTGTTCGCCGCGGCCCCGGAGGTAACGAAGATGGCCCGGCCTGCCTCCGACCGGCGCAGCAACGGGTCGAGCGTGCGGATCAGACGCCAGTTGGTGTTGAGATTGAGATCGATCACGTCCTTCCAGGCCTCGGCGGTGACATGACCGAGCGGCGACAGTGGCCCGAGCACACCGGCATTGCCCACCAGGATGTCGAGCTTCCCCCAACGCTGGAAGATGGTGGGACCGAGCGCGTCGATCCTGTCGAGATCATTGAGGTTGAGGGTCAGAAGCGTCGCCGGGCGGCCACACTCGCGCACCTCATCGTCGACTTCCTCGAGCGCGCCCGCCGTGCGACCTACGAGAATCAAATGGGCGCCTTCGCGGGCGTAGGCGAGGGCGACGGCGCGGCCGATACCGCGCGTTGCCCCGGTGATCAGGGCCAGTCGATCGGCAAGGCGAGGGGCGTGCTGCATGGGCACACTGCTAGCCTTTCAACCGGCGCAGTGGCAAGTGCGGGCCGCAGGAGCGCCGGGCGGAACGGTCCGCCCGATCGGGCCTCGGCCCCGCGTCAGTCGTTCTTCGGCGGCGATTGTGGCTTCTTTTCCATCAGCTCCTTGGCCATTTTCATGGCATCGTCATAGGCCTTCTGGGCTGCCTCTTTTGACTTGTCGACGTAGGGCTTGGCCGCCTCGGAGGCTCGCTCGGCGGCGCCTTTGGCCTGTTCGGCGGTCTCCCTGGCCGCCTCCATCGCCTTGTCGGTGTAGGGCTGCGCTTTTTCACGCGCCTGCTCGGTGGCCTGCAAGAGTTTTTCCGTGCTGGTGGCTGTGAGCTCCTTGCTGCGCTTCAAAAGCTTCGAGAACAGGCTCTCCTCCGGCAGCAGCGCTCCCGCGTTGAGCGCGGCGATGGTGCGGATCAGGTCCTCGTGGTCCTTGCGCGCCTTGTCGCCGGCGACCCGATCGGCAGTTCCCGTGAATACGAGCACGGGGGTGCAGGCGGTCACGATTCGGCGCGCGCTCTTGATCCACTGCGGATTTTCCACCTGCGTTTCCTGGGCAAAATAGATCTTCTTGCCGAGCGTCTCCTGGCGCAGGATAGCGCGGTCGATAACCGGGACGACGTGGCCGCCCAGCTCCTGGATGAGCGCGAAACGCTCGCTGTCGGGATCGGGGAATTGCACAAACAGGCTGACGGTGTCCTCGGCGCTCAGCCCCTCCCGAATCGCACTCTCGATCGATGCCGCATGGCGAACCTCTGGCGCCTTGCCGATCCCCGCGGGATCGATCGCGCGCAGCAGTTGGAAGCTGCTGGCGCTGTCCGAATCGGCAGCCGGCAGAATGATGCGCAACCGCTGGGCATTGGCCGACACTTCACCCCAGTTCGTCAGCTGCGGATTGCGCGTCACCGCGTAGAGGCACTGGCGCACGTCGTCGTGGCGCACGATGGTGAATGCCGTTTCGGCCTTGAGCTCCTTCGCCAGGAACGCGAAGGCGTCGAGCTGGGCGTAGCCCAGCTGGCCCGGATCGGCGAGCACGCGTTCGATCGTCTCGCGCGTTCCCGCCGATGGTGCGCAGGTGAAATCGAACTGGGCGAGTTTGAGGTGTTGGGCGAGGACACCACAAAAGTGCTTCTGATAGGGCCCGTCCGCCGCACCGGTGTTGATGCGGTTGGCGTCGGCCGGCGCGCCGCCTACGACAAGGGCGACCAGGGCAAGGGCAACGAGGACGATGGCAAGCGCGGGGCTTCTCTGCATGCTGGAACCTCCTGCACGAGGCCGCAAATCGTCACAGCTGCAACGCCAAGCACGACCTCGGCCGCGGGCGCTCGACTAGAGGAGAACCATGGCGCAATTTGGCGCGCTGACCACCTTACGAAAATGTCATGCCGCCCGATGGGCGCTCCCCGGCGAGGCGTCGCTCCACGCGCTCGCGCCATAGCGCCAGTCCTGGAGCAACAAGCAGCTCCATGACAAGGCCTGCCCGCATCGCCGGACCCGGTAGCCCCCACAGTGCCACGGCATAGAGCCGCGCCAGGCCGCCGACCAGAACCAAGGCCGTCAACAGGCGGAAGCGCGAGCCGCAGGCTTCGATGGCGGGCACCGTGGTCAAGAACCCGACACCAATGGCAAAGATCAAACCGGAAAGATAGCGCACGTGGCTGTCGCCATTGAGCGACCAGCGGGCCGAGGCGTCGAAGGCGCCAAGTCCGCCATTGACGCCCGCCAGCCCGGCGAGGATCGGGATGAAGGCCGCAAGGGTCACGGCAGATTGCAGGAGACGGCGCTCGCGGGCGAGCCTCACTAGCGGACGCATGGGCTTCTAGATCGCTCCGTGCGGCGTGGCCTTGCAGGGCAAGCGGGGCGCGGCGGGCCAAGCTTGGCGCGCCGCGGCGTTGCGTCATTCGGACGGCAGGATGGCAATGTCGAGGATTGAGCCCTTGAGGCCGGCGATCTTACCCGCCGACTTCGCTTGGCCACTGGCGAGGTCAATCGCATAAAGCGCGTCGCCCACGAGCATCCATCCGGTATTGCCGCCCTTGCCGTCCGCGACAACGTCGAAGGCAACCGGGCCGTCGAGGCTAACGCCCAGCTTACCGATGGTGTTGAGCGTGCCGTCGTTGGGCGGCGCCTGTTTGAGAAGCGCCGCGGTGCCCAGGTCGATATCGTAGAGGGTCGTTTCCTTGCTGCCCGGGTAGCTGTTGGAATAGGCGGCCGCGATGACGTTGGCTGTCATGGCTTTGTGCGCATCGGCGTCGGCGAATTTGAGCGAGCCGTCGACGGTCGTCTTGCCGTCGTCGACGTTGATGCGATAGCTCATGCCGGTGTTGGTCAGCACCCGCAGACGGTCGGCCGCCGGATTGAAATCGACCGCGAAGGTGACGCCGCTCGGTAGCTTCTCGCTAAGTTGGCTCTTCTTCTCCCATTTGCCGCTGCGGGCATCGACCGTGACCACGCCGCCCTCGGGCGTCAAGCCGTAGAGCTTGCCATCCGCGGGACGCACATCGATACCGACCAGGCTTGCCCCGCCGGCGAGCGCGGTCGTGCCGGTCACCCGCATTTGCTGCGTATCGATCCAAGCGATGGATTTTCCGTCCTGTAAGGCAGCGATGCTCGCGGCTTGCGCGGCCTGGCTGGCGACGAGGCTAGCCAGCAGCGAGGCGAGCGTGGCAAGTGCACAATCGCGCCGAACTGAGAATTGCATGGGTGTCTCCCTTGACGTGTTGCACTCCTCTTGCGGAGCTGGCACCGTCTACGGAGCAAGCCTCTATGCGGTTTTCCTTGCCGCGGTCACAACCTGGTGAGACGCAGGTGATCGGCCCGAGCGCGATTCAGAACTTTTCCGCAAGCTCGGCGTCCGCCTTGCTGTCGGGTGCGCGTTGCGAAGCCGCCTGGATCGCCGGCAAAACCTCCTCGGCCCTGTCGACCGTGATGAAGCGCACGTCCATGTCAGGCCGAATGAACTGCTCACGGTGCATGTGCTGCAAGAGAGCCAAGAACGGCGCCCAGAAGCCTTCCACGTTCAGGAGCACGATCGGCTTGTGATGCCGACCAAGCTGCGCCCAGGTCAGCTGCTCCACCAGTTCTTCGAGCGTGCCGATACCGCCCGGCAGGGCCACGAAGGCATTGGACCGGTCAAACATCAGCTGCTTGCGGTGGTGCATGTCTTTGACGACGATCAGCTCGTCGGCCGCGCGCAGCATGCGCTCTTTTTTGGAGAGGAATTCTGGGATGATGCCGGTGACGTGCCCATTATGGGCGAGCACGGTCTTGGCGATTTCGCCCATCAGCCCGAGGCCGCCGCCGCCGTAGACGAGGCCGACCCCGGCCTCCGCCATCTGTCGCCCGAGCGCCCTGGCAGCGGCCACGTAGGCCTGGTTCTTGCCCGTGTTGGAGCCGCAGTAGACGCAGATGGTAGGCCTGTGGGAGGACTGTTTGGGGGGGTTCTTGTTGGTTTTTTGCTGCATATGAAACCTTCTTACTCGGCGGCGATCTCCCCTAACTTGCCCTGTTCCGATGCGCCTTGTCATGTGTGGGGCCTGGGACACGTAAATAGTATGGGGACGGCCGGAGCCAAATTGCGGCCTGCCGCCCCAGCCGGGCGCGACCCCCAAGGTTTGTGGCCGGCCGGGGTTGGCGTTAAGCTGGGCGGCTCATGGAGTTGGGCCTTCTGGCAACCGGCACGACGCGCCGGCAGGGGCCGATGTTTCGCGCGGGCGGGTTGGGACGGCCGGGGGAGGCCTTTGGGGGAGGCGACGTAGTGGCGTGGTGAAGAGGGCTCACTGGGTCGTGCTTGCGCCAACGGTTGCGCTTGGTGCCCTGTGCGAGCCCGCCCTTGCGCAGGACGTCAAGCCCGATGATGCGGTACGCCGGCAGGCCGAGGAACTGGCCGAGGAAGCTTCCAAGAAATTTGGCGAGGTCCTCAAGCAACGGACGCCCGAGGCCAAAGCTAAACCACCGTCGAGCCCCCTAAAGGCGGCGGACCGCGAGCGCACCGTCCCCCTGTTGCTCTATTGGCTCGACTATTCCGAGCACGAATATAAAGGGATCTTGCGGCGGCTGGCCCTGGAGGGCGCCGAGAAGGGCTGGGATCCAGCCACTATCGGTTGGCTCAAACGGTCAAGCCAAGAGTTTCAGGCGATCATGCAAAGGCTCGCCCGCGCCGGCGCGCCGGCGTCCAAGTGGGACCCGGTCGCGGAGGCGCACCAACGCGCCGGTCGAGACAAAGGACGCGCCGAAGAGGGCGGCGCGCGGCCCAGCGCCGCAGTCGAGCCGGGCGCGGCCGTCGCCGGAATTGGTCCGCGAACCGGCGCAGAAGACTTAGCCGGTGGGCCCAGGACAGGCGAGGCCGAGGCCACACGGCTTCCCGCCGGCGACGGACGGGCTGCAGTCGAGGCGCCTCCCACCAGCGATCCTGGCCCGGGCGCGATTGCGGCCGCCGATCCTATGAAGCCCCACCCGGGGCCGCCCCCTGGGCCAGCGGCCGAGCCGGCCCCGGCGGCTGCCGATCCTGCGGTGGCAACGAAGAAGGGCGAGGAGAGGCTTGGGCGCGAGGCCGGCGAGAGACCGGCGGGCCTTGCCGGCACCGAGGCGGCCCGCCCGCACGAGGAAGAAGAAGACACTTCCACGCCGGGCGCGGTCACCGCCGCAGCCAAGCCTGCCAGAGACAGCCCTACGCAAGACAAACCCGGCCCCGCGGCCTCGGCGGTGCCACCGGCCGGGCCTGCCGAAAGCAACAACGCCCCGGCGCAAGCCGCCAAAAAGTTTGCCGAAGACAAGCCCGCCCAGGACCGGCCGGCCATGGCTCCTGTCACGCGCCCAGACACGGCCGCGCCCGATCAGCCGGCTGCTTTCACGGCACCGTCTCCCGCGCTGGCGCAACGGCACGCCTCCAAGATCGCCACGCCGGCAGAGCCCAAAAGTCGCCCCTCGCGGCCTGCCAAGGCGACGGGGGGCGAGCGCTGCCCAGCCGCCGGCATCAAGGTGTCGCTTCCTGGCTGGTACGTGGTCAAGACCGGCGACACGCTGTGGGCGATCGCGGAGCGCCACTACGGGGCCGGCGCGCGCTATCGCACAATTTTTCTCGCCAATCGGGAGCGGTTGAAACGCGGTCCCGACGTTATCATGCCCTGCCAGCAGCTTTACCTGCCGCGCCAGCGACGCCGGGGCGCGTGAGCCCCGCGCCAGGGCGTGGTATCGGGGCCATACGGGTGCAGCCGCTGCAGTGCAGCATCGCCGGGCGCCGATGGTGAATCGACAATGGCAGGCGCGGGAAGTAAAGCCAGACCATGCAGCGATACCTCAGCAGCCCTGGCGGCGGCGCGGCGCGCGGCGAGGCCAACGCCGCCCCCCAGCGCCGCAGCGCCTCTGGCCAATGGCGCGTCTTGCGCGGCCTTGCCCCCTACGTGTGGCCGGCGGACAGGCCGGACTTGCAGGCAACCGTCCTTGTTTCCCTGCTGCTCATGCTGCTGGCGAAGATCGTTACCGTCACCATGCCGTTTGCGTTCAAGTGGGCAACGGACGCGCTGGTCGCCATGGCGGGCGGCAACCTGCCGCCCGGGCAGACCTGGGCCTGGCTGGCGGCTGCCCCCGTGCTGGCAACGCTTCTTTACGGGCTTACGCGCGTTGCCATGAGCTTGTTGGTGCAGCTGCGCGAGGGCATGTTCGCCAAGGTCGCCCTGCATGCCGTGCGCAAGCTCGCGTTCAGGACCTTCGAGCATATGCATCAGCTGTCCTTGCGCTTCCATCTGGAGCGCAAGACCGGCGGTCTCACGCGCGTGCTCGAGCGCGGGCGCACCGGGA
>DATMZT010000030.1:0-15259 GCA_035573335.1 Hyphomicrobiaceae bacterium | reverse complement strand
ATGACCTCGCTATCGGTCACGCGTTCCAGGTGCCGAGCGGTATTGACGATGTTATAGGCAATGAGGTGCGGCACGTGGCTGGTGATGGCCAAGACGAGATCATGATGTTCCGCATCCATGATCTCGACGTGGCTTCCGAGTGCCATCCAAAAGGCCTTGAGCCTTGCGACCGCCTCGGGGTCGGTAGCATTCGATGGTGTCAGAATGCACCAGCGGCCATCGAACAGCTCGGCAAAACCAGCCCGTGGCCCGGAATGCTCGGTGCCCGCGATTGGGTGCCCTGGAATAAAATGCACGTCCGCCGGAATGCAAGGGCCGACGTCGCGTGCAACCGAACCCTTGACGGAGCCGACGTCGGTGACGATGGCGCCGGACTTGAGGGCCGGAGCAATCGCTCTCGCAATGGGCGCATAGGCGCCGATGGGCGTGCACAGGATGACGAGGTCCGCATCATCGACGGCTTCGGCCGCGCTGGCATAGACGGAGGCGACCAACCCCAGCCTCAGCGCCGTGTCGCGCGTCTTTTCCGATTGCGCGTGTCCGACGATGCTGCGGGCAAGACCGGCCCGGCGCATGGCATGACTGAGCGATGATCCGATCAGGCCGAGCCCGATCAGAGCGACGCGCTCGAAAAGGTGAGCCGTCATGGTTGCCCCATGAATTGCTGCAGGGCCGCAATGACGCGGCGATTGTCGTCTTCGGTGCCGATCGTCATGCGCAGCGCGCCGGGCAATCCATAGGCCGCAACCCGGCGCAGGATGATGCCGCGCCCTTTTAGGAACGCATCGGCGGTATTGGCGCTGCGGCTCGGCTCGGAGGGAAAGTGAATGAGCAGGAAGTTGCCGACGCTGGGCGTCACCTTGAGACCCAGCCTTTCGAGCTCGGCTGCCACCCAAGGCAGCCATTTTTCGTTGTGCGCAACGGCGGTTTCGACGTGGGCGCGGTCCAAAATGGCCGCTTTGCCCGCGGCCAGAGCCGGCCCCGTCACGTTGAAAGGCCCGCGCACCCGATTAAGCACGTCGGCGACGGCGGCCGGGCAATAAGCCCAGCCGAGACGCAACGCGGCAAGGCCATAGATCTTCGAAAACGTGCGCGTCATCACCGTGTTGGGCGTGGTGGCAACCAGCTCGAGACCGGCCTCGTAGTCGTTACGCCGCACATACTCGCTATAGGCTGCATCGAGCAGCAGCACCACGCGGGCGGGCAAACCCCGATGCAGGCGTCGGATCTCGTCGTGGGGAAGGTAGGTTCCCGTGGGATTGTTCGGGTTGGCGAGAAACACCACCTTGGTATTGGGCCTGACCGCGGACAGAATGGCGTCCACGTTGGCACGGTAATTCTTCTCAGGCACCGAAATCGGTTTGCCGCCGCTCGACAGCGTGGCGATCTTGTACATCAGGAAGCCGTGCTCGCTGTAGATCGCCTCCTCGCCCGGCCCAATGTAGGCATGCGCCAGCAGGTTGATCAGTTCGTCGGAGCCCGAGCCGCAAACAATGCGTTCGGGGTCGAGCCCATAGTGACCGGCGATCGCCTTACGCAGCTCGCTGGCGCCACCATCTGGATAAAGCGCCAGGCTTTCGGCGGCCGCCCTGTAGGCCGCAACCGCCTTTGGGCTCGGCCCGAGCGGTGTTTCATTGGAGGACAACTTGATGGGCTTGAGATCACCCGCCACGCTGCTTTCGCCAGGAACGTAGGCGTCAATCTGCAAGATGCCGGGTTGCGGCAGGGGTTGAGTGTTGGGCATATGGATACTCTTGATCTTCGCGCGGCGCAAAATAAGAGCAGACCGCCGACTTGACCAGCGGGTGCTGGCCTATTTCGCCAGCTCCCGCGAGCGGCGGCTGGCCGCATCCACGGCCGCGGTCATGAGCGGCGCCAGGCCGTCTTTACCCATCAGCACCTGCAGCGCGGCAAAGGTGGTGCCGTTGGGCGACGCCACGCTCTCGCGTAGCACGCTTGGGGGCGCATCTGAACGATTGATGAGTTCACCCGCACCGGAGACCGTATGGCGGGCAAGTTTCATGGCCAAATCGGGGGCGAGCCCGGCCTTGACGCCTGCCGCCGCCAGACATTCGGTCAGGTAAAAGACGTAGGCGGGACCCGAGCCCGAGACAGCGGTAACCGGATCGAGCAGAGCCTC
Organism: Hyphomicrobiaceae bacterium; assembly: GCA_035573335.1. Classification (GTDB taxonomy): domain Bacteria; phylum Pseudomonadota; class Alphaproteobacteria; order Rhizobiales; family Hyphomicrobiaceae; genus AWTP1-13. Next base: position 13,119 of record DATMZT010000030.1, on the reverse strand, counting down.
CTCGGCAACCCATTCCACCTCGCCCACCGCGCGCAGCAAGGCATCACAAAGTTGGCGCTGCGCGGCGGTCACGTGCACGTTCGGCACGGCCACGCTGATGCCGCGCGCGATGGCCGCCGGCGTATTCGGCATGGCGCGCACCACGGCGGCGCGCGCCGCCAGATGCCGTTCGAAGCCCGCGAGCGTGCGTCCGGCCGCAATCGACAAGACGACCGTATGCGGGCCGGCGAGGCGCGCCAGCGCGGGGAAAACCTCGTCCATGACCTGCGGCTTGACGGCCACGACGATGACGGCCGGGGCCTTCGGCTGCGTCTGGAGCATCGGGCTAGCGGCGAGGTGGTAGCGTTCGAGCAGGGCTCGCGTTGCCGAGGGGGGAGAGGGATCCTGGATTTGCACCGCGCTGGGATCGAGGCCGCGATCGAGCCAACCGGCCAACAGTGCCGCGCCCATGTTGCCCGCACCGGCGAGCAGCAACGAGCCGTCGATTTTGAGTGTCATGATGTACCGCCCAATTCAACGGCCGGGACACGCCCGACCAGCCAGCGCACGATCTTAATGTCGTGCGGCACCAATTGGGAGGTCGATTGCCGCAAAAAAAGACCTCAGGCCTGGCCCTCGGTCTCAAACATGGTCGAGGCCAGGGCCTCGCGACTGTCCCTGCCGGCCCACACCACAAATTGGAAAGCCTGATAGTAACGCTCACACGCCTCCAGCGCCGCCTTCAGCAGGGCTTCGCACTGATGCGTGGTCGCCAGTGCTCCATTCAGCATTAGGCCCTGGCGAAACATGATCAAGCCTTCCTGGGTCCAGACATCGAAATGGCCGACCCACAATTGCTCATTGATTTGCGCAACCAGGCGATAGACCTCGGCCAGGCGATTGTCGGGGATCTTGGCGTCGAAGGCACAGGCGATGTGCAGGGTCTCGAGGTCGTGGCGCCAATTGAGCGACACGTGATAGTCGGTCCAGATCCCTGCCACGTTTAGCGTCAACTCGTCCTCGCTGCCGCGATCGAACGCCCAGTCGTTGCTGCCGGCGATCTGCTCGAGCAAGGAGATCGGGTTGTTCGTGCGGGTGCGTGTCATTTCAGCGATGGCCATTCCGTCCCTCTATTTTTTGCTCGTACGCGATGGCTGCGCTTCGAGTCTTTATCGTGTCAAGCCGTAGCCTTTGCTTCGATCCCCCTCCTGCGTAATCGCATGCCGGTGTGCGTTGCAAGCCGGCGGCCTGATTGTCCACGGGCAAAAAGGCCACGGCGAGGTGGGACCTGCCTGCGGTAAAAGTTGGGGACAGACTGTCGATCGCCTGTGAAAGGCGGTTGCGTTGCGGCGCGGCTACGCCGACTTGCGTAAGCTCGCGATCTCGCTTTCGAGCGCGGCAATACGCGCCGCCAGGCGCTCGTTTTCTTCGCGCGCTTTGGCGGCCATCTCCTTCACCGCCTCGAACTCCTCGCGCTGCACGACATCGAGGTCGCGCAGCAGGCGCTCACCCTGCGCCCGCATCAAGGTTTCGACCTCGCGGCGCATCCCTTGCGCTGCACCGGCGGCATCCGTCATCAACTTGGCGAGTTCGTCGAGAAAACGGTTGTTGCTCTGAGTCATGCGTGCATCCAATCGCCCCGGCGTGGGGCCGACGCCCTAGCACAGCTTACTATGGCGGGCGCCGGCGACCGCTTCAAGGCTGTTTGCCGCGGCGGCCGGCCCCCGGCCTTGACACGGCGCCGAGGCTGCCGATAGGTCCCGATCCATGCGCCTTTACACCATCGCCTACCCCGCCATTGATCCGGTCGCCCTACGTCTCGGGCCCTTGTCGATCAAATGGTATGGCCTCGCCTATATGGCAGGCCTCCTGCTGGGTTGGCTCTACGTCAAATATCTGCTGCGGCGAGGCGAATTGTGGCCGGCCACAGGCCGTCCCTTCGCCCCCGAAAAGGCCGACGACCTGCTGTTGGTCATGACCATTGGCGTCCTATTGGGTGGACGGCTCGGCTACGTACTCTTTTATGAACCGCACTTCTTTCTCAGCAATCCCTTGGCGATCCCGGCGGTGTGGAACGGAGGCATGTCCTTCCACGGCGCCTTGATCGGTTCGATCCTCGCCATGATCTACTTTTCCCGCCGGGTCGGCGCCAACATTTGGAGCGTCCTGGACTTGGGCGCGGCCGCCACCCCCATGGGGCTGTTTTTTGGGCGGCTTGCCAATTTCGTCAACGGCGAACTGTGGGGCCGCAGCACGGATGCGCCGTGGGCAATGGTTTTTCCGGGCGCCGGGCCCTTCCCGCGCCACCCAAGCCAGCTCTACGAGGCCCTGCTGGAGGGCGCCCTATTGTTTGCGGTGCTGGTCTGGTTCACCCATAAGCGCCAGGCCTTGCAACAACCGGGCCTCCTGGCCGGCGTCTTTCTTACCGGCTACGGGCTGGCACGATCCTTCAGCGAGTTCTTCCGCGAGCCCGACCCCGGGCACCTGTTCACCATCGGTCCCCTCACCGCCGGCATCGTCTACTCCATGCCGATGATTGTCGCGGGCGTTTTGATCGCGCGCTGGGCCAGCAAGCGCACGCCCAAATCGTCGATCTTGCCAGGTCATGTCGAACGCTGAGACACCCCTGAGCGAACCGGGGCTGCTCGCGGTCTTGCGTGCGCGGATCCGCCGCGAAGGGCCGTTACGCCTCGACACCTATATGAACATATGCCTGGCCGATCCCGAACATGGGTACTGGAACAAGGCTCACGCGATCGGGGCCGATGGTGATTTCATAACGGCGCCCGAGATCAGCCAGGTGTTCGGGGAAATCATCGGACTTTGGGCGGCCACGACCTGGCAGCGCATGGGCGAGCCCGCCGAGGTGAGGTTGATCGAGCTCGGTCCCGGCCGCGGCACGCTCATGGCCGACGCGCTGCGTGCGGCCGCCGTGCTTGTCCCATTTCTGGCCGCCGTCCGTGTGCATCTGATCGAGATCAGCCCGGCTTTGCGCCAGACGCAGCAGCGTGTGCTGGCCGCCGCAGGCCTCGCGGTCTCCTGGCATCAGCGTCTCGCGGAGGTGCCTGCCGGCCCGGCGATCGTGATCGGCAACGAATTTCTCGATGCGCTGCCGGTCCGCCAGCTGGTGTTTGGGGAAGGAGGCTGGCGCGAGCGAACGGTTGGACTCGATAGCGGGGGCGCCTTGCGGTTTGGCCAGGGCGAGGTCGTCGCCTTCCAAGGCCACGCTCCACCTCGGCCGGGAGACGTGGCCGAGATCCGCAGCGGCGAGGATGTCGTCTTGGCCGACCTCGAAAAGCGGACGGACCCGGTGATGGCCGCCTTCATTGACTATGGACCGGCGTACGCTGGCTACGGCGACACCTTGCAGGCGGTGCGGCGGCACGCCTATGTCGATCCCCTCAGCGCGCCTGGAAGCAGCGACCTCACCGCCCACGTTCAGTTTGGCCCCCTGGCTGACAAGGCGCGTGCGGTTGGGTTTGCCGCCGATGGCCCCATGCCCCAGGCGGAGTTCTTCGGTCGCTTGGGCATGGTCGAGCGCGCCGCTCGCCTGATGGCCGCAAGCGCGGCCTGCGCCAGCCAAATTGAGGGCGCGGTGCAACGCCTCTTGGCCCCGACCGGCATGGGCAGCCAATTCAAGGTGCTGATCGTGCGTTCGCCTCAGCTTCCCTCACCGGCGCCTTTCGCTTAAGAACCAAAGCCATGCTGGACCCCCTGCTCGCTCCGAGGCTTGCCGCGCTGCCGGGACTGCGACACGGTTTTTTTACGCGCCTCGGCGGGGTATCGCGGGGCATCTATGGCTCGCTCAATTGCGGGCCGGGATCGCGCGATGATCCGGCGGCGGTCTTGCAGAACCGCGGTCGGGTACAAGGTCATCTCGGCGCGCGTGCGCTCTTGAGCGCGCATCAGGTGCACGGCACGGTTGCGATCGTGGCGAGCGCCGCCTGGCCCAACGGCGAGCGGCCCCGCGCGGACGCAATCGTCACGGCCACGCCTGGCATCGCGGTCAGCGCGCTGACCGCAGATTGTGCTCCCGTTTTGTTCGCCGAGCCGGTAGCGCGTGTGGTGGCCGCCGCGCACGCCGGATGGCGTGGCGCTCTGGAGGGTATCTTGGAAGCAACCGTTGCGACCATGGAAGGATTGGGAGCCAAACGAGATAACATCACCGCGGCCGTCGGCCCCACGATCGGGCCCTCAGCCTACGAGGTGGGGTGGGAGTTCCAGGCCACCTTTTTGGCCCACGATCGTGACAGCGCACCCTTTTTCAGCGCGCCCCAGGCGGGCGTGCGTCCCTATTTTAACTTGCCGGGCTATGTCGCTGATCGGCTACGCAGGATCGGGGTCGCCCGGGAGCCCGAGCCGATGCCGTGCACCTTTGCCAGGGAGGATGAGTTATTCAGCTACCGGCGGTCCGGGCGCCAAGGCGACGGCGACTACGGCCGCCAAATATCCGCCATCGTCTTGACTTAACGGACGTTTTCCACAACTTTAAGGGCAGCGATCAGCCCCGAGCAAGGGATGGGAGAGGTTTTCCCCTGCTAGGTTCTGGACGCCGCCGGTCACAACCGTTAGGGAAGCCGTTGGGGTTAAGTACCGGCCACGTGTCATCCGCCGCAGGGTTTGTACGCCGGCAGCCGGTTCAGCAGATCATCGGTGAAGGGGGGACTTCGCTGTGAGAACCATGGACGCTGCTGCGGCGCGGCGTGAGCACATTGGGCGCACGCTCACCGTCCTCGTCGTATTGGCAGGATTTGGGCTGGCAGGATGCGAAAGCGCCACGTCCCTGTTCGGCTCGAGTGCGACGGCGACGCAAGATCCTATTGCCGCGCCCGCGGCACCGCAGCCGACGCTGGCAAAAGTGATGGTAGCGCCGATCATCGGTGCGCCCGATGCGGTCGCCAAGCAGATCCAGCAGGAATTCACCAACGCGATAGAAAAGCAGCGCGTCTACGTGGCCGTCGCCAAGGACGAGCGCGTCGACTATACGCTGCGCGGCTATATCGTTGCCGCCAAGGACAAGCAGGGGACCAAGGTCTCCTACATCTGGGACGTGACCGACCCGACCGGTAAACGCGTCAACCGCGTCACCGGCGAAGAGATGGCCTCCGCGGGTGGCTCCAAGGATCCATGGGCGGCGCTCACGCCCACGGTTGCGCAGTCCATCGCCGGCAAGGCGGCGAACTCTTTCGCGTCGTGGCTCGCGACGCGGGGCCAATCGGCAGTTGCCAACGCCGCCGCGCATCCTGCGGGCGTCGGCGCCCAGGGCAACGGGGAGGGCGCGCAAGCAGATGCGCGCGCGCCCGCGCCGGCCAAGCAAGCCGTGGCCGCCGCCCCGCCCGCGCCTGCGGCGCCTCCCGCGAGCGCTTCCACGACGGGCAGCATCGGCAGTGACGGCCCTTTGACCGCCGTCGTGCCGAGCGTGAACGGAGCACCTGGTGACGGTGGCACATCACTGGCGAGCGCGCTGCAGCGCGAATTATCGGGTAAGGGCATAACCGTTGCCGGCAAATCGGCATCGGCCTATCGAGTGGAGGGCACCGTAACGATGGGCCCCGCCAAGGAGGGCAAGCAACCGATCCACATCGAATGGCTGGTGCGTGACCCGCAGGGCAAGAAGCTTGGCACCGTGTCCCAACGCAACGAGATACCCGAGGGGTCCTTGGACGGCTCATGGGGTAAGACGGCGGAGCAGGCTGCCGGGGCCGCCGCCCAGGGAATTCTCAAGCTCTTGCCGCAAAAAAGCGGTTAATCAAAGGGTGATGGGTTGAACGCTGCTTAACCTCCGGTGGGCGGGTTCCAACACCCGCCCACACCGTTTACAGGTGGCCGATGTCCTTGCTAGAAGGCCTCGGCAGTGCGAACGGAGCGCGCGTTGATGCCCTTCGATACCCGAGACGCGAACCGTGGCCGGGGGGCGCTGAAAATGAAATTGGTGGCCGGCAACAGCAATCGCCCCCTTGCGGAGGCCATTGCCGGAGCGTTGAAGCTCTCGCTCTGTCGCACGGTCGTGCGCCGCTTTGCCGACATGGAAGTCTTCGTCGAGGTGCAAGAGAACGTGCGCGGACAGGACGTCTACATCCTGCAGTCGACCTCGTTCCCCGCCAACGATAACCTAATGGAATTGTTGATCCTGGTAGATGCCCTCAAGCGCGCATCCGCGCAGCGTATTACCGCGGTTATGCCGTATTTCGGCTACGCCCGACAGGACCGAAAACCGGGCCCTCGAACGCCGATCTCGGCGAAGCTCGTTGCCAATCTGATCGAGCGGGCCGGTGTGGATCGCGTGATGACGGTCGATCTGCACGCCGGCCAGGTGCAGGGGTTCTTTGACATTCCGACCGACAATCTGTTTGCCGCCCCTGTCATGGTGCGCGACATCCAAGAACGTTACGGCACGTCGAACTTGGTCGTGGTGTCGCCCGACGTCGGCGGCGTGGTGCGCGCGCGCGGCCTTGCCAAGCGCATCAACGTTCCGATCGCCATTTGCGACAAGCGCCGCGAGAAGGCCGGCGAGTCGGAAGTCATGAACGTCATTGGCGAGGTAAAGGGCAAGCGCTGCATTCTAATCGACGACATTGTCGATTCGGGCGGCACGCTGGTCAACGCTGCCAACGCCCTGCTCGAGGAAGCAGCCACGGAAGTTTTGGCCTATGTTACCCATGGGGTGCTCTCAGGCGGGGCGGTCGCCAAGATTACGGGGTCGCGCCTCAAGACCTTTGTCATTACCGACACGATCCAACCAACCGAGGCGGTCAAGGCGGCCGGCAATATTCGCGTGCTTCCCATGGCCCCGCTGCTGGCAGAGGCGATCGCACGAACGGCGCGCGAAGAAAGCGTCTCCAGCCTGTTCTACTGAGCGCCTATTTTATTTATGGCGCGCGCGGCGGCGCGCCCCAGGCCGTCGCATGGACTGCCGCCGCCGTTGCCGCGCCATAAGCGACGAGCGATCCCCCGACCAGCGCGAACAGGGTCCACAGCTGGGCATGGCTCCAAGCCAGCACGACCGTGCCAACGGCGATGATGCCGAGCCGCAGGCTGGAGGCCAGCACCGGACCAAGCACCTTGCCCGCGCCCTGCGAGGCGAAATAGAGGCAAAGACCCAGACCGAAGAAGGGAAAGGCCGGACCGGCGCAGCGTAGGTAGAGGTTTGCGGCGGCGGTAACGGTCTCCTCGGCGCTGAAGAGACCGGACCAGAGGTGCGGCAGCGTCGCCACCAGCGAACCGATCACCCCGAGGGCAAGCGCCGATACCACCGCGCCGGTCCAGGCCACCTGACGCGCCCGCGCGATTCTACCGGCGCCCACAGCCATGCCAACCATGGGCACGCACGCAACGCCGACCGCGAATGCGATGGGAACCAGCAGGAATTCGAGGCGCGCACCAATGCCATATCCGGCCAAAGCTTCGGTGCCGAAGCTCGCAATCGCCCGGGTCAGGATCAAGACCGTCAACACGGACTGAAGGGGAGAGAAGGCGGCAACGGCGCCGACCCTCAGGATATCGGCGAACATCTCCCGGCGAAAAGGCACACCAGCCAATCGCAACCGCAGTCGGCCGCGGCCCGACCACAGGTACCAGCAGAGAAACAGCGTCCCCGTCGCACAGCCAATTACCAACCCCGAGGCCACGCCGGGCAGGCCCAAGCGCGGAATGGGACCGACGCCGAGGCCGAGGGCGCCGCCGAAGCCGATTTGCAGGGCCGATACGCCAAGCAGCGTCAAGGAGGGGATCTGCATGTTCCCGGTGCCGCGGACGATGGAGGCCAGCGTGTTGAGCAACCAAACCAAAACCGCCGCCGACAAGGCGACATTGGCGTAGGCCATGGCCTGATCAAGTACGGCACCCCGTCCGCCCAGGGTGGTAAACAATTGCCGGCCGCAAACGCTAAACAGGAGTGAAAAGAAAAGGCCCGCGCCCGCACCGATTGCCAATGCATGCATCGCCAAAGCCGTGGCGCGCCCGTCGTCGCCGGCACCCAGGGCTCGGCTGATCGCCGAGGAGACGCCTCCGCCCATGGCGCCCGACGAAAGCATCTGCATGAGCATGATTACCGGAAAAACCAGAGCGATGGCGGCTAGCGGCGCCGTGCCAAGGACACCGACGTAAGATGTCTCGGCGATCGCCACGGCGGCGGCAACGAGCAGCGCGGCAAGATTTGGCAACGCCATGCGCAGCAGGGTCGGCAGCAAGGGCGCTTGCAGGAGCGCGTCGCCGGCGCCACGGCGCGCAGGCGAGGGAGCCGATGCCATCGTCGATGCTGCGTCGGTCGACAAAAATACTCCCGCTGACTCGCTCAGACCAGGCAATCCCAGTCTCGCCTCGATCGCCGCCGTGGTTATAGATAGTATAGTCACTTGTCAATCTATAGCGACTTGCTCGACAGAAATGAGAGAAGTACACTGGACGCATGGCTCAACACTATGGCCAGATTTGTCCGCTCGCGCGCGCCCTCGATGTTGTTGGCGAACGCTGGTCCCTCTTGATCCTGCGCGATCTCAAACGCAAGGGGCCGTTGCGATTTCATGAGATCGCGGCGGGATTGGCGGGCGCGGCTCCCAATACGCTGTCCGCGCGGCTCAAAGCCTTGGAGGCGCATGGCGTGATCGCAACCCGGCTCTACGAGCGCCATCCTCCCCGCTATGAGTACTTCCTGACCCAAAAGGGACAGGCTCTCGCACCGGTGCTCAGGGCGCTCTATGCCTGGGGCGAGCGACACGCCTGAGCCAGGGGCGCGGGTTCCCGCCAGCCGCGGGGCTTGCCCTTGGCCGCCGCGGGGGCGACCCGACGATCCGACAAAGTGCTTCCAAGGGTCAGCCACGGCAAACCGCCTGAGCGGCCTTCGGGATTCGCCGGGGCGAGGTTCGGGTGTTTTCTGCCCGAGTTGCAGGATTTTCGCGCATTGCCGCCGAGCGTGACGCTTTCCAGGATTGCGCTGGGCTCAAGCCAACACGATCAAACACGATTGTCTCCTGGGAACCTTTACTCGCACATGCGATTTGCGCGCTCGGCGTTTTGCTCGGCACTTTTGCTCCTCGGCTTTAGCGGTGCCGCAATATCGTTGCGGGTCGACAACCGCGGCGAGCTTGCGGCGGACCGTGCCGTGCCGGGAACGCCCGAGGCACCGCGCCTCTTGCGCAAAAACCCTCCGCCACCGGAGCAGCGGATCGCCAACGGCGACTGGGCGGACCGTTTGCGCTCGGAGGACTTTTGGCAGCAAATGCGATCGCCTCAATCGCGCCGCGCCCCCAGCTCGGCAAGGTCCGAAACGCCTCGCAGGTCGTCGGGCTTCCGGAGCGAGGAGGGACGGTCGAGGAACTTCAGCAGCCGCGACGGCGGCAGCTATCGAACGGTGTGCGTGCGCCTGTGCGACGGCTATTTCTGGCCCGTCAGCTTTGCGGCCCCGCGCGCCTCCCTTGCGCAGGATCGGCGCAAGTGCGAGCAAAGTTGCGAGGCGCCGGCAAGACTATACGTCACGAAAGAGACGGAAACTCCGCTCGAAGACATGAGAGACGAAAATGGCCGGTATTATCGTGACCTGAAAACCGCTTTCGTTTATCGCACGTCCTATCTTGAGAGCTGCAAGTGCCGTGCCCATCCCTGGGAAGCGGAGGCGCAAGCCCGCCACGCGGGCTATGCGCAGGACTTCAAGTCCAGCCTGCGCCAGCGATGAGCGAACGCCCACCCTTTGGGCCGCTGCCTCGGCCTTTCAGGTTACCCGTGTCAGGGCAGCGTCTTTGGGCCAGCGTCCTCGGGGCCAGTGTCTCGGGCCAGTGTCTCGGGCCAGGGCGCACCCCCAGGTCCCGCGTGCCGGCCACGGGTGGGCGCGTCGGAAAAATACCGCCTAAGCGGGAAGACCAAGAGCCTTGGAAAGCTCGGCCAGCGTCGCTTTTTCGGCCTCGCTCACCTGCGTGCCCCCAAACCCCATGAAGCCACCTTCCGCCGCGGCCTCGGCGGCGTTTTCGGCAATGTGATGCAGCCAAGTCTTGAAGCCCGCTGCGTCGCTCGGCGCCTTGCTGTCGAGCAGCTGCGATAGCTCGCGTAGCGCAGCGATCGATTGGTTCTTCATCTCTCCAACCGCAACGCCCTTAAGACGCGATTGCACTTGCGTGCGGGCCGCCTGCCGACCTTCGCCGCTTTCGAAATCGCTCACGACCGCCTTGATCAGTTCGTTGGAGCTCGGATCTGCCTTGGCGGCGAGCAACGTCCTCCCCGTTGCCATGGATTCCTTGAGAACGCCGAATAGACCGCTCGGATCGGCGGCGGTCACCGCCATCCCCGAGAGCATAACGCTCTCCAATATGCGGTTCCACTCCTCGCGGCTGAAGCTCGTCTTGGTTGCCATCTCGCTACTCCTTGCCGGCGGCAGACGCGCCCAACGAAGCGATCGGCGGCAGGCGCGCCCGCGTGGGAGCGCGCCTTGGCTGGAGGCCGGCAGTGGCCCACCCCGCGAACGCACCTTAGCTTGTGACTGCGTCAGTGATCACAAGCTAGTTGCAGTTGCAGTTTCGGTGCTCGGTTGGATGATTGATCTGGACGGTCTTGCCCGTTGTCACCGTTCGCGTCGGCAGGGTCGCGGTCTGGGCAACGTGCTGCGTCTGGTGCAACACGACCATGCGGTTGTGCACCCGGGTGACGACGTTTACGCGGGTGACCGGCTGGATGCGCGTAACATTGACAATACGATTGACGTGCTTTTGGTAGCTCGTCCTGTTCACGTCCTTGTATTGAGTAACGTTTTTTACGCGCTGAACGGTCTTGTACTTGTAACTGGTGTTGACCTTGCTAGCGGGCCGGTTGCATTCGGCGCAATTCGACCGCTCAGCTTGAGCTTGCGCAGACACGGCGAAGCCTAGGGACATCGCTGCTAGCAAGCCCGCGGCGCCGCACAATCCCTTCACGGATCTCATCATGGCTAAATCTCCGAATAGGATTTCATTTCCGTCCGCTCCCCTGCCGACTATTTCGGAGGGGGAGACAGTCAGCAATCAGACGATGACCTGAAGAAGAACACGGAACACCCTGACTTCTTGAGCAAAAAGCCGCAGCCGGCGTGCCGCGCTGCCGCATTCTGACCTTGCTCTTGCCCCTCTCGCGCCAAATTGCGCGGCCCTCTTGCGCCCGTCGCCAGAGCGACGAAGCACACGGGGGAAAATTTAAATGCGTGGAGTTCTCATGGCCACTATCGTGGCCCTGTTGAGCGTTGCCTCAGCGCCAGCTTTTGCCGCGGCTCGGACCGATTGTCAGCCGCAAGCCATTCGCGATCTTGAGCGTCTGTCGCCGCAGGGACATGCCGTCTACGTTGCCATGCGTGACAAGAAGCAATTCTTGGCTTTCCTGACGTGCGACGATGTTCAGCTTGGCCTGTCCACGGCCGTGCACGAGTCGGTGCACATTCTCACCGAGCAACTCGATGCCTATCCCCTGATCACGGGTGGCTCGGTGCAGCGCCAGCACCTGGTGTCGCGCTTTTATCCCCCTCGCGAGATTGCGGGTAAGTTCAAGGCCGACGACAGCTATGTGCAAACATACCTTCGCCGCGGCGCCGCCTCCTCGGCCGACGACCTGCTCTACCTGCTCGACGAACTAAACGCTTACAGCCACGATCTCGCATCTGCGACAAAGCTCGTCGACTTGCACAAGCGCGACGGCCAAGTCGACCACCGCGCGGGCCTCGCGGCGCTCATGACCTTCCTAATGCACTACGTCGAGGTCGCGCGCGAGCGCAAGGCTCCAACCTGGGAGGGCTTGCGGCGTCCCGAAGTCAAAAAGGTAATTGAGACGCTGTGGCAGCAAGCAGAGTCTACACTGGTTGGCTCGTTGGGCATTCGTGGTTTCGGCGGTGAGGCATACCTCGCGCACATCTGTGAACGGCGAAACGGAGAGGCGCTTGCCGAGCTTCTTGGTCGCCCGCCCATGGGCTCCGCTGCCTGCGGTACTCTTGCCACGGCGGCGTCGCCGACCGGCTCGATCGCCAAGTAGCGCGCCGACCTCTCGATAGCGCACATAGCGGCGTCGCCAAACGCGCGGCACGCTAGCTCGCGGGCCGTTACGGCCGCGCCCGCACGGCGCGCCGGCGCCGGCACGCTTTGGCACGGGCTAAGCCCGCGCCAAATTACTCAGGTCAATCTGCCCCCGGTCTGCGGAGAATGCCTGAGTGCGTTCACGTCCATCTGGACGCAGACTGAGGTTTGCGCAGCCGGCGCGCAGGCGAAGGCCGCGTCTCCCCTTTTTTGCAGGCAACACCAACCCAGGAAGCGACGTGCGAGCGATTTCAGGACAAGCGGCCTGCCTCAATTCGAGAAGGGAATGTAGCCATGACCGACAACATTGTATCGACGATTTCGCGGTTCTTGACGCCGGAGCTCATTGGCAAAATGGCTTCCGCGACTGGGCTCGACCGCTCCATGGCCCACAAGGCAACCGCTGCTGCCGTGCCGGCAATCCTGAGCGGATTGGCTGACGTCGCCGGCCGTGCCGGCGGTGCGCGACAACTGGCAAATGCCGTCGCGGAGCAACCGACCGATCTGCTCGGCAGTCTTGTCAACAGCCTCACCGGGGCTCAGCAGATGGCGGACAAAGGCTCCGGTCTCCTGTCGTCGTTGCTCGGCGGCGGCATGTCCGGCCTGCTGGCTTCAACGGTTGGCAAGTTCTTGGGCATCGGCGAGAGCCCGATGCGCATGCTGATGGGCCTCCTTACGCCGATCATCATGGGCGTCCTTGGTCGCGAACAGCGCGCCCAAGGCATGGACGCCAATGGCCTGGCACGCCTGTTGACCGGACAAAAGGATGAGATTGCCTCCGCCATGCCCGCCGGCCTCGGTCGACTCTTGGAGCAGAGCGGTTTCCAGCCGGGCGCCGGCATGGCGTCGCAGGACAGGCCCGCCTCTGAGTCATCGCGGTCGAGCTATGACGCGCCGCGTTCGGCGCCTCTGCGGGTGGCCGACGACACGCCGGCGACGTCGCGAGGCGCGAGCTGGGCCTACTGGGTCCTACCCCTGCTCGCGCTCGGTGGCCTGCTCTGGTTCCTGTTCCCCCGAGAAGAGCGCACGGTCGACGCCGTGCCGACCACACAAACGACCAGCCTCCCGGCGCCGGCTCGGCCTGTCGCCGAGGCCCCGACCAAAGTGACCTTCCTCACGG
>DATMZT010000029.1:0-40942 GCA_035573335.1 Hyphomicrobiaceae bacterium | reverse complement strand
GTTGCAGCTGATGTTGCCGCGCGTGCCCGAGCAGCTGCCCGACCTGGACACCGAGTTGTGCCATCTCGCCCAGCGGCTCCCGTACTCCCAGGCTGTGAAGTCCACCCAGGCGCGGATGGCGGCGGCCTGCGCCTGCGCCTTGGTCGGGCCGGTACCTTGTCCATCATGAAAATGGTCAGCCATACAGGTCTTGCCGCCAACCTTTACCCAATCGTGAATGCCCGCCAGACCCATGCCGTCCTGGGCCCCCGCGCTGTTGGGCGCGAGCCCCAGCGCCAGCGCGCCCACGACAATTCCTGCAGTAGCAACTTTCATGGCTCCCGCCCCTTAGATCATCGCGCGTTTCGGCTAAGCCTTAACGAACGTTGAGCGATTCCGCTTCGGCCGAAGGTGAGCCGGCGCAACTTTGCGCCGGCGGCGCTGCATTTGCGTCACACGTGAGCGCGCGCGGCCGGCGAAAAGCTTCCGTTTTTAGTCAGGAATTGTGGGGCGGCGGCGGTGGCTCGGCTATTTGGCGGCGACCACGGCGATCTCCACCAACATGCGCGGGTCGGCGAGGGCCGCCTCGATGCAGGCGCGACCCGGCAGGTTCTCGCCGCCGGTCCAGGCGGTCCACGCCTCGTTCATGGCGTCGCGGTTGCGGATGTCGGTGACCCAGATGGTGGCCGACACGAGCTTGGACTTGTCCGTACCGCCGAGCTTCAGGAGCCGATCAATCTCCTTCAAGATCTGCTGGGTTTGACCTTTGGCATCCTGCTTGACGTCGTCGGCGACGATGCCGGCCGTGAACACAAAGCCATTGGCTTCGACCACCTTGGAATAGATCTTGGACGGCTCGTGGCGCTTGATGGTCATGGCGTTCTCCGTGCTGGCTTGCTCCAAGCGGCAAGTCTTAGCACGCGCCACCGCGCGGATGCCAACTTACAAAAGCGGCTCCTCGTACTGGAGGCGGCCATCGATGAGGATGCCTTTGATGGCGGCATTGCCGCTGCCATCGACGGCGATCAGGGCGGCGAGCTTTTTGTCGCGCGCCAGTGCCTCGAGCCGCGGACCCTCGCCCTGGGGTACGAAATACTGTTCGATGCCGTAGCGCACGCTATGGACGGCGTCGGCATCGCCAGCATTGAGTGCAAGCCTGCCAAACCGGCTGCGCCCCTTGAGCACGATCCGGTCGGGACCTGCCTCTTGCGGCTTGTCGCGGGTGAGCTTGGCGGGCGTCCAGGTCCCGTCCTGCGCCTTCTCCAAGGTGACGTAAAAGGGCGCATTGGGCGACGGCGGCGCGCCTTCCAGCAGGCGCGCCGGGACCCGCCCCACTGCGTAGCCAAGTTCCACGTATTCGCCGCGGAACAGGTCTCGAGGGTCGACGGGAATGATGGGCAAGGTGATTTCGCGCCCGCTCGTCAGGAGCCGCGTGCGGTCGAATACCATGACGGCAAGGACACCCGTCTGGATCAGAGCGAGGAGCGCCAGTGCGCGCGCCGTGCGGGGAGCGAGGAGGGTCATGTGGCGGCCTCAGGTGCCGTTTTCGACCGGTGCAGTCGGTAGGCGAGCCAAGCCAGCGCGCTGACGATCAAGGCCGCGACCAGGAAGAACAAGGAGGTGTTGAGCAGGGATCCAAAGGTGCGCACGTAGAGCGTGAAAATTTCGAGCGCGAAGGCCGTGTAGGCGAGCCACAGGGCGGGGCGGTTGTCGCTGTTGAGCGCCCACACCATGGCGCCAAGCAACAGCACGAGCGCGAGGATCGCGAGCAGAAGCAACCGAAGGACAGGTGCGCTATCGGAGCTGCCCAGCAGCCAGCGACCGTCGTCCAGGAACTGCAAAATGAAAAGCCCCGCATAGGTCACGGCCAGACCATAGCTGAAGAGCGCGGCCGACAGCTGAAAATGCCGGTCGATCGCGCTTCCGCAAACGGCAGCCACCGCCGCCACCGCGCCACCGATCAAGACGACGAGCCAATGGGCGTGGTGTCCCCAGACCAGAAAGCCCAGCGGTACGATCCACAGCACCAATGTCAGGGCCGCGAGATGCAGCCCCGGGCGCCAACGCAACCATGCCGCCGTCAACGCCGCCCCGGTCCAGGGCACAAGAAAGGAATAAAGAGCGCTTTCACTGCCCATGCGTTCCCATGCACCCCAGACGGAGAGCAGGACGAAGCTGGCAGCCAGGGCGGCGGGCGAGCTTACCAGCACCGCCGCCAGCAAGGCGCCGAGCGCCCACAGCAAGACCGCATCAGCCGGATTGCCCTCCATGTGGTACATCTGGGCAATCAACATGATGCTGGCGCCGTAGACCGCAATGCCCCCCAACACAGCGGCGTGCGCGAAGGCCGCCAGCTGGCGCTGGAACAAGACGGCGGCGCCGCCGTAACAGGCCCACAGGGTGGCGATCAGCAAGGCGAGGCGCGCCAGCTTGGACATCCCCGTCCAGTGCGCGGCCACAAAACTCATGACGGCGAAGCCGAACAGGACCGCGCCCAGCACCGCCAACACGGGAGCGGCGGCGAAGGCGGACTTGGTCTGATCGAGATCCTTGCGGATGGCGCCAGCGCCATCGGCGGTGACCCACCCGGCGGCTTGCCAGCGCTTGAGATCGCGCTCGAGCTTGGAGCGATACCAGGACATGGATCTTTGCCCGCCCTCCCAACCCCCGTGGCTGTCCCCAAGGATGAGCGTGCAGGCGGGCCTGTCAAGCCGCTGGACGCCCGCCTAGTGCGTCGATTTCGGCAGCTGATCGAGGCTTGAAATGTACCACTTTTCTGCCTCGACAATCGCCGGATTCTCGCCGTTGGCGTAGATCCAGCTGTCGACTGCCCACTTCTGGCCGTTGGCGTTTTCCTTGAGAACGGCGGTCCAGTGCGGCCAGCCGGCAACCCCGCGCAGCAAATTCTCCTTGGAAAAGGGCGTCCCCACCGTGTGGTGTTTGAGGAGCCCGTTGCGCTCCAGGATCAAAAGGTAGCTCGTGGTATTGGTCGCCTCATCGACGCAGTCCTGCTGGGTCGGGTCGCCACTGGCGGAGAATTCCATGCCCGGTCGGTCGGCGCTGGTCCCAATCACGTCGCCTGTGCGCGTTTCCATCCAACCGATGGCGTAGGCCACGGCGCGACGTTCCTCGTAGGGTGTGTCGGCCTTGCGGGTCTTCGTCATCAAGGTTTTGATTTGTGCGATGTCGGTATCGGTAAAGCGAAACGCCGTCTGCATGCGGCAGCCGTAGGCATGGCAGACATAGACGGTGTTGTTGCGGGGGGCTTCCGTGTGGAAGTCGATATAATGCTGGCTGACGGGGCCAAGGCGTTCGTGCGTACAACCAAGCAGCGGCGCCGAGATGCCGGCGGCCGCCGCCAAGCAGACGATCCCCTTCAGCCGTGCCAGCTGCCTCATTGCCCGTCAGCGCCGCCATCGCATTGGACCGCTGAGGGCGGCCACGCGCGAACGGCTAGCACTGTTGCGATTCGTGGCAAAGGCGCCCGATGCCGCCGGCATAGAAGACGGCGCCGCCGAGCAATCGGCCTGCCACGGTGGGGGGACGGGTGGAGGCAAAGCCGGACGCCGAACGCCTTGGGGTCGCGCCCAAGGAAAGACGCCGGGAGGAGCCAACGCCACCCGCGCAATCCCGCCGGTTCCGAAGCGCCAAACGGGAGGCCTGCGGTGTGCGGCCTTGCAGCGGGAGTAAAACTCCACTACATATGGAACAGAAAGAGAACGTGGACTGTTGAGTCACGTTAGTTGGGTCAGGTTAGTTGAGTCACGTTAGTTGAGACGCGCTAAAGGGGTGGTTTGGTCGCAAGCTCCGAACCGCTGGTCGTCCCCGACCCCCCAAGGTCCTTGCGGAAGCATGCTGAGGAACGGGTGGTGCCTTGGAGAATAGCGTGGACAAGCAACTTGGGTAACGCCCGGGGATCGCCGATAGCGGCTATCGTGCGGTCACGAATCGCGCCGCCAGCGGGCTCGCCCGGCGGCACACAGAAAGGCAAGCACGTCGACAAGCGCCGCATCGCGTGCGCCAGACATTGAGAGCGGCAAACACTAGCAGAGCGGCAAGCACGAGAGCGGCAGACATCGTGAAAGGTCGCAGAAGGAGCGTCTCATGGCCGGTTCCGTCAACAAAGTTATCCTGATCGGCAATCTCGGCAAGGATCCCGAGATCCGTCGCACGCAGGACGGCCGACCGATTGCCAACCTGCGCGTTGCCACCACCGAGACCTGGCGCGACAAGGCGAGCGGTGAACGACGCGAGAAGACCGAGTGGCACTCTGTGGTAATCTTCAACGAGGGGCTCTGCCGAGTGGCCGAGCAGTACCTCAAGAAGGGCGCCAAAGTTTACATCGAAGGCCAGCTGCAGACCCGCAAGTGGCAGGGTCAGGATGGCCAAGACCGTTATTCCACCGAGGTCGTGCTGCAGGGCTTCAACAGCACGCTGACCATGCTCGACAGCCGCGGGGGTGGTGCCAGCCAGGGCATGCAGGACGATGAGCAGGCAGACTACGGCGCCCCGAGCAACGGCAACGGGGGAGGCGCACGACGGGGTGGTGGTGGCGCCGGCAAGGCCAATTTCGACAAGCCGATCGACGACGAGATCCCCTTCTGAGCTGACGCTCACGAGGGAGAGCGGCGCACCGGCAGCATATCGTTCGCGCCGCCATTGTGGAGGGTCGACTCCATTTCGCTTAAGCCGCTGCTCGAGGCACCGCTCGCCATTCAAATCCACGCCTTTGCCGCGCTCAGCGCCTTTCTCCTAGGCGTGGTTCAACTGGCGCGCGTCAAAGGCACGCGCACGCATCGGGCGCTCGGCTACACCTGGGTCGGCTTGATGGTATTTGTGGCTGCAAGCTCGATGCTTATTCACGAGCTGCGGCAATGGGGGAATTTCAGCCTGATCCATCTGCTGTCGGTCTTCACCTTGGCCATGCTGCCGCTCGGGATCTACTTTGCCCGGCGGCACAATGTGGTGGGGCACCGCAAGACCATGCTCGGCTTGTTTTTTGGCGCGCTCGTGATTGCCGGCGCCTTTACCCTTCTGCCCAGTCGCATTCTCGGACGGATTATGTTCGGGGGCTGATCAGCGCCGGGAGCCGCGCCTAGGATTTGGCGTTGGCACGCCGTTTGCGTTCTCCGTTCGCGGGCTGGATCGGCGGGTCCACCTCCAGCGGAGAGGACAAAGATGCGCCCCAAATTGCGACACCTGGCGGCCAATTTGGTGCTGCTGGTCGGCTCGCTGATCGCTTGTCTCCTGATCCTTGAGTTTGTGGTGTTTGGGATCTTCCTCAAACCCGACGACGTGCTGGCCAATGTTTCGCGCAATGGGGTGGTGCGTTATCAACCCAACACGCGGGCGATCTTCCGTCACCCTGACGGACACCAAAGTCTGGTCACCATCAACGCCCAAGGCTGGAATTCGACCAAGCCGGAGTATGCCTTGGCACGAGGGGCAGGTGCAGTTCGCATCGCCGTCATCGGTGATTCCTACGTGCACGGCGGTTTCGTTAATGTCGAAGAGGGCTTCCCCGAGGTACTCGAACGCGACCTCAGACGGGCCGGCGTTGCGGCTGAGGTCTTGCGCTTCGGCATGGATGGCGCCCCGCTCAGCCAGTATCTCCACGTGCTGCGCCGGGAGGTGCGTGCCTTCAAACCGGACGTGGTGCTGGTCCAACTCATCCACAACGACTTCGACGAAAGCTACCGCTTTCTCAAGACGCGCTATGCCTCGAGTTTTCTCAAGGTCGGTTTCGATCAGGCCGGGCAGCCCTTCGAAATTGAGCCCAGCGACTTCACGCCGGGAATGGCCGACCGTCTGCGCGCATTCAACACTTTCCGCTATCTTTACTACAAGACCAACGCCTACTTGAGGTTCAAGCGGTTCGTCAGCCGCTATTGGTGGGGCGGGGAGGAGGAGTATGCGCCGGAGTTCATCTCTTCGGCCGTGGACGTGCGCAAAATCACCGACCACGTCAACAACCGCCGCGTGGCGCGCTACGTGTTGTCCGAGATGCACGCGCTCGCCCAGCAGGACGGCTTCCGGCTGGTGTTGGCGATGGACGGAGTGCGCGATGCCCTCTACGCCGGCAAGGGGCTCGAAAGCTACGAGGTGGGCAAGCTCAACCGCCTCGTCGGCGAGGTCGCGAGCGAGCTCGACATCCCCCTCCTCGATTTGCACGCGACCTTCGCCGAGCACTACGCCCGCAATCGGCAACGCTTCGAGTTTGCCTACGACTGGCATTGGAACGTCCTGGCGAACCGTCTCGTCGGTGAGGCCATCGCGCGCGTCCTTCTGCGCGATCCTGGCCTGTCGGCGGGGTCGGCGCAGAGGGGTGCCGGTACGGCCCGGCCCCCGCAAGGCTGAAAACGGCGCCTCGTGAGCTCGGAAGTTCAGCTCAGGATCCCCTGGCTTTCCAACCACAGCACGAGGGCCGTGGCGGCTGCGTAGAGATAAATCGCCATGATGGTGCGTCGACGCCCCTGCGCCTGAGCCGTATCGGCGGGTGGCAGCACGCGTGAGGCGTAGAGCAGGTATCCCGTGGCCAGGAGTGTGCCGAGGATAAAGATCGGGGCGGCCCAGCGGCTGAGCGCGCACAGTGCCAGGCCGCCGCCAAGCAACAGAGCGCCGAGGAGGAGCACGAGCCAGCGCGTTTGCGTGAGCGGCGTGCGGTCGCCCGTCAGGGCTTCGATGGCTTGCGCCGTAAAGCGGCGCGAGTAGGCGCCCTCGCAGGCGATGGCGCCGGCAAGGAGCGACAGCGCTCCCATGAAGTAGGCGATCCAGACAAGGCCCACGGCGGCGCTCCGGGTGGGGGAGGGAGCGATTGATAGGGCCTTGTCGACGGGGTGGCCAGCAGCACCCGATCGAGCTTTCGCGGCGAAGCAGGTCTGGCGGCGCCAAGGCCCGGCGGAGTATCGTCCGGGCGGTCCCCTAGCACGTTGTTTTTGCGCCATTAAATCGCCATCTTGCGGCCGCGGTGGGGCCTGTTGCTCCCGCCCACGGGCTGCGCTATCAAGGCTCCCTTGAAGTGCCGCGCTGCGCCGCCGCCGGCGGTGTGCCCGGCAGTCTCATCGGTCTCGTTTTCGGCCGAGTTTCAGCCCCAACAAGAGGCAAGTTCCCCCGTGGCGGACCAGGACAAAGCCGCGCCCGGTGAGAAAGGGCCGCCCGACATTCGGCCGGTCTCGATCACGGACGAAATGAAGCGCTCCTACCTCGATTACGCCATGAGCGTGATCATCAGCCGGGCTTTGCCCGACGTGCGCGACGGGCTCAAGCCGGTCCATCGGCGCATCCTGTTCGGCATGCACGAGCTTGGGCTCGAGTGGAACAAGAAGTACGTGAAGAGCGCCCGCGTCGTGGGCGAAGTCATGGGTAAGTTTCACCCGCACGGCAACGCCCCGATCTACGATGCCCTCGTGCGCATGGCGCAGGATTTCTCGATGCGCCTCACCTTGGTGGATGGACAGGGCAACTTCGGCTCGGTCGACGGCGACCCTCCCGCGGCCGAGCGCTACACGGAGTGCCGGCTGACCAAGGTTGCCGGCGGTCTACTCGACGACCTCGACAAGGACACCGTCGATTTCCGCGACAACTATGACGGCTCGATCAAGGAGCCATCGGTGCTGCCCGCCAAGTTCCCGAACCTGCTCATCAACGGTTCGGGTGGCATTGCCGTCGGCATGGCGACCAACATTCCCCCGCACAATCTGGGTGAAGTCGTCGATGCCTGCATCGCGCATCTCGACAATCCCGAGATCACGCTCGAGGAGCTGTGCCAGCTCATCCAGGGTCCGGATTTTCCCACCGGCGGGCTGATCCTCGGTCGGGTCGGCATCATGGCGGCCTACCATAAGGGCCGCGGCTCGATCCTGATGCGCGCCAAGGTGCACGTGGAGGAGATCCGCAAGGACCGCGAGGCGCTGGTCGTCACGGCCATTCCCTACCAGGTGAACAAGCGCGTCCTGATCGAGAAGATCGCCGAGCAGGTGCGCGAGAAGCGCATCGAAGGCATTTCCGACATCTGGGACGAGTCGAGCCGCGAGGGTATGCGCATCGTCATCGAGCTCAAGCGAGATGCCGTGGCCGACGTGGTTTTGAACCAGCTGTGGCGCTTCTCCGATCTGCAGACCACCTTTGGCGCCAACATGCTGGCCATCAACGGCGGTCGACCGGAGCAGCTCAATCTCAAGGACATGATCGCGTCCTTCACGAGCTTCCGTGAGGAGGTGGTCTCCCGCCGCACCAAGTATTTGCTCGGCAAGTCGCGCGACCGCGCCCACGTCTTGGTGGGCCTTGCCGTTGCCGTTGCCAACATTGATGAGATGATCCGGCTGATCCGCTCGGCCCCTAGTCCCGCCGCGGCGCGCGAGCAGATGATGGCCCGCGATTGGCCGGCGCTCGACATCGGGCCGCTGGTCGATTTGATCGCCGACCCGCGCCACAAGCTCACGGCCGCGGGAACCATCAGGCTCAGCGACGAGCAGGCGCGCGCCATTCTCGACCTGCGCCTGCAGCGCCTGACCGCGCTCGGCCGTGATGAAATCGGCGATGAACTGAAGAAGCTCGGCGAAGAAATCAAGGAGTACCTGGCGATCCTCGCCTCGCGCGCCCGGATCGTCGACCTGATCAAGCAGGAATTGGGTGCCATCAAGGCGGAGTTTGCCACCCCGCGCCTCACCGAAATCGTCGAAATGGAGGGCGAGGTCGAGGACGAGGATCTGATTCAGCGCGAGGACGTCGTGGTAACGGTCAGCCACCGCGGCTACATCAAGCGCGTGCCGCTCTCCACCTATCGCGCCCAGCGTCGCGGCGGCAAGGGCAGGGCTGGCATGTCCACGCGCGAGGAGGATGTCGTCACGCAGATCTTCATCGCCTCGACACACACGCCGGTGTTGTTCTTTTCCTCGCGCGGCATGGTCTACCGCATGAAGGTGTGGCGGCTGCCGGCGGCAACGCCGCAATCGCTGGGTAAGGCGCTCGTCAATCTGCTGCCGCTGACCGAAGGCGAGAGCATCACCTCGATTTTGCCGTTACCGGAAGAGGAGAAGAGCTGGGGCAGTCTGGAGCTGATGTTTGCGACCCGCAGCGGCAGCGTGCGTCGCAACAGTCTCGCCGATTTCGAGAACATCAATCGCAACGGCAAGATCGCCATGAAGCTCGAGGAGGGCGATCGTATCGTGCGCGTGGCGATCTGCACCCCATCAGACAACGTGCTGCTGACGACGGCGGGCGGGCGCTGCATCCGCTTTCCTGTCGAGGACGTGCGCCTGTTCAAGGGCCGCGACTCGACGGGCGTGCGCGGCATCCGCCTCGATGAGGGTGACGAGGTGATTTCGATGGCGATCCTGCGTCACGTCGGAGCGACCCCGGGCGAGCGCGCCGCCTACATCAAGCAAGCCCTGGCCGTGCGCCGTGCGCAAGGCGCCGAGGCCGATGCGGCGATCGAGCCCGCCACCGAGCTGGAGGTCGAAGAAACCGAAGAGGCCGTGGATTTGAGCCCGGAGCGGTATGCCGAGCTTGGTGGGCGCGAGCAGTTCGTGCTGACCGTCTCGGAACGGGGCTTCGGCAAGCGCTCCTCGTCTTATGAGTACCGCATCTCCGGCCGTGGCGGCAAAGGCATCACGGCCATGATCGTCAATGACCGTAACGGGCGCCTGGTGGCCTCCTTCCCGGTGGAGGATAGCGACCAAATCATGCTGGTCACGGACCGCGGCAAGCTGATCCGGTGCCCGGTCGATGACGTGCGCATCGCCGGGCGCAACGTGCAGGGGGTGCGCATCTTCCGCACCGACGAGGACGAAAAAGTGGTCTCCGTGGAGCGCATCCCCGAAGACGGCAATGGCGAGGCCAACGGCGGCAACGGCGCCGCTGAGACCGAGCCCGACCTCTAAGCCGGAGCCTGCCAAGGCTCGAGCGTGGGGGCCCAAAACGGAGGCCCCGCGTTGTTGCCAAGCTGGCCGCGCGCCGCGCGCGAGGGGGCGGCCCCCGCGCGCCTGGCGCGAGTGCGGCTCACTTGGCGTTCTGCATGGCCGGGAACGAGAACACGAAATCCTGCTTGTCGAGCGGCTTGTGGCAGGTGAAGCAGTTTTTCAGGTTGGCCTTGTCGTTCACGGTTTTGTCGGCCTTGAAGGCCTGGTACTCCCACTCGCCGTTGCGCAGCTCCTCGGGATACTCGCTGCCCCAACCGGCTCGCTTCTCCATGACCGTGTAGCCGACGAGCTCGCCCTTGATGAAACGGCCGTTGGCGTCCCGTTCCGGATTGCCGTCGGCGTCGAGTTTGGCCTTGTGCTGCACCAGCGTGAGGACGCTGCCGCTCGGGATCGGCTGCCCCGCCTTCACTGCGGCGATGGCTTCCGGTGTCGCATAGAGTTCCCGGTACTGCTTGTTGTCTGGGCGATCGACGGTGGTGTAGAGCACGCCCTTGGCGTAGTTCTCGGGAAAGGCGATCTTTTCGCCACCGGCGCGCACCCCGACGGTCAGCGCCACGGCGGCCAAGCTGAGCGTGGCAACGATTGGCAATGTTTTCATGGTGTCTCCTCCCCTCGATAATCGTTCCGCCTACAGCATACGGCTTGTGCGAGGGTTCGGATCATCGCCCGAGCGCCCCTCCCCATGAAATTTCCGTGAGTGGTGCCGGCGCGAGCCGCTTGCCGCGGCCGCGGCTTGGCGTTAGGGCTTTGCCGTTACTCGCATAATCTGGAAAGCTCGTGAGGAAAGACCGTCGGCTATGACCGTGGAAGTGCTCATTGCCTTCATCGCCGCCTGCCTGCTGCTCGGCCTGACGCCCGGGCCCAACATGTCCTTGATTGTCGCCAATACGCTCAGCACCGGCCTTGCGGCGGGGCTTTTTACCTTGGCCGGCACCACCACGGGGTTGGCCTTGCTGGTCGCCGCCGCCGTCATGGGCATGAGCTCGGTCATGGTCTTCATGTCCGAATGGTTCGACGTCGTGCGCTTTGTGGGCGCGCTTTACCTGGTCTGGCTCGGGGCGCGCCAGCTGTGGCAATTCTGGAAAGCCGAGCGCGCGCATAGCCCACCGTCGGTCTCGCGCGGCAATTGCTACGTGCAAGGGCTCCTCGTCAGCATGTCGAACCCGAAGGTGATGTTGTTCCTCGGTGCATTCCTGCCCCAGTTCATCGATCCGAGAGGTGACGCCGTCGGGCAACTCACCGTGCTGGCCATCCTGTTCGTGCTGGTGCTGGCGGCGGTGGATGTGGGCTATACCCTGGCGCTTGCCCGCGCCCGCACGCGCTTTAGCGCGGCGCGGCTGCGCTTCCTCGACGGTGCCGCCGGCGTCCTCCTGTTACTCGGAGGCGCCATTTTGGCGACCATGCGGCGGCCATGACCAGGTGCGGTGTCGAGCCCGAACGGTTGGGGCCAGGGTGCTAGAAGGGAGCCCGAGCGTGCAAGGAGGCAATTGGCGGGGGCATTGGCAATGAAGCGGATCGGCTTTACCTCGGGCTCATTCGACCCGGTGACCAACGGACACCGCGATGTGATCGAGCGCGCCGCCCGCATGGTCGACACCCTCGTGATCGGGGTCGGGGTGCACCCCGGCAAGACGCCGCTGTTCCCCGTTGCCGAGAAGATCGAGCTGCTCAAGGCGGAGACGGCGGCGATCGCCAAGGCCACGGGTTGCAAAATCGAGATCGTCACCTTTGACAACCTCACGGTGGCGGCCGCCGCCGCGGTCGGCGCCAGCCTCATCTTTCGCGGTCTGCGCGACGGCAGCGACTTCGACTATGAGATGCAGATGGCCGGGATGAACGGTGCCATGGCGCCCGCTATTCAGACGGTGTTTCTTCCGGCCAGCCCCCAGGTGCGCCACATTACGGGAACCTTGGTGCGGCAGATCGGGCTGATGGGCGGCGACGTCTCCAAGTTCGTGTCCCCGGCGGTCGCGCGCAAACTCAAGGCCAAGGCCGCGCAAAAGCAAAAGCCCTGACGGCCGAGGTGCAGAGCCCGCGGTGGCCCTATTTGGGGCCTCGCCTAGCTTAAGCCGCAGCGCGGCAGGGCACGCAAAGAGGTTTCCTTGCCCGCAATCCTGCCCTAGAAGGGCCAGCAAGGGCGGGATCATTCGCCCCGTCTTCGGTGCCGTCTTCGGTCCACCACGACCCGATCTCCCTTTCAACCCTAACGGGAGCCTTTCCGTGATCCGCTCGTTGCTGGGCTTTGCCCTCATCCTTTTCGCCTCGGTTTCGCTCGTGCAAGCGCAGGCGACCGATCCGCAAAATACGCTGGTAATCGAAACCACTAAGGGTCCCATTCGCATCAAGCTCAGGCCCGATTTGGCGCCGAAGCATGTGGCGCAGGTCAAGCAGCTCGCCAAGCAGGGCTTTTACGATGGCATCGTCTTCCATCGCGTGATTGCGGGTTTCATGGCCCAGACGGGCGACCCGACGGGGACCGGCACGGGCGGCTCGAAACTGCCGGACCTACCGGCCGAGTTCACCAAGGAGCCCTTCAAGCGCGGTAGCATTGGTGCCGCGCGCACGAGCAATCCCAATAGCGCCAACAGCCAGTTTTTCATCTGCTTTGGCGACGGCTGTCGGCAGCTCACCGGTCAATATACGCTGTGGGGCGAGGTGATCGACGGCATGGACACCGTCGACAAAATTGCGCGCGGCGAGCCGCCGCCACAACCCGACAAGATGCAGAAGGTCTACCTGCTCGCGGACAAGAAGTGACGCCCCGTCGCGCCCCCGCGTTCATGGCCCCGCGTTCATGGCATGTGCAAGCAACCCGGAGTTACGCATGACCAACATCAAAGACCCTGAGAACACGTTGATCATGGAAACCAGCAAGGGCAAGGTTGTGATCGGGCTTAGGCCCGATCTGGCGCCCAAGCACGTGGAACGCATCAAGAAGCTGGCGCGTGAGGGGTTTTATGACGGGGTTGTCTTTCACCGTGTGATCGACGGCTTTATGGCGCAGACCGGCTGCCCCGAGGGCACGGGCATGGGCGGGTCGAACTATCCCGACCTCAAGGCCGAGTTCAATGCCGAGAAACATGTGCGCGGGGTGTGCTCGATGGCGCGCTCGACCCGCCCCGACAGCGCCAATAGCCAGTTCTTCATCTGTTTCGACGACGCCACCTTCCTCGACAACAAATACACGGTCTGGGGCAAGGTTCTCACGGGCATGGAGCACATCGACGAACTCGAGCGCGGCGAACCGGTGGCTAAGCCCGATAAGATCCGTTCGCTGAAGGTGGCGGCCGACGTGGCCGCCTGAGCCGAGACCCTTGAGCGACCCTTAACGCTGGCGCGCCAGCGGGCCGGGATTTTAGCCTTCGTCAACCTTGTTTTGCTCAGTATGCTTCGGCACACCTTTGGCGGGGTGTGCGGCTGCGCCCATGCGGGCGGGGCGCTCCGAGGGGTTGCTCGCGTGCGCTATCTAATGAGCTTCTGGCTCGGCTTCGCGCTGGCCGCCGGCCTATGGCTGGGGAGCGGCTGGCGCGGTGTTAGTTCGCCCGCGGCCTTCGGCGATGTGGCCGCCGTCGAAACCTGGATGGCGCACTACCATCTCAACCCCGAGCCGCAGCGCGTTGCCCAGGCCATCGACGCGCTGGTGGCGCTCGGAGCTCTCGACGCGGAGACCCGGTTGCAGCCAACCGCCGCTTTCTTGGCGGCGCTGATTGCCGAGGACGAAGGCCTGACTGCGCTTTTCAGCGACACGATCGCCGAGGCGGCGCCGGCCAAACAGCGCCTCCTTGCCCAGGCTATTGCCCTGTCGGGCCTGCCCGACTGGCGCCGGCAGCTGACGCTCCTCAAGCGCCTGCTCCCGGCGCGCGCGCTGGAGATCGAAACGCTGTTGGCCGTACCCGACACGCGGGCCACCCTGTCGCTTGCCTTCGACGAAGCCGGCGTGGTCTTAGACATGGTCGTGGCGCACTTCATGGCAACCGGCAGCGAGGCTGCCGCGCGGCGTCTCGTCGGCGCACTCGCCGGCAGCCTCGATGAGAGCGACCCAGTCGCCTCGAGCACCGGCCACAAGGCCAAGGCAGCGCTGGCCCTGCGCGCTGCCAGCGACCCACGGCTCATGGACCTCGCCCGTCGCGAAGCCGGCCAGCAGCCGGAGCCGCTGGCGGGACTGCTGCGCGACGTCGTGGCCACCGCCACCGGTACGCCGCGCTAAGTCAGGCGCCGCGCGGCCTGCCCCAAGGCTGGCTGTCCAAAGCTGTCCAAAGCTGTCCAAAGCTGTCCTGGGCGATAGCGGCGGCAAGCAGGGTCACCCATGCCAAGCTTTCTAGGCCGGGCTTTCCCGGCCAGGCCTTCTTGGCAAGGCTTTGTTGGCAAGGCTTTGGCAAATCTTGTTCGCAACGCTTTCCTGAATGTCGGGCGGAGCCCCTGGGCGACAATGGGCCTATAATGGCTGCGATGAAGGCCGACCTTTTCGATTTCGAGCTGCCCGAGGACCACATTGCGCTGGAGCCGGCGCGGCCGCGCGACGCCGCCCGGTTGCTGGTCGTGCGACCGGACGAGGCGGTCCCGCTGGGTCGGGAAGCGTGTGCGCGCTTCACCGACAGCAGCATGCACCGCTTGGCCGAATTCCTGCGGCCGGGCGATGCCATGGTCCTCAACGACACCCGCGTAATCCGCGCCGCCCTGACGGGGGAGCGTCAGCGCGGGGAGCAGCGTGCGACGGTCTCCTTCAATTTGCACAAGCGCTTGGACGAGAGCCGTTGGCTGGCCTTCGCGCGGCCGGCGAAACGCCTCAAGCCCGGCGATCGCCTCCGGTTCGGCCACGATGGTCGCGTCTGTCTGTTGGGTCAGCTCGAGGCAACCCTCGCGGCCACGGGCGCGGGCGGCGAGGTTGAACTTTCCTTCAGTCTGCACGGCCCCTATCTCGACGAAGCGATCGAGGCGCTTGGCGATCCGCCGCTACCCCCCTACATCGCCAGCCGGCGCGAGCAGGTTCCCGAAGATGCGGAGCGCTACCAGACCATCTATGCGCGCCACGCCGGGGCCGTGGCGGCGCCGACCGCGGGCCTGCATTTCACGCCCGCACTATTTGCCGCACTCGAGGCGCGCGGCATTGCCAGGCACTTCCTCACCCTGCACGTGGGTGCCGGCACCTTCCTGCCTGTGAAGGCGGACGATACGGCCGGCCATCGCATGCACGCGGAATGGGGTGAAATCAGCGAGGCGACGGCGCAGGCGCTCAATCGGGTGCGCGCCGCGGGCGGGCGCGTCGTCGCCGTCGGCAGCACGGCACTGCGATTGCTGGAAACGGCCGCCGGCGAGGATGGCAGGCTGGCGCCATTTGCCGGCGACACCGAGCTGTTCGTCACGCCTGGCTACCGCTTCAAGGCCGTCGACCTCATGCTGACGAACTTCCACCTGCCGCGCTCGACCTTGTTCATGCTGGTGGCGGCCTTCTCGGGGCTTGCCACCATGCAACAGGCCTATCGGCATGCCATCGACGCCGGCTACCGCTTCTATTCCTATGGCGATGCCTGCCTGCTCTATCCTGCCTGCACCAACAGATGACGACGCCCTTCGCCTTCATCCTGCACAAGAGCGATGCCGGCGCCCGCCTCGGCGAAATTGTCACCGCGCGTGGCAAGATCGCGACGCCGGCGTTCATGCCAGTCGGCACCGCTGGCACGGTGAAGGCCGTTTACGCCGACCAGCTCAAGGCGGCGGGCGTCGAGGTCGTGCTCGCCAACACCTATCACCTGATGCTGCGCCCGGGCGCGGAGCGTATCGCCCGCCTCGGCGGGCTACATACCTTCATGGGGTGGGACAAACCGATCTTGACCGACTCGGGTGGCTTCCAGGTCATGAGCCTGTCGAAGCTGCGCACGATCACGGACGAAGGCGTTGCCTTCCAGTCCCACATCGACGGCGCCCGCTACGCGCTGACGCCGGAACGCGCCGTCGAGATCCAATGCCTGCTTGGCGCCGACATCCAGATGCAGCTCGACGAATGCGTGAGCCTGCCGGCCTCGCAAGAAGCCGTCGCGGGCGCGGTCGAACGCTCGCTGGCGTGGGCGGCGCGTGCCAAGCGCGCCTTTGCGAGCCAGCGCGCGCGGGGGGCCGCCGACCCCGGCCAGGCGCTGTTCGGCATCGTGCAAGGGGGCACCAATCGGGACCTGCGCACGCGCTCCGTGGATGGCCTACTCGATCTTGATTTTCAAGGTTATGGGGTCGGTGGCCTGGCGGTCGGCGAACCACAACGGGCGATGCTGGAAACGCTCGAGGGCACCCTGCCGCGCTTGCCGGTGGACCAGCCGCGCTACCTGATGGGCGTCGGCACCCCGATCGATCTCATCGAAAGCGTCGCCCGTGGGATCGACATGTTCGATTGCGTGCTGCCGACGCGCTCCGGCCGCCACGGCCAAGCCTTCACCTGGGCCGGCAAGCTCAATCTGCGCAATGCCGCGCACAGCGAGGATCCAGCCCCGCTCGACCGCCAAAGTCAATGTCCTGCCGCGCGCGACTATTCCCGCGCCTACTTGCATCACCTGGTCAAGGCCGAGGAATATCTGGCCGCCATGCTGTTGTCGTGGGCCAATGTCGCCTTCTATCAAGACTTGATGGCCGCCATGCGCAAGGCCATCGCCGAAGGCCGCTTTGCCGCCTGGGCCGCCGCCACCAAGGCGGCGCTGAGCTGAGGTAGCTCCGCTCTTTTGCCGGCGCGCAGTCTTAAGGGCGTGCCATAGGGCCAGGCGCGGTCGCGCCGCGTCCGAACCGCCTGCAACAGGAACCCGTTGGTCTTTGGCGGCGTTGAAGGAAAGCGCGTGGGAGAGGGGACAGCGGGCATGCCGACGGACACGCCAACGCAAGAGGATGGGGGGCAAGCCAATTGGCGAACGCTTGCCGCCGAGGCGCGCGCTTGTGCCGCCGAGATGGCCGAGCCGCGGGCGCGGCGGATCATGCAGGATATTGCCGCGGCCTACGAAAGTCTTGCGCAGCGGGCCAATGCCCGGAAAAATCGCCTGGACGATGGCGCGTCTGATTGAGGCAAGGCGTGGGTCGCCCCTTTGCAAAAAAGGGGGCGGGCGGAGCGGCAGTGGGGATGCGGAGTGCGTTGATGGTCGGGGCAGGAACGCACAAGGCCGGGGAAGTGCATGATTCCACCCATTGGCGTCGCCGCGCCGAGGAGGCGCGCCGGCATGCCGCGGCGTTGGCGGACCCCGTCGCCCAGAAGGCCCTGCTTGCGATTGCGCAGGCCTACGAGCAACTGGCCCTCAATGCCGAAGCGCACACGGGCGAGCCCCACCCGGAGTGATGGGCGCCAACGCCTGCCTCAGGCCACCGTTTCCTTGATCAGGTGATCGACGACGCTCAACAGCGCGTCCTCGCGTGTGGCGCCGGCGCCAAGTTGCGCTTGGAAATGGGCGACTTGCCGGTCGGCACTGGTGCCGCGCGCCAGGATGATGCGGGCATGCTCGAGCTCGGCGAGGCAGCCCAGCGCCTCGGCGTCCTCGCGCAGCATCACCAGCAGTTCATCGACGAGATCGCGGAACGGCACGAGTTCGCCCTTGCCGAGGTCGAACAAGGTTCCCTCCACACCGTAGCGCTGGGCGCGCCAGCGGTTCTCGGCGAGTAGGAACAAGGGATAGGTGCGCCAGGTCTGGTTGGCGCGCCGCAGCCGATACAACATGCGCAGGATGCAGAGGTAGAAGGCAGCGACGCACACGGCATCCTCGATCAGAGGACAGACGTCCGTGACGCGCATCTCCAGGGTGGGAAAGCGCGAGGACGGCCGGATGTCCCACCAGATCTTGCTGGCGTCCTCGATGACGCCGTTGCGGACGAGCAGATCAACTGTCTGCAGATATTCATACCAACCCTCGAACCGACCCGGCATGCCCGTGCGCGGCAGCTCCTGGTAGGCGGCCAGCCGATAGGACTTGAGGCCGGTGTCTTCGCCCTCCGCGAACGGCGAGGACGTCGACAACACCAACAGATGCGGCAAGAAATAGCGGGCCTGGTTGAAGAGATCGATGCGCAACTCGTCGTCTTCGATGCCGACGTGCACGTGCATGCCGCAGATCACAAGACGACGACCGACGCCGGCAAGATCCTTGGCGATCGACTGATAGCGCGCCCGCTCGGTGGGTTCCTGCGTGCTCCAGCGCGCGAACGGGTGGGTCGATGCCGCGATCGGCGCCAGGCCGTACTCGGCAGCGAGATCGGCTACCGTGCGGCGCAAGTGTGCGAGCTCGGCGCCCGCCTGGCGCGGTGACTTGTGCACGCTGGTGCCGACTTCGATTTGGGACTTGAGGAACTCGCGCGCCACCTGGCCCTGCAGCGCCTGCTGGGCCGCGTCGAACAGCGCCTGTGGCATCTCGCGCACGAGGTCGCGCGTCGTGTCATCGACCAGGAGGTATTCCTCCTCGATGCCGAGACTGAAGGAAGGATCCTTGATCGCCATGGGGAAATGTTGGCACGAATTGGCCGCCCTTCAAATGACGGCCCCCCGCAACAATTGGGGATGTTGGGGATGACATGATCCTCGAGGCGGCGGTTCCCCGCGAGCGCCGGGGAGCAAAGAGGAGCGCTCCGGCTCCCCGACTAGTCCCGTAAGCTGCCCTCGAGCCAGGCGGCGGCCGGCGGCCACAGGCTGGCACGGAATGCCGAGCGGAAGAAACCCAGGTGGCCTACGCGCTTCGCCTTGGCCTCGGCCAGGCTCACCCGCCAAATGCTGCGCTCGCTGTTGGCCGTGAAATGGCTTGCCATGTGGCCAACGGCGGCGGGCGTGCCCCACACATCGTCCTCGATCTGGGCAAACCTGACCGGGGCCTTGAGCGTGGCGAAGTGGCGGACCTCGCTCAGCGTCGGGTCGCCAAAAATGAACTCCCGCGTCATGCACCAGCCGGCCCATTCGAGAAAGGCGGGGCCCGGCATATTCTCCCCGCCCATCAACACGCCCGGGAAATAGCCCAGCAGGCGCACGAGGGGCGGGGCCACCGAGCCCATCAAAAAACGCACGCGGTAGCGTTCCGGGCTCCGCATCCGGCCCCAATAGCCGCTGAGGGTGGCGATGTTGAGCTGGCGGGCAATCGCGCCATTGTTGTGGGCGAGGCCGGTCGCGAACCCTCCCATGCTGTGGCCCAGCCAATGGAGGGGACGCGCGGGGTGGGCTTGCCGCGCCCAGCCGATGGCGCCGGCGACATCGAGGATGCACCAATCGCGCATGCGGACCGGAAAGCCGCGCAAGGTATTGGGTGCGGAGGCGCCGATGCCGCGGTAGTCGAAGGTGACGACGGGCCCGCCGCGCAACGCCAGATAGCTGGCAAACCTGGCGTAGTAGCGCGCGGGAACGGCGGCGGCCGGGGCAATCAACGTCACGGCGGCCGCCTCGGCCGGGCTCGGGCGTAAATATTCGGTTGCGGCCAGCGCGTAGCCATCGGTGGCCGCAAGGGTGAAGGGGCGCGCCGTCACGGCGCCGTCGTCGTCCACAAGCGTCATCGGGCCCTGCTAGCTTCCTTCGCTTTCGGGGCAGCATGGGCCGGCGTCTGGCCTCAAGGCAATGCCACAGGCCCTGGTGGCTTCTCAGGCTTTCCACTATAACGCCGGCCAAGACCCCACGATTGTCTTGATGGCCCAGGCACATTGCTCCGGGCCGGTTGCGATTTTGTCCGGAGAATGCGCAATGCTGGCGGCCTGGAAGCCCGATAGTTGGAGATCAAAACCGATCGTCCAGGTCCCCGAGTACCCCGACGCGGTCGCCCTGGCCGAGGTCGAGCGCAATTTGCGCAACTTCCCACCGCTGGTATTTGTCAAGGAAGTGCGCGACCTCAAGGAGAAACTCGCCGGGGTCGCCGACGGCAAGGCCTTCCTGCTGCAGGGCGGCGATTGCGCGGAAAGCTTCAAGGAGCACAAGACCGACTACATCCGCGACTATTTCCAGCTGTTCCTGCAAATGGCGCTGATTTTGACGTTCGCCGGCAGCAGCCAGGTCGTCAAGATTGGCCGCGTCGCGGGACAGTTCGCCAAGCCGCGCTCCTCGCCGACGGAGAAAAAGGACGGCCACGAGCTGCCAAGCTACCGTGGCGACATCATCAACGGTCCCGACTTCACGGCTGCGGACCGCATCCCCGATCCACGCCGGCAGTTGGAAGCCTACCGGCAGTCGGCGGCGACCTTGAATTTTTTGCGGGCCCTGCTCGACGGCGGCTACGCCTCCCTCGACAATGTGCACCGCTGGGAACTCAAGTTCATGGAGGGTACCGCGGTCGAGCGGCGATACAATGAGCTGGCCGACGAGATCAAGCGCACCGTGGAGGTGAACGAGTTGCTCGGCATGACGGCCGAGAACAGCTTGGCCTTGCGCACCACCAGCTTCTACACCAGCCACGAGGCGCTGCTGTTGAGCTACGAGCAGGCGCTGACCCGGCGCGACGAGGCCATGGGCACGGGCGACTACGTGGCCACCTCCGGCCACCTACTGTGGATCGGCGACCGTACGCGCCAGCTCGATGGCGCCCACGTCGAGTATTGTCGCGGCATCGTCAATCCGATCGGCATGAAGTGCGGACCGTCGCTCGAGCCTGATCAGCTGCTGCGGTTAATTGAGATCCTGAACCCGAAGGAAGAGGCGGGCAAGCTCACCCTGATCTGCCGGTTCGGCGCCGACAAGATCGAAAAGCATCTGCCGCGCCTGGTGCGCGCGGTCAAAGAAGCCGGGCGCAAGGTGGTGTGGTCCTGTGATCCCATGCATGGCAATACCATCACGGCGACCAACGGCTACAAGACCCGCCAGTTCGACCGCATCCTCGAAGAGGTGACGAGCTTCTTTGACATCCACCGCGCCGAGGGAACGCACGCCGGCGGCGTGCACATCGAAATGACCGGACAAAACGTTACCGAGTGCACCGGTGGCGCTTCCAAGATCACCGAGGCCGACCTGGCGCGCCAGTACGACACCGGTTGCGATCCGCGCCTCAATGCCGGCCAGTCGCTGGAGCTGTCGTTCCGGCTGGCCGAGCGCCTGCAGGCGCAAAAGGCGCCGGCATCCGAGCGGCGGGCGCCACGGGCCGCCGAATAACAACGGTTTGGCAGCGCCCCTGCCGCCCAAATCCGCGCGCGGGTTCGGGGCAGGCAAGGGCTCGCAGATCGGCGCGGCGAGATCAGGCGCGCGCGGCAATCGCCGTGGCAATCACCATGAGCGCGCAGGCCAGCCCCAGCTCGAGGGTGGGTTCGGCCAGACGCAACAGCACCAACAGACCGGTGGAAAGGACGGGCGCGGCATAGGACAACACGCCAAGGAGCGACACGTCGCCCCCCTTCATGCCGACGTCCCAGAGCAGAAAGGCGGCGCCGACCGGGCCGATGCCGAGACCGACCAGCGCCAGCCAGGCAAGGCCGCTGGGCGCCACCCAGGTCTCGAACGCCAAACTCAACATCGCTGCCAGCCCCGCTGTGATCAGGCAGGGCGCGGCGATGCTGTCGCTGGGCACGGCTGCAAACAGCCGCGAGGCGACCGAGTAGCTCGACCAGATCAAGGCGCAGCCGAAGGCCAGCACGAATCCGAGGGGGCGATGGCTGCCGGGGACGCTAACGCCCAGACTACTCCAAACCAGCAGCGTGGCGGCGGCGAGCCCGATCAGCGCCGCCAACAGGTGCCGCGGGCGCAGCGGCTGACCCGGCAGCAGGCCCGAGAAGACCACCGTAAACAGGGCCCAAAGCGAGGCGATGAGGCTGGCTTCGGCCGCCGGCGCCAGGCTGAGCGCGGCAAAATAGAGGGCGTGGTAGCAAAAGAGCCCGTAGATGCCGAGGGCGAGCGACGCGCGGGTCGGCCACAGGTGAGAGAGCCGCCCACGCAGGCCGGCGGCGGCGATCAAAACGATGCCGCCCACGGCAAAGGCGATGGCCGTCGTTTGCAGGGGCGGCACCGCGCCCTTGAGGACGGTCAGGCTGGCAAGCGAACTCCACAGCCCAATGGCGCCGGAGCCCAACAGCGTGGCGGAGGTGGAGGAGCGCATCGACTTGGGGTGCGGGGCCTGTTTCGGTTGGCGGCAACTTGCCCCGAAAGCGGTCTTGCGCGCCAGCCCTGCTAAGGCCCGCCCCTCGGCTGGGCCGCCCCAGGGCTGCATTGCATCGCCGAGGTGCGCGGCCTACATCTGACCCATGCCCAGGTCCCACGACACCTTGAAGATCGCCTTGGCCCAGCTCAATCCCGTGGTCGGTGACCTCGAGGCAAACGCCGCCACGCTGTTGCGCGCGCGCCAGGATGCCGCCGGCAAGGGCGCGGACCTGATCGTTTTTTCCGAGCTCTTCATCACCGGCTATCCGCCCGAGGACCTGGTGCGCAAGCCGGCCTTTGCACGCGCGGCGCGCGCGCTGATCGAGCGCTTGGCCGTCGAGACCGCCGATGGCGGGCCCGGCGT
The DNA here is from genome assembly GCA_035573335.1 of Hyphomicrobiaceae bacterium. Lineage (GTDB taxonomy): Bacteria > Pseudomonadota > Alphaproteobacteria > Rhizobiales > Hyphomicrobiaceae > AWTP1-13. Next base: position 18,630 of record DATMZT010000029.1, on the reverse strand, counting down.
TCTCGTTGGCAGCGTCTGGCCGCAGGACGATAAGCTCTACAACGCGGCGGCGCTGCTCGATGACGGCAAGGTGGTGGGCGTGCGCTTTAAGGTGGACCTGCCCAATTACGGCGTGTTCGACGAAAAGCGCGTGTTTGACGTCGGCCCAATGCCAGGCCCGATCAACTTTCGCGGCGTTCGGCTCGGCGTGCCCATTTGCGAGGACATCTGGCAGGAGGAGGTATGTGAATGCCTGCAGGAGACGGGCGCGGAGGTGCTGATTTCACCCAACGGCTCGCCCTTTGATTGGCCCAAGCCTGACTTGCGCATAAACGTGGCGGTGGCGCGCGTCACCGAAAATGCCCTGCCGCTGATTTACGTCAACCAGGTCGGCGGCCAGGACGAACTCGTGTTCGATGGGGCCTCGTTCGTCCTCAATCGCGACCGCAGCCTCGCCGTGCAATTGCCCGCCTGGGAGGAGTGCATCAGGTTGGTCGAGCTCAAGCGCTCCGCGGGCGGCTGGGACTGCCAAAAACAAGCGTTGAGCGTGCTCGAGGAGCACGAGGCGGCAGCCTATCATGCCTGCGTTTTGGGCCTGCGCGACTATGTCGACAAGAACCGCTTCCCGGGCGTGGTGATGGGGCTGTCGGGCGGGGTGGATTCGGCGCTGGTGGCGGCGTTGGCGGTCGACGCGCTGGGCCCCGAGCGCGTGCATTGCATCATGCTGCCCTATCGCTACACTTCCAACGAAAGCCTGGCGGACGCGGCGGCCTGCGCCGAGGCGCTCGGGGTGCGCTACGACATCATTCCGATCGCGCCGGCGGTGGCAGGCTTCGGGGCGATGCTGGAGGCGCAGTTCGCCGGGCGCGCCAAGGACATCACCGAGGAAAACGTACAAAGCCGTGTGCGCGGCACGACCTTGATGGCGGTCTCCAACAAGTTTGGCTCGCTGGTGCTGACGACGGGCAACAAGAGCGAAATGTCGGTGGGCTATGCCACGCTTTATGGCGACATGAACGGGGGCTTCAATCCGATCAAGGACCTCTACAAGACCGAGGTCTACCGCCTGGGCCACTGGCGCAATCAACAGCGTCCAAAGGGTGGCCGGGGTCCAAGCGGCCTCGTCATTCCGGAGAACATTTTGCAGAAGGCGCCGACGGCGGAGCTGCGCGAGAACCAGAAGGATCAAGATAGCCTGCCGCCTTACGAAGTGCTCGACGACATTCTGGGCTGTCTCGTCGAGCAGGAGATGTCGCTGGCCGAGATCGTGGCGCGCGGGCACCCGCTCCCGATCGTGAAAAAGGTCGAGCGCCTTTTATATTTGGCTGAGTATAAACGGCGGCAGGCGGCCCCCGGCGTGAAAATCTCCGCGCGCAATTTCGGGCGCGACCGGCGTTATCCCATCACGAACAGGTTTCGGGAGCCCGTCGAGGCGACTTGATGCCCAGAAGCGGAAACGCCCGCATCGCCTAAAGCGATGCGCTCGTGTCCCAGACACGAGGGGCGAAGCCAGGGTGTAGACGCAAGAAGAGATCAGGGCGTCCCGAGGTGCGGGGATTTCGGGACGCCCTAATTTTGATCCGCGGTGCGGGGGTGCGGATCGTCTTCAAAACGTATGAGTGGAAACCATATTCCCAAAAGGCCCGAAAAAATTTGCAGCCCTTTCACGATTGGGTGCCGGCGGCGCCCCGGCCCCTTGGCGCCCGCCCGGCGGTGACCCCTAGGAACACCGTGCGGATAAATTCCCGGTAGAGCAGAATCTGTCGTGGCAATATGGTCTTATCCACAAGCACGCGCGACATGATGATGCCGCCGTCGACCAGCGTGTTGGCCATGTCGGCCAAGTCCTCAAGCGACAGATCAACCTTGGGGGGATAGCGTTCGGCGATCTTTTCCAGACGCTCGAGAAACAATTTCCGCCAGCCGCGCACGCCCGTCTGGGTCAATTCGTGGACCTCGCGGTCGAACAGCCGGTCCTGATAGCAAAAGGAGGCTACGAGGCAGCCCGGATGGGTCGCGGGCAGATCGGCCATCATTTCGGCAAACAGCTTCAAGGCCACGAGGAAGCCGTGCAAGGGGTCCTCGTTGAGTTCGTCGGCGCGCATAAAAATGTCGGCGAGCACCGCGTCGTTATGCGCGATGTAGCGCAGCATCAGGGCGCGGGCGAGCTCGCGCTTGTCCCTAAAATGATAGAAGAACCCGCTCTTGGTGATGCCGGCACCGGCGATCAGCTCTTCGATCGAGGTGGCGGCAAATCCCTTGTCGAGCACGGAGGCTTCGGCGAGCTCCAAAATGCGCTCGCGCGTGTCACTGGCGCGACGGGATGGGAGATCGGCCATGGCTACTGTACTAGCGGTATAGTTGCGCCCGGGCAATGCGCGAGACCACGGCTTGGGTTGGCCGTCGGTGCGGCTCTAACCATTTGATCTCGTGCATAAAATAATCGTGACCCGGACTGCACCGCCGGTAGGCTGGGACGCCGGCGCCGGTGACGGCACCATGCGCCATCGCCTGACCAATAACAGCACGCATCCGGAGCGACCCATGAGCCTTGATCGATCCCCGCTGCCGCAACTCGGGGGCGGCCTGTTCCTGACCGACGGTGGCATCGAAACCACCTTGATTTTCCACGAGGGACTGGCGCTGCCCTACTTTGCCGCCTTTGACCTCCTTAAGAGCGCGGCAGGGACGGCAGCGCTCTACAGCTACTATGAGCGCTATGCCAGCATGGCCCGCGCTTGCGGGCGGGGGTTTGTGTTGGAAAGCCCAACCTGGCGGGCGAGCCGCGACTGGGGTGATAAACTCGGCTACAGCGCCGCGGCGCTGGCCGCCGCCAACGGCAAGGCCATTGCGCTCATGGCCCGGCTGCGCGACGCCTTTGCCGGCGCCGGCAGCGCCATGGTCGTCAGCGGCTGCGTCGGCCCCAGGGGCGACGGCTATGACCCGGGCTTGGTGATGGGAGCCGACGAGGCCGGCGATTATCACCGGGCGCAGATCGCGGCCTTTGCCCAAGCGGGTGTCGACATGGTGACCGCCATCACCATGACCAACGCCAACGAGGCCGTGGGTGTCGCACGCGCGGCGGCAGCCGCCGGCCTGCCGGTCGCCATCTCCTTTACACTCGAGACCGACGGTCGGCTGCCCACCGGGCAGGGCCTGGCCGAGGCGATCGAGGCGGTGGATCAGGCGACGGGGCAGGCCCCCAGTTACTACATGATCAACTGTGCCCACCCCACGCACTTTGGCGGTGTCCTTTTCAGCGATCGGGCCAGCGATCGGACTTGGCTGCAGCGCATCCGCGGCCTGCGCGCCAACGCCTCGCGGTTGAGCCACGCGGAACTCAACGAGGCCCGCGACCTCGACGCCGGCGATCCCGCCGAATTCGGGGAACAATACCGCGCCCTGTTGGCGCGCCACCCGCAAATCAACGTCCTGGGGGGATGCTGCGGCACCGACCATCGCCACCTCGGGGCCATTTGCGAGGCCTTGGGCTTGGCGCCCATCGAGGAACAGGGCCTGGGCGCGGCGGCGGCCCGCGCCTGAGGGGAGGGCAGCGGTACGGCCTGGGCGCGGCGCCCCTAGTGGGCGCGGGCCGGTGCACCGGCGGGGCGCCGGGCCAGGCGCTTGGCCAAAAAGGCGACGGGGAGCGCGCATTCGGCCGAGAAGACCTTCACCCCGCGAGAGACGACGGTGTAGCCGCGCTTCTGGAAAAAGGGCACCCCGTTCAAGGTCGTGAACGAGGTCAGACGATCGAAGCCCCAGGCCAGCGCCCGTGCCTCGGCCTCGGCGAGCAGGCGGCTGCCGATGCCGAAGCCGGAGTGGCGAGCAAAGACGAAGCCGACGCGGGCCTGGGTGCCGTCGTCGGCGTTGATGCGCCAGGCGGCGGTCCCCAGCAACTCGCCGGCGAGCCACGCCGAGAAAATCTCATTTTCTTCACGCAACAGATCCGAATAGGTGGGTGAATTGACCAGGTTGGCGAAGGCGGCGATCTCGGCTTCCGTGAGGGCGTCGGCGGTCTGGGCGCGCAGCACGGTAGCGTGCAGGTAGCGCACCGCCGGGAAATCGTCGAGCCCGAGCTGCCTGATTTCGATGCCGGCGGGCAAGGTGCCGGTGGGACGGCGGTCAATGCCCGGCATCAGACCCATGAACTCTTAGGCGGCATCGCAATCGGCAACAACCCTTGTGGGCGGACGCCGAAGGGCCCGCTTCAACGCGGGGTGCTGAGGCGCGCCTCCGACCGCGGCGGCGGATTTGCCGGTACGGCATCGACCTTCTTTTCGCCAGCACCCTGAGCGGGCAGGTATTCGGCTTCCTTGCAGGAGCAACCCTGCACGAACTCTTTGCGATAACGCCAGGCCGATTTCAAGCTGGTGTAGGGCTGTTGGGTGGCGACCGAGATTGCCTGCTCGACGGCGGCGCCGGGGTTTTGGTGGTAGTAAAGCTCGGCCGGTGCCGCACAGCGGGACTGGCAGATTTCGGCATCGCGCTGGAAGTGATTGGGCAGCGTGGAGAAGCTGACCGGGAAGTAGTAGCCATCGCACAGCCGCACGCACAAGGTGCGGTAGGTGGCGAAGGGCAGGTTGCCGAACTGGTTGCCGGGCCCGCGCGGGGCGTCGCCCTCATCGGACCAGAGGGAGGAAAAGGGGTTGCTGGCCGCATCCCGCCGCCGAGCCTCCTGCGTGTACTGCTGGCCGCAGCCGTTCCGCGCCAGCTCGCGGATGATATCGTCCTGATAGGATTTATCGCGCGTGCCCAGGATCTGCCGGCGCTGCCCGTCGAGCTCCGCCAAGCGCCGCCGCATGCTTTCGACGTCGCCGTTGAGCTGCACGCAGCGCGGCGTCCGACGCAGCGTCTTGGAGAACAAGAACTGATCCCAGCAGTCGGCACGGTCGAGCTGGATCTGGGCCGTGGTCAGGCTGCGCTCGGTCTGGCGCAGGTCCGCCTCGATCTTGGGCAGCAACTCCCGGTTCTGTCCGCTACCTTGGGTCTCCGTGACGAGCCGCTGCTCGAGCTGCAAGCAGATGTTGCTGGCCCCGCGCTGGCCCCAATAGGGCTGCCCCGGCGGCGGCACCGGCTGTCCCTGGCCCGGAACACCTGCTGGAGGATAGCCCGGCGGCGGTTGTCCCGGGCCACGGTAGAGCGGCTCACGCGGAATCGGGCGCGGCTCGGATGGTCCGCCGAATGGCCACCAGTTCCAGCCCTGGGCCATGGCGTCGGCAAGCCCAAGTCCCAGGGCAGCAAGGACGGCCAAGGCGACCAGGATGAGGCGCAGGCTGCGCGATCTCGTCTTCCCGTTCAGCATTGGAAAATTCCGAAGGTCCCCCCGGCGGCGCGGTTCTACAAGTGGCGCCGGTTCTGCAAGCGGCCTTGATTCTTGCGAAACTTCCCCTCCTGGGATTATGGGAGTGTTGCCCTACCGGGTCAATGCAGCGCAAATTGGGCGTTCGACTTGGCCTTGACGCTGCCCGGGAAAGCGAGGGATAAGCGGCCCATGCCGACCCGCTTGATACCGGCCGTCAATACTCTGTGCGGCATTATTGCAACGAGCTAGCCACAGGCTGGCGCGCGGCCGCTTCTTTGCCCATCGGTGACAGAGAAAACGCCCCGCCCGGCGGCAAGGTGAGATGATGCTCACGCTATACAACACGGCGACCCGGACGAAGGAGCGATTTCAACCGATCGATCCCAGCAATGTGCGCATGTACGTGTGCGGGCCCACGGTCTACGACTTCGCTCATATCGGCAACGCCCGGCCGATCATCGTCTTCGATGTGCTGTTTCGGCTGCTGCGCCACCTCTATGGGGCCGGCCACGTCAGCTATGCCCGCAACATCACCGACATCGACGACAAGATCAATGCGCGGGCAACGGAGCTTTACCGCGACCTGCCGCCGATCGAGGCAATCCGCAAGCTGACCAGCGAGACGACGGCGCAGTTTCACCAGGATATCGCGGCGCTTGGCGTCTTGCCGGCAAGCGCGGAGCCGCGCGCGACCGACACCATCCCGGAAATGCGCGCCCTGATCGAGGCCCTCGTCGACCGCGGCCATGCCTATGTGGCGCAGGAGCACGTGCTCTTCGACGTAGCGAGCCTGCCGGACTACGGCCGTTTCGCCAACCGGTCGCTGCAGGAAATGGAGGTGGGCGCGCGCGTCGAAGTGGCACCCTATAAGAAGGGGCCCATGGACTTCGTGCTCTGGAAACCCTCCGCGCCTGGCGTGCCGGGCTGGGAGTCCCCCTGCGGCATTGCGACGAAAGGCCGACCGGGATGGCACATCGAGTGCTCGGCGATGGCCGACAAGTTCTTGTGGGTTTTGGCCAAGGGCACGCTGACGGCCACGGGCCTGGCCGAGCCGCACGTGTTCGACATCCATGGCGGCGGCATCGACCTTGTCTTTCCGCATCATGAAAACGAGATCGCCCAGTCACGCGCCGGCTACGGCATCGCCCAGATGGCCAAGGTGTGGATGCACAACGGCTTCCTGCAGGTCGAGGGCGAGAAGATGTCGAAATCGCTCGGGAATTTCGTGACCATCAGGGACCTCTTGGATGCGGGATGGGACGGCCGGGTCTTGTATTTCGCCATGCTAAAGACCCACTATCGCCAACCCATAAACTGGACGCGCAAGGGGATGGTGGAAGCGGCGCTCGAGCTCCACAGCCTGCGCCAGCATTTGGCCCGGCATCACTCCCCCGCCGAGCACGGGGGCGAGTTCCTGGCGGCCCTTGCCGACGACCTGAACACGCCCGGGGCGATCGCGGAACTGCATCGGCTGGCGCGCGCCACGCTCGGCTCCGCTGGCGCGGGCGCCCCGGTGGACGAGGCAGCCTTGGAGACGGCACGCGCCCGCTTTGCCAACGCGCTGGCCCTTCTCGGGATCGACAATCTGGCGGACTTCGACGCCCACAGGATGCTGGCCAGGGTGGCCGGGCGCGCGCCGGTCGACGAGGAGGCGGTCAACACCCTGATCGAGGCGCGCAACGCGGCGCGCAAAGCCAAAGACTTCCGCAAGGCCGACGGCATTCGCGAACAGCTGTTGGGGCTGGGCGTGCAGCTCAAGGACGCGAAGGATCCCGTCACCGGCGAAATCCGCACCACCTGGGAGCTGAGCATCGCGGCGGCGACCGAGGTCGAGCGATGAGGCGCGATTGCGCAGGGCCTGCGCTCCCCTTGCGGCGCATCGCAAAGGCGCGGCCCATCGGCACGCGGGGGCGAGATTGAGCCATGACGGATCGGAAGGACATGAGCGATCCCAGCGTGCGGCCACCCTTTTGGCGGCATCGCTATTACTACCTGGCGCTTAAGATCGTCGTCCTCATCGCGGGCGTGCTGATCGCGCTAAAGGTCATTGGCGTGTGGTAGGCGCAACATGTCCAGACAGCGGCTTTACCTGTTCGATACAACACTGCGTGACGGTGCGCAGACCACGGGCGTCGACTTCTCGCTTGAGGACAAGCGGCTGATCGTGCGCGTGCTCGATGAGCTGGGACTGGACTACATCGAGGGCGGCTATCCCGGCGCCAATCCCACGGACACGCAGCTTTTCAGCACCGAGCCGAACCTCGCCTGTGCGACCTTTACGGCCTTCGGCATGATCAAGCGAGCGGGGCGGTCGGTGTCCAACGATCCGGGCTTCCAAGCCACCCTACAGGCCAAGGCGGGGGCCATTTGCCTCGTTGCCAAGGCCTGGGACTATCACGTGCGCGTGGCGCTCGGCATCAGCAACGAGGACAACTTGGAGGGCATCGCGCAATCGGTGGAGGCCGTGCGGCAAGCCGCGGGCGAGCGGCAGGCCATGATCGACTGCGAACATTTCTTCGATGGCTACAAGGGCAATCGCGCTTATGCTTTGGCGGTGGCCGAGACCGCCTATCGCGCGGGAGCACGCTGGGTGGTGTTGTGCGACACCAACGGCGGGACTTTGCCGCACGAGATTGCTCAGATCGTTGCCGAGGTCGCGACCCGCATCCCCGGCACGCACATCGGCATTCACACCCACAACGACACCGAGAACGCGGTGGCCAATTCGCTGGCGGCCGTGCGCGCAGGCGCGCGTCAGGTTCAGGGCGCGCTCAACGGCCTGGGCGAGCGTTGCGGCAATGCCAACCTGACGTCGCTGATCCCGACCTTGCTTTTGAAAAGCGAGTTCGCCGATAACTTCGAGATCGGTGTCACGCCCGAACGCCTGCGTCGGCTGACGCACGCGAGCCGCGTGCTCGATGAGATCTTGAACCGCGCCCCCAATCGGCACGCGCCCTACGTGGGCGAGGCCGCCTTTGCCACCAAGGCCGGCATCCACGCCTCGGCGATCCTGAAGGAGCCGGCGACCTACGAGCACGTGCCGCCGGAGACCACCGGCAATCGCCGGCGCGTACTGGTGTCCGATCAAGCCGGCAAGTCGAACCTAATTTTCGAGCTGGAACGGCTCGGTATTCCCCTTGGCAAGAGCGATGACCGGGTCGGCAGACTGTTGGACGAGGTAAAGTCGCGCGAGGCCCTGGGCTATGCCTACGAGGCGGCGGAAGCGTCCTTCGAGCTGTTGGCGCGGCGGCTTTTGGGCGAGGTGCCCCAGTTCTTCACGGTCGACAGCTTTCGCGTGATGGTGGAAAAGCGCCACAACGCCCTGGGGCGGCTGGTGACCGTGTCGGAGGCCACGGTGAGGGTGTTCGTCGACGGCGGCGAGGAGCCATTGTGGTCGGTCGCCGAGGGCAACGGTCCGGTGCACGCGCTGGATCAGGCGCTGCGCAAGGACCTCGGGCGCTACCAGAACATCATCAAGGACGTCGAGCTCGTCGACTACAAGGTCCGCATCCTCACCGGTGGCACCGAAGCGGTCACGCGCGTGCTGGTGGAGAGCCGGGACAAGGGCACGGGCGCGCGCTGGTTCACGGTCGGCGTGTCATCCAACATCGTGGATGCCAGCTTCGAAGCGCTGACCGACTCGATCACCTACAAGCTTCTCAAGGCGGGCGCCGCCGCGGCTTGAGCGGCCCGTTAGAAACGTAGGATCGGGCCGCCACGACCATCCTGCCCATAGCCCTGGCAGGCTTCGCGCACGCGGATATCGCTGCCGAGAAATGCGCACACGCGCTGCTTTTCGCCCGGGCTGTTGCGCATGACGCTGCCCGACACGCGCAGGCCGTAGGAGCGGGCGACTATCGCCAGGTTTTCATCCTGGCAATAGGGGGTCGCATGCGGCTGACCGTTGATGATCTGGTAGTTGCCCTCGCAGCGCATGCGGGCGTCGGCCGGAGCGGCGGCGACGACAGCAAGGCTGGAGACGGTGAGCATCATTGCCGTGGCGTAGCGGATCTGGCACATGCGCATCTTCCCTCCTCGATGCGGCCGCGGGTGCGACCAGGCCATCACGATATTGAGGCAGGAGCGAAACGCAAGAGCCAGGCGGGCGCGCGTTCCATTGCCGCATAGCCTAAAAATTTGCAATGCGGCCGACCTCAGTCATAACGGGCCTTATGGGTCCAACAGCCTCCTGGCGGCCTCCGCCGGCAGCAGCTGTCCCGTCAGCACCTTGTCGGCGAGCGCATCGAGGCCGCGATGCCGCCCGGCCCGGATGCGCTCGCTGATGTGATCGGCGGCGGCACGGGCAATCAAATAGCGCGCCCGCCGTCGCCGGCGCTCCCGGTGATCGACCTCACCTCGTCGCGCGACCGCCGCGGCGATGGCTTCGGCAAGCGCGGCGATGCCGTCGCCGGTCGTGGCGGTGGTCTTCAGCACGGTTGCCTTGGCGCGCGTTCCCATGCGCAGGGAGGCGGCCCCGGCCAGTTGACTGAGGGTGCGGTCGGCGCCCTCGCGGTCGGCCTTGTTGACCACCATGATGTCGGCGATCTCAAGCAGCCCGGCCTTCATCGCCTGGATGTCGTCGCCGAGACCGGGCGCCATCACCACAACGCGCACATCGGCGACCTCGGCCACGTCGATTTCGCTCTGGCCGGTGCCGACTGTCTCGAGCAGAATGGCATCCTTGCCGGCCGCATCGAGCCCGTCGATGACGCGCACCGCCGCCGGGCAGAGGCCGCCGAGGTGGCCGCGGCTCGCCAGCGAGCGCATAAACACGCCATCATCATCAAGCGTCGCCGGCATGCGGATCCGGTCGCCGAGGATGGCGCCGCCCGACACGGGGCTCGAGGGGTCGACGGCGATAATGCCGACGCTCTTGCCGGCTTGGCGCAAGTGCGAGGTATAGGCGTTGACGAGCGTTGACTTGCCAGCGCCCGGCGGCCCGGTGAACCCCACGACCTCAGCGTGACCGAGGTGCGGCCCCAGCTCCTGCATCAGGGCCGGCAGGTCGGGAGATAGGCGTTCGAGCTCGGTCACGACGCGCGAGGTGGCGCGTCGGTCGCCGTCCCGCATGCGCCCAACGAGGGCGGCAAGGTCGGCGGACGCGGCTTTGCGAGCTTTGGGGGCTTTGGTCTTGGGCGGCATGCTTCGCCTGATAGCGGGCCGCGACCGGCGCTGCAACGTGGGCGGTGCCCTGCGGGCGAGGGGCCGCCTGCCGGCGTCCCTATCCCGGTCCCTTGTTGTCCTCTTTGCGCGGCGGTGCGCGCCGCTGCTGATCGCTCGCGGGCGGGCGCGCCACAGGCACCTGAGCCGGTGGGGGCGCGCGCAGGTTTGTGGCCCCTCCCGCCGCCGGCGCGGTTGGGCGCGCGGTGGGCGCGGGCGAGGTGTAGGCCCTTGGCGTCCCCACCGGCGGGCCGCCGTAGGGGCGCTGCTGAAGGCCGGGCGGCGGCCCTCTGCCGCGATCGGCTTCCCCCGCGGCGGCAGACGGCAGCCGCGGGCGGCCGCGATTGACCCCATCACCGGTGGTCGCGTCGGGCCGGCGCTCGCCTGGCGGCTCGCTCGCCGGCGGACGGCCTGAAGGCGGGCCAGGGTCGAGGATGGCGGCGGCGCCTTGGGGTGGTTGGCCGCCGGGGCGGCCGAGCCTTGGCGCGGCGTTCGGTTCGGGGGGCCCGGCGCGCCCGGGCTGGGATCGATCACCCGAGGCGCCGCGATCGGGGCTGTCGGGTGCACTTGGGCGGCCGCCGGCGGTGCCACGATCCTTGTCGGCGGCTGCTGGGCGGTGAATGCGCGCGCCCCCCTCGGGTCGTTCGACGAAGCTCGGCTTGTACACAGAAATTTCCCCGCCGTGAGCGCGCACCCGGGGGAGGTTCGAGGCCTGCGGGTTATTGACCGCTTTGATGTGCATGCGCACCACCGGGCGCCCCGTCATGCGCTCGAAGCGTCGGACATCGAAGCCCACATTGACGAAGCGGCCGTCAGACTTATGGTGCGCGCGGAATGGACGCGAGCTGCTGAACGCCACATAGGCGTGGCGGCGCGGAACCAGATAGCGGTGGAGCCCCGGCAAAATCAGCTGATGCGGGCGCACGAAGCACCAAACCGAGTGGTAGCGCGGCGCGCTGTAAAAGGCGGCATCGAACAAAAGTTCGCCGTCCGGACCCCAGTGCGCGTCTGGCGGCAAGGGGGCCCAGCCCACGTACTCATCGCTGCTGCGCCAGGCCACCCAGGCCGGACCCCATTCGGTATCCGGTATCCAGATCCAGGAGCCATCCTCGTCGATCAGCCAGCGGCCGTAATGAAAAGGGGCCCAGCCCCAAGGCTCTTCCGCCTCCCAGTACCAGCCGAATTCGTTGGTGTAGACCCACATGCCCTGGGCGTAGGGGCGCCAGTCCCGATCGACCCGGGGCCGCCAGACTGTGCCCCAGACCGGGTGCTCGAACCACTGCCCATAAGGTTCGAGCTGCGCGTAAAAAAGATCGATGTCGACTGGCCGATCCTGCGCCGTGGCGGGTTGGGCGGCGAGTAGCGTCACGAGGGCAAGGAGCGCCGCCAGCAAGGTGCGCAAGCACGGCCTCGACATCTTGGGGGTCATCGCCATCACCGTTGCCTCCTCCCGGGTCCGCAAGGTTCGTCCTTGCTGCGTTCGCGAATGCGTAGGCCGGCCTCGACCTGCCGTTGCCCTGCCGCCTCAACGAGCGACGACTAGTTTGTCCGTTCCGTCCACCAGGTGTCGACATCGACGCCGGCTAGAGGCTCGACACTTGGCAAGCGCAAGTGGCTCCAGTAGGCCACCCACACCCGCGGCAGGTAGAACAGGGGAAGGACGTAGTCGCCCGAAAGCAAGGCGCGGTCGAGAGCGCGCACGGCCGCCACGAAATCGTCCGCGGCCTCCGCCTGCAGTAGGGCGTTGATCATCGCATCGACGGCGGCATTTTCCACCCCCGGATAGTTGAGCGTCCCCTCGATACCGGCGGCCTTGCTGCTCCAGCGGTTGATCTGCTCGTTACCCGGCGACAGGGAGGCGCCCCAGGTCCATTGAATCATGTCAAAGTCGTAATTTTTGAGGCGTGCCCAGTATTGCGAGGTGTCGACCTGTCGGATGTTGACGGCAATGCCGAGCCGTTCCAACGTGCGCGCAAAACTCAGCATCAGGCGCTCCTGCTGACGCGTTTGGGCGAGAAATTCGAAGCTCAACGGGCTTCCGTCCTTCACCAGGGTATTGTTCTCCAAGCGGTAGCCGGCCTCGATCAGAAGCTTGAAGGCGGCCTGCATGTTGGCGCGGTTGTCGCCAGTGCCGTCGTTGCTCGGGAACCGGTAAGTGCCGGCCAGAATGTCGGCTTTCACGTCTTTGGCGAACGGCGCCAGCAGCACGCGCTCGCGCGCATCGGCCGGGCGGCCGCTCGAGGACAGCTCGGAGCGTTCAAAAAAACTCTGCGTGCGCTGATAGAGCCCGTTGAAGAGGTTGCGGTTGATCCACTCGGCGTCGAGCAAAAGAATAAAGGCGCGGCGCACCCGGGCATCGCGGAACATGGGCCGCCGCGTGTTGAACACCAGCGCCGACATGCCGGCCGGCAATCCGGTTTCGAACTCGCGCTTGATCACGCGCCCTTCCGTGACCGCCGGAAAGCGGTAGCCTTCGAGCCAGCGTCCCGGGTCCTCCTCCACCCGCATGTCGATTTCGCCGGCTTTGAAGGCCTCAAACAGCGAGGCGGCGTCCCGGAAGTATTCGACGCGGACTTCATCGAAGTTGAAACGTCCGCGCGCGACGGGGAGGTTGGCGCCCCACCAGTCGGGGTTGCGCTTGTAGGTGATCGAGCGTCCGGCATCGATGCGCGCCACCGTATAGGCGCCGCTGCCGATCGGCGCCTCCAGCGTCGTTTGCTCAAAGGTATCCGGGTTGATTTTGTGCCTGGGCAGGATCGGCATCAATCCGAGGATCATGGGGATTTCCCGGTCGCCGGCGGCATCGAAGGTGAAGCGCACGGCGTGCTCTGAGATCTTCTCGGCGCGCGCAACCTTGGCATAGTGCGAGCGGTGATAGGGCCAACCCTTTTGCTTTAGAACTTCATGGCTGAACAGGACGTCCTCCGGCGTGATCGGAGCGCCATCGGAAAAGCGCGCCTGGGGGCGCAGGTAAAAAGTTATTTGCGATCGATCCTCGGGCAGTTCCACGCTGTCCGCGATTAGTCCGTAAAGGGAGAAGGCTTCATCACCGCTGCGTGTGAGCAGGCTCGCATAGACGTATTCGCGCATGCTCGCCGGTGACACGCCCTTGATGATAAAGGGGGTCAGGCTATCGAAGGTGCCGAGCGTGCCAAGCACCAGGCGACCACCTTTTGGGGCATCGGGGTTGACGTAGGGAAAATGCGTGAAGCCCGGGCCGTGCTTGGGGGTGCCATGCATGGCGATCGCGTGCACGGGTGCGGCCGCACTCGGGCTCAGCGGCCAGGCGATCAGCAACAGCAGGGACAGGAGGATCTTGGCGTGCGTCATCTGGCGTGAGATGGGGGGTGAGGGGGGCCGCACCAGGGGCGGCACCGGTGCAGCGGCATTCTAGCACAAGCTCGACGCGGCCAGGGCTTGCGCGCGCGGGGGACGAGCGTGGCCGCCTCGCCACGTTTACCCCGGCAAGGCCCAAGCTGAAGCGCAAAGCCTGGGGCTGCGGCCACGGGATTGCCGCAATCCGAACCTTACTGCCACCTGGGCGCGGATCAGGCGCGAGCAGTGATGAGGGTGGGCCAACCGGCCGGCCGAGGCCGGCGGTGCAGGGAGAGGTCAAAAGCGATATGAGGCAGTCCATTTTTCCATCGATGACACTCACGATGACACTGGGCCACGTGCGCGCTGCAGGAGCGCTGGTCGCAGCCCTGATGTTGGGAATTACCGTGCTGTTGGCACCTGCGGGGGCCCAGGCGCCACCGCCGGCCAAAAAGGACAAGGCGCCGGCACCGCCGGCGGCGGCCCCCGCGCCGAAGGCACCGGCTGCGGCCGCTCCGGGCAAAGCCGCGGCTGCCACACCGCCTCCGGGCACGCCGCAGAGCGCCTGGGTCAAGCTGTGTGAAAAGGCAACCGCAACGCAAAAGACCAAAGACGGCAAGGACGAGAAGAAAGATCTCAACATCTGTCTTACCCATCACGAGCGGCTCGACGGCAATTCGGGCATGGTGCTGGTGTCGGCCGCCGTGCGCCAGGTCGAAGGTCAAGACAAGCAGGCCTTCATGGTCATGGTGCCGCTCGGCATGATGCTGCAGCCGGGCATGCGCGCCACGCTCTATCCCAAGGACATGTGGGAAAAGGCGCAAAAGAACGAGAAGGTCGACGAATCGAAGCTGAAACCCTTAAGCCTCGCCTATACGCTGTGCCATCCGGCAGGATGCACGGCGGAGACGGAGGCGACGGCTGACCTTTTGAACGAACTCAAAAAGGGCGGTGGTCTGATGGTCTTTGCCATCAATGCCTCCGGCGCACCCGCGGCCTTCCCAGTTCCGCTGGTTGGCTTCGAGCAATCCTATTCCGGGCCGCCGGTGGATTCGCAGAAGTATAGCGAGGCCAGGCGCTCGCTGATGCAGCAAATCGCCCAACGTCAGCAGGAGATGGTCGAAGAGTACAAGAAGCAGCAAGCCGCCAAGGAAGGTGGCGCCACGGGCTCTGTGCCGGCAGCCCCGCCGGCAAAGAAATAACAGCCCGCTGAGCGGCGATCCGATTTCGAACGGCTGCTCGCGAGGGCAGCCGTTTTTCGTTTGCGCGGACCTCGCCCGCCCTTTTAATGCGGGTGCTGCAGGAACAGCGCCCGGTAGGTGCCGTCGTCTCTCAGCGCGAACATCTCGCGCACCTGCGGGTGGCGCAGCGGGTTACCCGAGCTGTCGGGCAGCAGGTTCTGTTCGGAAACGTAGGCGATGTACTCGGTTTCGGCATTCTCCGCGAGCAGATGATAGAAGGGCTGGTCCTTGCGCGGACGCGCCTCCTCGGGGATCGCCTGCCACCACTCCTCGGTGTTTGCAAAAATCGGATCGATGTCAAAAATGATGCCGCGAAAAGGATAGAGCCGGTGCCGCACCACCTGGCCCACCTGGAACTTCGCGCGCCCGACCTGGCCCATGTACTTCACCCACGTGAAGGTCCGCCATGATTGGCGCTTAGCCCCTTCCGGGGGGCCGCGTCAATGCGTCAAGCGCCCAGGTGGTGCGACAATGCCGCCGTCCGGCCGGTTCTTCGCGTTTTTACAGGCCGTAGAGGGCCTTGCGTTCGGGGTCGCGGCTGGCGACCAGGGTGGCGAGGTCGAGGATGACCTTGGCCTGCTTCCAGGTGGCGTCGTCCTGCATCTTGCCGTCGATCATGGCGGCGCCAGTGCCGTCCGGCATCGCCGCCAGGATGCGCTTGGCGAATTGGACTTCCTCAGGGTCGAGGCTAAAGACGCGCTTGGCGATCTCGATTTGGTTGGGATGCAGGCTCCAGGCCCCGACGCAGCCGTGCAGGAAGGCGTTGCGGAACTGAACCTCGCACGCGGCAGGATCGGCGAAGTCGCCGAAGGGCCCGTAGAACGGCTTGATGCCATGGGCCATGCAGGCATCGACCATGCGCGCCAGCGTGTAGTGCCACAAATCCTGCTGGAAGAAGGCGCGCTCGGTGGCCCCGGCGCCGGCATCCGCCAAAATGCCGTAGGCCGGGTGCCCGCCGCCCACGCGCGTCGTCTTCATGCCGCGCGAGGCGGCGAGGTCGGCCGGCCCCAGGCTCATGCCGTGCAGGCGCGGGCTGGCGCCGGCAATGGCCTTGAGGTTGTTGACGCCTTCGGCCGTCTCCAGAATGGCGTGGATCAAAATCGGCTTGGTGAGGTTGTGCTTGGCTTCAAGCTGGGCCAGGAGTTGATCGAGATAGTGGATGTCCCAGGGGCCCTCCACCTTCGGCAGCATGAGGACGTCGAGCTTGGCGCCGGCCGCAGGCACGATCTCCAGGATGTCATCGAGCGCCCAAGGCGAATTGAGGGCGTTGATGCGCGTCCACAGGCCGGTTGCGCCGTAATCAAAGGCGTTGGCCATTTCGATGAAGCCACGGCGGGCTGCGACCTTGGCATCGGCGGGGATCGCGTCCTCGAGGTTGCCCAGCACGACGTCGACCTGCGGGATCAAATCGCCGAGCCGGGTGCGGATCTTTTCATTGTGCGGGGGGACGAAATGGATCATGCGCTCAAGACGCACGGGCAACTGGCGCAGGGGTTCGGGGGCGCCCACGGCCAGGGCCGTGAAATGTTTCGCGGGCGTGCGCGTGGCGGACATGGGCTGGCTTTCGTTGCGCTGCGATAGAGCACTGTAAGTTCGGGCCTGGCCGAGTCAAACGCAAGCACGCTGGGCCTGGTTCGCATCCCACCTCGCGCGCCTGAACCGGGTGGGGCTGGGACCTAACTCCAACGGCGATTGCTCCACATCCACTGCTCGGGGTTCTGGCGCACCCAGGTCTCGAATTGCTTTTGCATTTCCGCGGTGATCCAGCGTACGTCGTCGGCCGGGTTGGCGGTGCGCGGAACCTTCAATTCCTTGAGCTCGATGCGAAACCGGCTTTCCGCGCCGAGGCGCAGGCAGCGCGCCATCCAGATGCGGGCGCCGACACGGCGCGCGATCATGGCTGGAATGGCGACGGACCGCGCCGGCCGGCCGAAGAAGGGCACGGGAATGCCGGTGCGGTCGTGCAGGTCGCACACCAGGCCCAGCCGACCACCCTGGCGCACGAAGTCCATGATCAGCCGGGCCGTCGTTTGACCTTCATCCCGCGTCCGTCCCCGGCCCAGAAGCCCACCGGGGTAGAGATGCCGGCGGATGTTCCTGATGTAGCGATCAACGTAAGGGTTTTTGACCGTGCGGTAGACGGCGGCCGGATTGTTGCCGGCCATGGTGAAGGGCCAGACGGCAAGCTCCCAGTTGCCCATATGCAAGGTCACACCGATGGCGGACCCGAGCTTGTCCTTGTAGCGCCGATACATCCTCTCGTCGGCGATCTCGATGCGCGTCGGGTCCGCAAGAATGCGATCGATCTGCATCGTCTCGGCCATGACGCGCCCGAGGTTTTCCCACATGGCCCGGGCGATGGCTTCGCGCTCGGGCGCGGGCATGTGCGGAAAGGCGATGGCCAGATTTTCAAGCGCGCGTTGGTGGCGGCGATCGTAGGGGGCAATCAGCCGCCAGATTTTGCCGGAAACGGCAACGGAGACATCCATCGGTGCGGCCCGCACCAGTGCCACAAGGAGCCTCAGCCCCAAGTATTCGATGCGGTAGCGGAGGTCTTTCAGGCGGTTTGGCATTGCATCTGGCGGTTGCTATGCGGGGCGCGGCGCCCGCACTTGCCCGCGTAAGGCCAGGCCGTCAAGGCCCTGCCGCAGGCTTAAGCCGGGGGAGGCGGCGCTGCATGGTCGCGGGGCGACGGCGCGCGCATCAAGCGGGGTAACGGCCCGGGCGCGTTGGCCCCGCCGCGCATCGCCCACCGTCTCAGCGTGCCCGACCGCGCCAGCAGCTGCAATCCGACGCCACGCAAGGCCTGGGCGGGGAGAAAGTCCGTCAGCAGGGAGCGGTTGAGAAGGTCAACCAGGACCGTGCGGGTCGCGACATCGATGGCACGGGCTTCAATGTAGGCGCGCAGGGTTTCGGGGCCGCCGATATCGCGCCCCATGGCCCGGGCATCCGCCACGCAGTCGCTCAGGGCTGCCACGTCGCGCAAGCCGAGATTTAGGCCTTGGGCCCCAATCGGGGCAATGACGTGGGCGGCCTCCCCCACCAGTGCAATCCGACGTGCTGCCATCTGGGCGGCGCTGAGGCCCCGGAGCGGAAACAGGGCGCGTGGGCCGACGGTCTTGATCGCGCCGAGCAAACCCTGCAGCCGCTCTTCGAGCAACGCCTTGAAATCGGCTTCGGACAGCTTGGCAAGTCGGGCGGCCTCGTCGGGGTCTTCGACCCACACCAAACTCGAGGCCAGGCCCGGCAGCGGCACGGTCGTGAGCGGGCCGGGGCGCCGATGCAACTCGGTCGTGATGCCGGCGTGCGGGCGGGTGTGGCAAAAACTGGTGGCGATCGCCGCCTGTGGATAATCCCAGGTGCGCACGGGGATGGCGGCGGCCGCGCGCGCGATGGAATGGCGCCCGTCGGCGGCCACCACGAGCCCCGCCCGGATCCACCCACCCTCGGCCAGGCGAAGGCGGACTTGGGCGGCGTCCGGCTCCACCGCGGTCACCCCCGCGGTCGGCAGCCAGCGCAGGCCGGGCGCCACGGTCAGTTTGGCGTAGAGCGCCGTGCTGAGGCGGGCGTTGGGGACGTTGGCGCCCAGGTCGGGCCGGCCGATCTCGCGCGCCTCGAACAGGACTTCCGGTG
>DATMZT010000028.1:0-8305 GCA_035573335.1 Hyphomicrobiaceae bacterium | reverse complement strand
GACACCGACGTCACGCGCACCGAGATCGACCAGAAGTTCGGCAAGGAGATCGGGGCGCTGGTCGACGGTCTCACCAAAATCAAGAAACTCGACCTCGTCACCAAGAAGGCCGAGCAGGCCGAGAACTTCCGCAAGCTGCTGATCGCCATCTCCAGCGACATCCGTGTGCTGCTGATCAAACTGGCCGATCGGCTTCACAACATGCGCACGCTCGAGCACATGCGCCCCGAGCGGCGCGGACAGATGTCGGAGGAAACGCTCGAGATCTATGCCCCCCTTGCCGGCCGCATGGGCATGCAAGGCATGCGCGATGAGCTCGAAGAGCTGGCCTTTAAGTGGGGTTACCCCGAGGCCTATCAGGCCGTGGTCGGCAAGCTGGCCGAGCTGCGCGCCCGCAACCTGGGCCTGGTCGAGGAGATCAGCGCGGCGTTGAAGGCGCGCCTTGCCGGCGCGGGTCTCGAGGCCGAGGTCTATGGCCGCGAGAAGAAGCCGTTCTCGATCTGGCGCAAGATGGAAAATCGCGGCATCTCGCTCGAGCAGCTGTCCGACATCTACGGCTTTCGCGTCGTCGTGGCCAGCGTCGATGCCTGCTACCGGGCGCTGGGCGTCATTCATTCGGCCTGGCGCGCCGTGCCGGACCGGTTCAAGGACTACATCTCGACGCCGAAACAGAACAACTATCAGTCGATCCACACCACCATCGTCGGTCCGCGCCATCAGCGCGTCGAGCTGCAAATCCGCACCGCCGATATGCACCACATCGCCGAATACGGCGTGGCCGCCCACGCGCTTTACAAGGATGGCATCGCCGGTGCGGAAAGCCGCGCCGGCGCCAACGGCGGCCAGCCCCGCGAGAACCCCTACATGTGGCTGCGCCGTCTGGTCGACACCCTGCTTGAGGGTGACAACCCGGAAGAGTTCCTCGAACACACCAAGCTCGAGCTGTTCCAGGACCAGGTCTTCTGCTTCACGCCCAAGGGCCGCCTGATCGCGCTGCCGCGCGGGGCCACCCCGATCGATTTTGCCTACGCGGTCCACACCGATATCGGCAATGCCTGCACCGGCGCGGTGATCAACGGCCGCCAGCTGCCGCTGACGACGCAACTGCGGAACGGCGATGAGGTGGAAGTGTTGGTCTCGAAGGGCCAAACCCCGCCGGCCGCCTGGGAAAAGATCGCCATCACCGGCAAGGCCAAGTCCGCCATTCGGCGCGCCGCGCGCGATGCGCTGAGACGACAATACTCCGAGCTCGGGCGCCATCTCTTGATCACCGCCTTTGAGCGCGCGGGCTATGAGTACAGCGACGACCGGCTCAAGAAGGCCCTGATGCGCTTGTCGCAGAAATCGGTCGAGGAGGTGCACGCCACCGTCGGCCGTGGCGAGCTGCCGGTGCGCGATGTCATTCGCGCCGTCGTGCCCGACGCCGAATTGGCGAGCGAGCCGGCGCCGCGCAAACGCAACCGACGCGAGCGCGGCCAGGGCGAGGAAGGTTGGTTCAACCTGTCCAAGGTCTTCAACTTGAAGTTTCGCTGGCCGGGCAGTGGCAGCGGCGAGGCCAGGCAGACCCAGGTGCTACCGATCCGCGGCCTCAGGAACGACGTCCCGGTCACCTTTGAGGAAGGCGGCGCCGTGCCAGGCGATCGCATCGTCGGCGTGCTGTCGGAAGGGGAGGGCATCCGCATCTTCCAGATCCATTCGCCGAAGCTCAAGGAATACGAGAACGAGCGCTGGATCGACGTCACCTGGGATGTCGACCCCGAGCGCCCCGAGCGCTTCCCCGCCAAAATCTTGGTCACGGCCCTCAACGAGCCGGGTACCTTGGCCCAGATCGCCCAGGTGATCGGCGAGGCGGGCGGCAATATCGACAACGTGCGCATGATCCGGCGCGCCAAGGATTTCACGGAAATGCTGATCGAAGTGGAGGTCTGGGATCTTGACCACCTGACGCACATCATGAATGGGGTCAAAGGCAAGCCGGTGGTGAGCAGCGTCGAGCGCAGCTTCCTCTAGATGGGGGCGCTCGTGCTCACCGCGGCGCACGATCGAGCCCACGGCTCTATCGAGGAGGCCCTGCCAGGTACTTCGGCCAGAGACTTCGGCCAGGTACTTTGGCCAGGTACTTTGGCCAGGTACTTTGGCCGGACTTCGGCCAGAGACTTCGGCCAAGAACTTTGGCGAGACCCGCCTGCCTAGCAACACCTGCCGAGAAACGTCTGCCAGATACTGCTGCGAGACACTCATGGAACGCTCAACGCCACCGCCAGCCGCCCCCCACCTGCGCCTCGGCGTCAACATCGATCACGTCGCCACCATCCGCAACGCCCGCGGCGGCCGGCATCCCGATCCCCTACGCGCGGCGCATCTGGCGGTGGAGGCGGGTGCGGACGGCATCACCGCGCACCTGCGCGAGGACCGTCGCCACATCTCCGATGCCGACATCGCCCGCCTCAAGCAAGAGCTGACCTTGCCGCTCAACCTGGAGATGGCCTCAACCGAGGAGATGCTCGCCATCGCGCTCCGGCACGTGCCGCACGCCTGCTGCCTGGTGCCGGAAAAACGCGAGGAGCGCACCACCGAAGGCGGCCTCAATGTCGAGGCCGGCGAGAACCACCTGCGCCGGTATGTCGACGAACTCAAGGGCGCCGGCATCCGCGTCTCGCTCTTCATCGAGCCGGATCTCGGCGCGATCGCCGCGGCGGCGCGGCTCGGCGCCGACATCGTCGAGTTGCATACGGGCGCCTATTGCGACCGCGCGCTGGAGGATGACCCGGGCGGCGGCACGCGCGAATTGGACCGGCTCCAACGCGCCGCGGCGGCGGCCGCCGGCGCCGGCCTGGAGGTGCACGCCGGGCATGGTCTCACCTTCAACACGGTCGCCGCGGTCGCCCGCCTGCCACAGGTGGTGGAGCTCAATATCGGTCACTTTCTGGTCGGCGAGGCGATCTTCAGCGGGCTCGGCCCGGCGATCCGGCGCATGCGCATTTTGATGGACGAGGCCCGCACGGTGAGCGCGCCGCGGCAGGCCGCCGCTGTCACCTCATGATCTTGGGCCTCGGCAACGACATCATCGACATCCGGCGCATTCAGCGCACCATCGACCGTTACGGCGAGCGCTTTCTTGGCCGTGTCTTTACCGACACGGAACGGCGAAAATCCGATGCGCGCGCCAATCGGGCGGCGTCTTACGCCAAGCGCTTTGCGGCCAAGGAAGCCTGCGCCAAGGCCTTGGGCACGGGCCTGCGCGGCGGCGTGTTTTGGCGCGACATGGGTGTTGTCAATTTGCGCTCCGGCCGGCCGACCATGCTCCTGAGCGGGGGGGCGGCGGCGCAGCTCAAGCGCCTCACGCCCCCCGGCTTCACGGCCCGTATCGACGTCACATTGACCGACGACTTTCCCCAGGCCCAGGCCGTGGTGCTAATTTCGGGCGTGCCCGTTGCAACCGGCGAAAATGACGCGGGATAAGGCGCCCGCTGTTAGCCAGTCCGTGAATTGCCGGGTGCCCCACAAACGGCTATACGGGTCCAGAAAGAAGGGGACCAGCATGCTTCTGCGCTGCGGCAAGAAGCAGCAGAAAGAGAGAGCATGAGTTCCGAGACCGAAGCTGGCAAGGTGAGGGAATCGGGCTGGCGCGAAACGATCAAAATCGTGGTTCACGCCCTGATTTTGGCGATGATCGTGCGTATTTTCTTCTATCAGCCCTTCAACATTCCCTCCGGCTCGATGAAACAAACGCTGCTGGTAGGGGACTATTTGTTCGTTTCCAAGCTGGCCTACGGCTATAGCCGTTATTCGTTTCCCTGGGGCATCGTTCCGATCAACGGCCGCATTTTCGGCAGCGAGCCAACGCGCGGCGATGTCGTTGTCTTCAAGCTACCGCGCGACAATTCCACAGATTTCATCAAACGCGTGATCGGCCTGCCGGGGGACGAAATTTCGGTGCGCAGCGGCGTTCTATATATCAACGGGCAGGCCGTGCCGAAGGTGCGCAAAGGCGATTTTATTTCGCCGGAGGAGGATCGACCGATCGCACGCTATGAGGAAACACTTCCCAATGGCGTCAAATACTACGTGCTCGATTCTACGCCTAATGGCCAATTCGACAACGTCGGCCCCTATAAGGTGCCGGCGGGACATTATTTCATGATGGGCGACAATCGCGACAATTCGACCGACAGCCGCGAACAGTCACCCCGGTTCGGCGTCGGTTATGTACCGTTTGAGAATTTGGTGGGGCGCGCGGAGATCATCTTCTTTTCCGCTGCCGTCGATGACCCCAACGCCTTCCGGCTCACGCAACCCTGGCACTGGCCCATGGACATTCGTTGGAGCCGGATTTTCAGCCTCGTGCGCTAGGTCCGTGGCTCCGGCCCGTAAGCTCAAGGAACTCGAGACGCGCGTCGGCTATCATTTCAACGATCGCGCCCTGCTACGACGCGCGCTCACCCATGCCAGCGTCCGCCAGGCCTCGGCCAAACGGCGCGATAACGAGCGCCTCGAATTCCTGGGCGACCGCGTGCTGGGACTGGCCGTCGCCGAACTGCTGAACGAATCCTACCCCACCGCCAGCGAAGGCGAACTCGCACGCCTCTACAATCGGCTCGTGCGTGGCGGCACCTGTGCCGAGATCGCCCGCGAGCTTAACCTTGGCGCCTCCTTGGTCTTGAGCGAGTCGGAGGAGGGCAGCGGCGGCCGCGACAAGGAAACCATTCTCGCCGACGCCTGCGAGGCCCTGCTCGGGGCCATCTTCCTGGAGGCGGGCTTCGAGAAGGTCCGCGATGTGGTGCGCGCGCACTGGAGCGGCCGCTTGGCCAAAGCTCCCGCCGAGGTGGCCGATGCCAAGTCGGCGCTGCAGGAATGGGCGCAAGGGCAAGGCCTCGAGTTGCCGCGCTATGTGGAAGTGGAACGGCTGGGACCCGATCATGCGCCCCGCTTCACCGCCGAGGTGACGATCAAGGGCAAGAAGGCCGCGCGCGGCGAAGGCGCCAGCAAGCGCGCGGCGGAACAGGCCGCGGCGGCGGCGCTGCTCTCGCGCGAGGGCGTCTGGAGACCCGCAAAGTGAGCGAGCCCCTGCCAGGCGGCGAAACACGCTGCGGCTTTATCGCCGTGATCGGCGCCCCCAACGCCGGCAAGTCGACCTTGGTCAACGCGCTGGTGGGAAGTAAGGTCTCGATCGTCAGCCACAAGGTGCAGACGACCCGCGTGCCCTTGCGCGGCATCGCCATCGAGGGCGCAAGCCAACTGGTGTTCATCGACACGCCCGGCCTGTTCCAGCCGCGCCGGCGCCTCGAGCGCGCCATGGTCGAGGCGGCCTGGAGCGGCGCCGAGGACGCCGATCTCATCGCGCTTTTGATCGACGCCAGTCAGGGCCTCGACGCGGCGGCGCAACGCATCCTCGACGCCCTCAAGGGCAAAAAATCCCCACTGATCCTGGTCCTGAACAAGGTCGATCGCGTGCCCAAGCCGCGCCTGCTGACGCTTGCCGCCGACGCCAACGCGCGCCTCCCCTTCGCGGCCACGTTCATGGTGTCGGCGCTCGCGGGCAGCGGCGTTGCCGACCTTAAGCGCTACTTCGCCCGCGAGGTTAAGCCCGGTCCTTGGCATTTTCCCGAGGATGAGATCTCCGATGCGCCGTTGCGCCTGCTCGCCGCCGAAATCACGCGCGAGAAGATCTACGCGCGCCTGCACGATGAACTCCCCTACCACACGGCGGTGGAAACCACCGCCTGGCAGGAGAAGAAAAACGGCGTGCGCATCGAGCAGACCATTTTCGTGGAGCGGGACAGCCAAAGGAGCATCGTGCTGGGCAAAGGCGGCCAGATGATCAAGCAGCTCTCGACCGAGGCGCGCCGGGAGCTCGCCGAGATCCTCGAGCAACCCGTGCACCTGTTCCTGTTCGTCAAGGTGCGCCAAGACTGGGAAAACGATCCGGAACGCTACCGGCAGATGGGGCTGACGTTTCCCAAAGCCTAACGCCCGCCGGCAGAAAGCCCCGCCATGGAATGGTCGGATGAAGGGATGATCCTCAGCGTGCGGCCGCACGGCGAGACCGGAGCCGTCCTTGAGCTCTTAACCCGCCGGAACGGGCGTCACTTGGGTCTCGTGCACGGCGGTCGCTCGCGCAAGCTGCGCCCGATTCTGCAGATCGGCAATCACGTCGAGGCGAGCTGGAAGGCGCGCCTTGCCGACAATCTCGGACACTTCGCCTTGGAGTTGCGCAAAAGCTATGCGGCGCTGGTGCTCGACGACGCCGCCGCACTTGCCGCCTTGGCCTCCATCGCCGCACTCGCCCGCCTGCTGCCCGAACGCGATCCACATCCAAACCTGTTCGAAGTCACCCTGTTCGTGTTGGGCTACCTGGATGAGCGGGAGGTGTGGCCGGCGCTGCTGGTGCGCTGGGAGCTGGCGCTGCTCGAGGAACTGGGATTCGGTCTCGATTTGACGACCTGCGCGGCCACCGGGACGGCGACGGACCTCAGCTACGTGTCGCCCAAATCCGGGCGGGCCGTTTCCGCCGCGGCGGGGGAGCCCTACAAGGAGCGGCTGCTGGCGCTGCCCCACTTCCTGCTGGGCCGCGCACCCGAGGGCGTCACCGCCGCAGACGTGGCGGCCGGCCTGGCCCTGACCGAGCATTTTTTGCTGGCGCGCGTGCTGCGGCCCCGCGACCTCGCCTTGCCGGAGGCCCGACAGCGCTTGTTGTCTTACCTTCGGCCGAATGTGTAGCTATCGAGCCCTGTTCCGTTGGCCCGTTCACTTGGCCCGTTCACTTGGCTCCTTCACTGGCGCGCGCAAGGACGCAAAACCCCCGTGCCCTCCCTCAAATCCTGGCGTGACCACCCGGCGCCCACCTTGGCGGCCCTGGGCCTGCTTTCGGGGATCGTGTCCGCCGTCGTCGGCTTTGAGGTGCGCATCGACGCGCTCGACTGGCCGGGAACCGTGTTCTTCCTGTCCGCCGAAATGATGCCGATCGGCCTCTTTTTTGCCGCCGTGATGGCCTTTGCCATCGCCGCCTGGCACCCCCCCGCCTGGGCCCCCATCATCACCTTCGTGGGCACGCTTTATGCCTGGAGTGCGGCGATCCAAACCGCGCTTTTCATGCACAAGATCGGCGGCGGCGATGCCAGTCACGCCGGGCCGCTGCTGGCCGGCGTGTTCGCCGGCCTGGTCGGCGCCGGGCTCACCCACCTGTCGGTGGCGCTGTTCGCGCCCGAGCTGCGCGATCTGACGTTGGCGACGCGAACCTGCCTGGTGGGCGCGCTCGCCGGCGTGCTGTTCTATTTCGGCAGCCGCAATCTGATCGACGCGCGCATTCTGTTTTTGGTCTGGCAGCCGGCGGTTGCCACCTGCATCGGCCTCGGGCTGGCGGCCAAGCCCGCGCCGCAGACGTTGTGAGTGCTGACAAAGCCCGCGCTGCGGGCCGCCGAAGGCTCGCGCGACACCGCCGGCACGGGGCAATCCGCGCTCAGGGTGCTACTTGCGGCCGCGCTCGATCTTGATGGATCCGCCGGCGCCTTGCGTCAGCACGAAGGTGTCGCCATCGCGCGGCTCCAAGTGTTGCGCCGCCGGCCCCGCCTTGTCGATCTTCAGGGGGTCGGCGGTACAGCTGGTGTGGCTGACGCTCGCCCGCGCCGGCAAGCTTTCGCTGTCATCGCCCAGCGTGTAGTTGACCGCCACGCCGCTGCGGTTCTCGATCGCGAAGCTGACTTTGAGCGACTCGGGTCGACCGAACAACTGTACCGAGACGAATTTCGGCTGGCGGTCCCTCGCCCGCGCCACGCCGACGCCGATCTCGGTGGCGCTCTTTTCCAGCATGTTGAGGCGATGCGCCGGCGAGTTCTTCCAGCCCTCGACGACGTCACCGGCAAGCTTGCTCGTCGCAAAACCGCCGCTGTCGAGGTTGTAGGCCAAGTTTTCGGCGACCAAGCAGTAGCGATAGCCCTGCGCCTCGGCCCGCTGGTGCGGCTCGCGTCCGTCGGCCTCATGCGCGAACTTCCCGGTTCTGCCCAGATAGTCGGCAAAGGCGCGCGCCGCCGCCGTCAACGCCGGGTTGGGCTTCAAGGCGCCAAGCTTGTTCTCCTTGCGGAACGCGTTCGTCATCTCGACGATGGCGATCTCGGTCTGCGGCAGATCGGGCAGCATGGCAGGCACGGGGAATCACCCTTGGGGCGACAAACGAGCGGCTACATCCGAGCCTGACAGTATGGCGGGACGATGGGGTGTCCGCCCTGACAACCCTGAGATGCATCCAGCATGTGACAAACAGCCTTAATTTCAGCAGCTCGTTACGACACTCCCTGGACAATTGCCG
>DATMZT010000027.1:0-22143 GCA_035573335.1 Hyphomicrobiaceae bacterium | reverse complement strand
GCGATGCCGTTGCGTGACAAGGTCAAGACCATTGCCACGGAGATCTACCATGCCGCCGACATCGCCTGCGACGGGGCGATCGAGACCCGCTTCAAGGAGTTGCAGGACGCAGGCTACGGCCACCTGCCGGTCTGTATGGCCAAGACGCAATATTCTTTCTCGACCGACCCCAACAAGCGCGGGGCACCGAGCGGACACGTGGTACCGATCCGGGAGCTGCGGCTTTCCGCCGGCGCCGAATTTGTCGTGGTGATTACGGGCGAGATCATGACCATGCCTGGCCTGCCGCGCGTGCCAGCCGCCAATAGCATTCGCCTCAATGAACGAGGGCAAATCGAGGGCCTGTTCTAAGGCGCAGGGGAAGAGTGAGGCGTGCCGTTCTCCTCGCTTGCGGCCAGCACAAGGCGAGCAACGGCGGCGCGGCTCGATTTGCCGGTGCTGCCCGTGGGCAAGGCATCGCGGATCAAGAGCACGTCGGGAACTTTGAACCTCTCGATCCGTTGCGCCGCCCAGTGGCGCAACGCCTCGGGCGTCAAGTCCGCGCCGGCTGCCACGGTGACGATGGCGCCAATCGCCTCGCCCAAGCGCGCATCGGCCATACCGGCGCAAAGAGCGCCCGTCACCTGTGGATGGCGCATCAGCAGGGTGTCGATCTCGGCGGGGGCAATCTTGTTGCCGCCCCGCGAAATGATGTCCTTCAAGCGTCCGACGATTTCGACCCGACCGTCGGCGCGCAACCTCGCCTGGTCGCCCGTGCGCAGATATCCCTCGACGTAGGCGGCGGCGCTGAGGTCAGGATCATCGAGATATCCCAGCATGTCGAACGGGGTCTTGAGCAGCAACTCGCCGGCCGCGCCGGGCTTTGCTGGCGCTCCATCGGCATCGACGATGCGGTAGTGCACCTCCTCCGTCGGGCGCCCGATCGAGCCCAAGCCGACGGCGAACTCCCGTGCCGGTAGACAGAAATCACACGAACCCGTCTCGGTCAGCCCGTAAAGATCAAAGATCTCCGTGCGCGGAAAGACATCGCTCAGGGCGGTGGCAAGCTGGTGACCGAGGCTCTCGCCGCCGCTAAGAAGGCTGCGCAGGTTGGACGCCGGGGGTACCGGCGTTTGCGCCAGGAGCGCTCGCAGCATGGTAGGGACGACGGCCAGGACGCTGGCGCGCTCGGCCAGCTTGTTGGCGAGGCCGGCGGCGGTGACCTTCGGCATCAGCACAAGGTGTGCCCCGCTCAAGATCGAGAGCAGGCTGACCCAGATGCCGAAGATGAAGCTGAGCTGCAGGGGAACGATGACGATGTCGGCGGCGGAGAATTTCAACAACCGATCGAGCACCTCGAGTTTTCGCGCCAACCGTTGGTGCGCCAACACGACGCCTTTCGGCTTGCCGGTGCTACCCGACGTGAACACGATCAAGGCGGCCCCGCGCAAAAGCTCGCGCGGTGCCGGCCGCTGCAGCGATATCGACTCGACGCGGTCACCCCGCACGCTGAGACGTGCACCCGTGGCCTGTCGAATGCCCGCCACACTCGCCGGCGTCGCGGCTGAATTGAGCGGTACGGCCACCCCGCCGGCAAGCCAGGTGCCGAGCAGCGCAGCCAGGTCAAGGGGGGCGTTGGCTATTCGGCAAAGCACGGGCTCGTCCGACGCGATGTCGTTTGCAGCGAGCGCGCGCGCAATCGCCTCCGCTTTGGACTGGACCTGGTCGGCGGTCAGCAGGACGCCGCCGGCACCCTCGATTGAGCTTGGCGTTCGCCCGCGCGCGGCTTGTTTCAGCCCAGCCTGGTTGAGCCCAGCTTGGTTGAGGACAGCTTGTTTGAGGGCAGTATGTTCAAGGGCCGTCTGTTTAAGGGCAGTTTGTAATTGTCGCGCCAGCTCTGCGGTCATGATCATCCTTTGGGAAAGCGGGCGTCGCGCCAGGCAAGGGCCGCCTTCAAGCCGTCGCGGTGGGCAACTTCCATAAAGCGAGCCTTGTCCGCCGAGCCTTCACCCTCGATGCCAAGATCGATGGCGAGGGCGTCTTCAAGGGCAGTCAGCAGGCCCTGTGCCTCGAGCGCGCGATTGATGGCGCGCTTGGTTTCTTTCACGAGTTTGGGATCGATGACGGCGATGTGGCGGGCGAGCCGAAGGCTGGTATCGTCGAGGTCAGCGGCGGCTACGATCCGATTGATCATGCCGATTGCAAGCGCGCGATCTGCATCGATGCGATCCTCCCCCGTCAGGATGATCTCCTTGGCAACCTTCGGTCCCACTAGCCATGGCAGGATCATGACCACGATGCCGGCGCCGAATTTGAGCTCCGGCTCGCCGAAGACGGCGTCGCGCGCCGCCACGGTTATGTCGCAGGCAAGCGCCAGCTCACAGGCTCCGGCGAGACACGGCCCGCGTACGGCGGCAATGGTGGGCTTGGGGGAGTGCCAGAACCGCATGATGGTGTCGAAATCCTTGCGCAGGATCGGCTGCCACTGCGCCGCACCCATCGGGCGCCGCTGCATCTGCTCCTTTAGGTCGAAGCCGGAGGAAAAAGTCGAACCTGCACCGCGGACGATGACGGCGCGCACGTCAATATCACCCTCGAGCGCGTCCAGGGCTTGGCCGATTTCGGCGAGCATGACCTGGCTCAAGGCATTCGCGCGTTCGGGACGATTGAGCGTGATGCGCGCGACGGCACCAATCCGCTCGACCAGGATGGTGTCGAATTCCACCTCGCGACCTCCCTTGCCGTCCTCATGCAGTCACCGCCAATGGGCGTCAGGGATGCTGATCGCTGCCCATCTGCTGCAGCGCCTTCAGCGACGCGTAGGCATTGACGCGGCCAAGCCCAAAATCCTCGTCACGACCCTGCGGCCCTAGATCTTCCGCCCCCGCGGTCATGAGGTCGATGACCGCGCCGGTATCCAACTCACGATTGCGCTCGAGCAGTAGCGCAACGATGCCGCTGACGTAGGCCGTGGCGAAGGAGGTGCCCGAAAGGTAGGAGTGCTTGCCTTTTTCGACCGGGGCCAAGACGTCGACGCCGGGAGCGGCAAAAGCGATGTAGCCGCCGCGATTGGCTTGGGCATAGCGCTGATCCCTTGCGTCGACCGCCGTGACGGCGATTACTTCCGGATAGGCGGCCGGATAGACGGGCGCCGCCTTCGGCCCGTTGTTGCCGGCCGCGGCAACGGCAATGACGCGCCGCGCCGCTGCCGATCGCAGGGCAAGGTGCAGCGTGTCGTCCTTGGGGCCGACAAAACTCAAGTTCAGGACGTTCGCCTTGTTCTCGACGGCCCATTCGATGGCACGCAGCAAGATCCACGAGGTGGTTTCCGCCGCCTCGCCGGCATTGCGCACCTGGAAGGCGCGCACGGCCAGAATCGAGGCTAGCGGCGCCACACCTGCGACCACGCCTTGTGCACGAATGATGCCGGCCACGGCCGTGCCATGGAAACCGACCGTGCGATCTGGAGCACCAACGGCGTCGAATGCCAGCGAAATTGCGCCAGCGAGGTCGGGGTGGGTCTGGTCGATGGCGGAATCGATCACGGCAACAACGACATCCCGGCCGCGCGCAAGCTCATGTGCCTGTGGCAAGGCAATCTTCTCCAGCGCGTATTGCGGCAGAACCACCTGCGGGCTGCTGGTTGCTGCCTGCGCGCGATAACGGAAGTTGGCCTGCACGAGCCGAACCCGCGGATCCCGCCGCAAGGCGGCCATCACCTGCGCGAGGGAGCGGTTGCCTCGCACCTCATAGAGTTCGCAGCGACCGCCGAGCAGCGGCATGAGCTGGGATTGCTTGCGCTCGAGGCGGTGCTTGCGCGCAAACTCAACGGCAAGCTCGCTTGACTGGTTCTGGTCCAAGACGATCAGAAGCTGGCGCGGAACCGCTGGCGATCGGGCAAGGGATGTTGCGGCGTGCTCGGAGCGATGCGGCAGATTGCCGAAATCATTGCCGCCAGCAGGAGGTTGAGCGGGGTTAGTGACGACCGGCGGCAGGTACGGCCTGCGCGCCTTGCCCATGCGCTTGCCCGACCCGCGAGGACCGCGGTCCTCGAGCCCTGCTCCGCTCGTCTTGCCGTGGTGGCGACCAAGGCGGGGCTGAAGCGCCTGGCCAACCTTGAATGAGGGGAACTGGCCACGACCGAACGTTTCGCCAGCGCGCGCCGGTGCGGCGGCGGCGATGATGAGCGCGAGGGTGCCGAGCGCCAGCGAAGATCCGAACGAGCTTGAGGGCGAGGTGCACAGAAGGCGAGACATGACCAATCACTCCTTGGCCGGTAGCACGAGGCGTACGACATCGCGCCGCTCCGCGAGCCGGCGCTGCAGGGCATCTGCCGCCACCGGCGAGTGGTCGCCGATGCGCACCTTGACTTGATAGATGCCACCCGGCTTCGGTCCATCGACGATGCGGGCATCGAACTCCTGTAATAGTCGGGTTAGGTCAGCGGTCGAAGCTGTGTCGGTGAAACCGACAAAGAAGGATAGGCCCTCGCCGCCGTCCTTTCCCGCCGCGGTCTGATAGCCGCCGCCGTTGCCCTCAACCAGCAGCGCGGCGATGGCGAGGCTCTGCACGAGCAGCAGGCAGGCCACCGCATAGGCGGCATAGCGCACCGCCCGCGGTGTCGGCGGAGCAAAGAGTTCGGCGATGGCGCGGTAGCTTTCGCTTGCGAGCAACCGCTCGAGCAGGCCGGACCGGCGCACGGGCAGGGAGGCCATCAACCGCTCCAGCGCCACCGCCGACGGCGTTGGCAACGCCTCGTTGGCGAGGATGGTCTCGTGCCGCTCTTCACGGATAAGGTCGAGCTGGCGGCGGACCTCGGGATGGTGGGCAAGATAGCGCTCCACGCGATCGCGGTCGGTCGCATCGAGGCTGCCGCCGACATACCAGGGCAGGAGCATCTCGATCTCTTCGCGCTCAGAGAGCGCCGTCTCGTCCTCGCTCATGGCCAACCTCGATCCACGCCAGCGCGTTGCAAAAGCTCAGACATCCGCTTGCGGGCGTAAAACATGCGGGTCTTTACCGTACTCTCCGGTATGCCGACAATGCTGCTTACCGCGCCAATCGACATCTCGTGATAGTAAACGAGATCGATGACTTCTCGGTGCTCGGGGGACAGCTGCTCGAGGCACCGGCGCAGGATCGCCGCCTTGTCGGTCTTCTGTAGCTCGAGTTCGGGACTATCCTTCGCATCGGCGATCTCGGCGGCTTCCTCCTCGTTCCAACTCTCCTCCCTACGGCGGCGCAGGGTGCTGACGGCACGATGGTGCGCGATCGACAAGAGCCAGGTGGCCGTGCTGGCCTTGCCTTCGAAGGTGCCGGCATTGCGCCAGGCCGCCAGAAACACCTCATTGGTTAACTCCTCGGCGATCGCCTCCTGACGCACGAGACGCAGGAGGAAACGAAAGACGCGGGCTTGGTGTCGCGCGTACAACCCGCGCAGAGCCGCCTGGTCCTGGGCGGCGATACGCGCCATGAGTTGCGCATCATGCGCTTTTTCGTTCATGGCGCCGCCACCAGGGCCGACGTCTCGCACGCCTTTTGTCGCTGCGACATGATCAATGGTTCATGAGTTTGCAGAAATAGCCCGTCCCGCCCCGCTTCCGCCGCGGCCGCCAGCGCGGTGCCGTCACGTTATCACGGCCGGGCAAGGTTTGGGGTAACCGGCGCCACCAGCGCCGGCCAAATTGCCGCTTGCGGACGGGGGATGCAAAAATCTTTTCGTTCCCTTGAACCTTCTTCGCCGCTGCCGCGACTACCGGGCATGCGGTCGGCACCCCCCGGCCAACAGTCAAACCCAAGGAGTTCGCAGTCATGACCTCGTCCAACCTCAGCGTTTGCAAAGCATCCGCCCTGATCCTCGGCGCCGCCGTCCTGCTGACCGGGCCTCTCACCTCCATCGCCCTGGCGCATGGCCATCATCATCACCGCCATGGCGTTCGTATCCTGATCGGTGGCGGCCCTGGCTATTACGGCTACGGCAGCTCCTGCCGCTGGTTGAAGTTGCGCGCGCTTGAAACCGGAAGCCCGTACTGGTGGAAGCGCTATCGCTTCTGCGTGTACGGTTGAGCGAAGACGGGCCGTTGGCTCGATCTGATCGTCGCTCGCCGCCCCGTTGCCGCCCCCCATCGCGGCAGCGGGGCGCGCTGTCCCAGTGCGCGATCGGCGAACTGAACTGCTCGGCGCCCTTCGTTTCGACTATCGACGATGCCCACTTGCAGTCCTGACCGTGGCCGATCCGGCGAGCCGTCGCGACCGCCCGCGCCTGCCCGCCTCGGTGCCCGCGCGCGCGGGTGCCCCTCCGGGTAGGGCTCTTTTACGCCTGGCTCGTGCCCGCTGGGCTGTGCGAACACCGGGTTGGCGTCTGGTGTCGGGATTGGTGCATAATCTCTTCGGTCTCGGCCACCTAGGTATCCCATCGGATCGGAGAGGTATGAATGCCGAAAATTGTACTGGTGCCGCCATCGGCCGATGCGGGCGCAATCGCCCGCGATCTGGCGCCGCGCGGTTTCGAGCTGGCGTTGCTTTCGCACACGGCGCCCGAGTTCGAGGCAGCCCTCGCCAGCATGGACTACGTGGTGTGCTATCCCAATGTGGCGATGCCCGATGCCTTCTATCGCGCCGCGCCACGGTTGAGGCTCGTGCAACTTCTCAGCGCCGGCTACGACAACGTCGATCTTGAAGCGGCGCGGCGTCACAAGGTCCCGGTGTGCAACAACGGCGGGGCCAATGCCATCTCGGTCGCCGAACATAGCCTCATGCTAATGCTGGCGGTGTCGCGTAAGGTAATCTGGCAACACGGCAATGTGGCCGCCGGACGTTGGCGCGGTAACGGACCGGCGCCGCGAATGTATGAGCTTTACGGCAAGACACTTGGCATCGTCGGGCTCGGCACTATCGGCAAAAAGGCGGCGCAGCTGGCGCGGGCCTTCGGCATGCGGGTGCAGTACTACGACATCAGGCGGCTGAGCGAGGATGCCGAGGATGCGCTGGGTGTGCGTTTCCGCCTGCTGCGTGAACTGCTCAAGACCTCAGACGTCGTCTCCCTGCACGTGCCGCTCAACGCCTCCACGCGCGGCATGATCGGCACGGAAGAATTGGCACTGATGCAGCCGCTCGCGATCCTGATCAATACGGCGCGTGGCCCGGTGGTCGATGAAACGGCGCTATATGCGGCGCTGAGCGCCGGCAGACTGTTCGGCGCAGGTCTCGATGTGTTCGCGCAAGAGCCGCCCCCGTCGAACCACCCGCTGCTCAAGCTCGACAACGTTGTGCTCACCGCGCACTTTGCCGGACCCACTTGGGACAATCACATCGCCCGCTTTCGCAACGCCTTTGACAATGTTGAGCGAGTCGAGCGTGGTGAGCCTCCCCTGTGGTTGGTGCCCGAGCTCGTCGCCTAAAGTCTTGACCCGACGGGCGCAGGCCTTCAGGCTTGCAACAAAAAAGCGATTGAAACCGGGGGAGGCTTATGGCGGAGCATCAGGAGCCGACGGCGGCAGTCGGCACCGACCTGCCGCTCTGTGGCATCCGCATTCTCGATGTTGCCTCCTTCATAGCCGCCCCAGTGGCGGCGACGGTGCTCGGCGATTACGGCGCCGACGTCGTCAAGGTGGAACCCGTGATCGATGGCGATCCCAATCGGCTGATCTCGGCGATTTCGCCGGGCTATCCGAAATGTTCCGTCAACTACCCTTGGCACCTCGATTCCCGCGCTAAACGCTCGCTTGCCATCGATCTCAAGAATGTTGCAGCGCGCGTCGCATTCGATCGCCTGATCGCTTCGGCGGATGTGTTGATTACCAACTATCCGGCGGCCTCCCGCAAGCGTCTGCGCCTCACCTATGAGGACGTGGCCAACGTCAATCCGCGCTTGATTTATGCCTCCTTCACGGGCTACGGCGAAACGGGCCCCGATGCCGATCAGATGGGGTTTGACACCAACGCTTATTTCGCGCGCTCGGGCCTTTACGATGGCTCGCGCTACGATGGGGCCGCGCCGGGTGTCAGCATGCCCGCGCAGGGCGATCGTCCCGCCGCTGTCGCCCTCGCGGCCGGCATCATGATCGCCCTTTGGAACCGAGAGCGCACAGGTCGCGGCAGCAAGGTCGCAAGCTCGCTGCTCGCCAACGGCATCTGGGCTAATGGCAATGCGGTCCAGGCTGCCTTGCTGGGTGCGCCGTTGCCGAAGCGACCGCCGCCAGAGAGCCCGCGCAGCGCTCTCGCCAACGTCTATCGAACCGAGGACGCCCGCTGGTTTCAACTGACGCTCGTGCGCGAGGACCGCGATTGGGCCGGGTTATGCCGGGCCATCGAGCGCGAAGATCTGATTGGAGATCCACGCTTTGCCGACACGCCGCGGCGGCGGAGCAATGCCGCGGCGTTGGCGGCCATTCTACGCGAGGTCTTTGCGAGCCGTGCCTTCTCCGACTGGCGCGTGCGGCTCAAAGCCAATGCCATCGCCTTCGCCGCCGTAAGTCGCGCCCAGGACTTCGTCGATGACGAGCAGGCTGTGGCGGCAGGAATCCTGGTCGAAACGGCAAATCCCGAAATGTCGCGGACCATTGCCGCGCCATTTTCCATCACTGGCGTCAAGGTACCGCCACCGCGTCCCGGTCCCGCGCTTGGCGCCCACTCCGTCGAGGTGCTGCGCGAGGCAGGCGTCGATGCCGAGGAGATCGCGGCGCTGACGGCTGCCGGCGCCTTGCGATGATTGAGAAGCATGTCCCGAGGGCAACAAGGATGAACTGGCAGGAGGAGCTCGACGAGCTCAGGGCGCGCGAGCGCATGGCGCATCAGATGGGCGGGCCCGACAAGGTGCGCCGCCAACATGAAGGTGGGCGGCTCACCGTGCGCGAGCGCATCGAGGCATTGATCGACGCCGGCAGCTTCCACGAGGTCGGCGCCATTGCTGGCAAAGCCGATTACGATGCGGCCGGCAGCTTGCTCAGGCTTACGCCCTCGAACTGCGTGATGGGCCGGGCCCGCATTGAAGGGCGCCCCGTGGTCGTCGTGGGCGACGACTTCACGGTGCGCGGAGGGTCTGCCGACGCGACCATCCCGACCAAGCCGATCCTGGCGGAGCGCATGGCGGGCGAGCTGCGGCTGCCGATTATCCGCATCATCGAGGGCTCCGGTGGCGGCGGCTCTGTCAAGACCATCGAAACTTCGGGTCGGGCCAACTTGCCGGGCGGGCTCGGCCAGTCGAGCATCGGTTTTCAACTTCTGGCCGAGACCTTATCCACTGTGCCCGTGGTGGCGCTGGGCTTGGGCTCGGTGGCGGGTCTTGGCGCCGCGCGGCTTGCCGCCAGTCACTATTCGGTGATGACGAAGGGCACTTCGGCGATGTTCGTGGCTGGGCCGCCGGTGGTGGCGCGCGCGGGCCAGCAGCTCGATAAGCAGACGCTCGGTGGCTGGGAGGTGCAGTGTCGCGCCGGCGCGGTGGATCACGCCGTCGAGACCGAGCAAGAGGCGTTTCAATGCGCCCGTCGCTTTCTGTCCTATCTGCCGGCGTCGGCCTATGACGTCGCCGCGCGAGGCGAACGCAGCGATCCGACCGACCGGTGCGAGGAGATGCTCTTCGGCGTCATCCCGCACGATCGGCGCAAGGTCTATCGTATGCGTCCGATCATCGAGGCGGTCGTCGATCGGGGCTCCCTGTTCGAAGTCGGACGCATGTTCGGCCGCTCGATCATCACCGCGCTGGCGCGTTTGGATGGGTTGCCGGTGGCGGTCCTGGCGAGCGATCCGTATCACTACGGTGGTGCGTGGACTGCGGAGGCCTGCCAGAAGATTGTGCGCTTCGTTGACATGGCCGAGACCTTCCATCTGCCTGTAGTGTATCTGGCAGACTGCCCCGGCTTTCTGATCGGCTTGGAGGCGGAGCGCAGTGCCACGATCCGACACGGCGTGCGTGCGATGGCTGCCATCAATCAATCGAGCGTGCCTTGGTGCACGATCATCGTGCGCAATGCCTTTGGCGTGGCCGGCGCGGCGCACGTGCCGGCCGGCCGCTTGGCCTTGCGCTATGCCTGGCTGTCGGGCTGGTGGGGATCGCTGCCGCTCGAAGGCGGGATCGAGGCTGCCTATCGCGCCGAAATCGATGCCGCGCCTGACCCCCAGGTGAAGCTGGCCGAGATCGAGGCTCGGCTCAACCAATTGCGCTCGCCGTTCCGAACGGCGGAAGCGTTTTGGGTCGAGGAAATCATTGACCCGCGCGACACGCGCAGGCTGCTGTGCGAGTTTGCCAATCTCGCCGAACCCTTGCGAACGCCGGGCCGGCGGGCTTTTCCGATGCGCCCCTAGGGTCAGAAATGCCCGGATCACGGGCTACCCGGCGATCGCAGGGTTGCGTTCGTCGCCTGCCCAGGTATCGTTGCCCCTTAGCTGCAAAACGCTTTGAAGTGAGCAGGCTCGAAGGCACCGATCGGGAGAGGCGAAGATGGCCGTTGCGGTGAAGTTTTTGACCCCCGCCGTTGGCGCCGAAATCTTGGGCGTGGATCTGCGACGCCTGAGTGACGCGGAATTCGCAGACATTGCCCAAGTCTGGCACCAGCGCTCGGCTCTGCTGGTGCGCGGGCAGCAGATCGACGATGACGATCTCATAAGGTTCAGCCGCAGGTTTGGCGAGCTCGATCCGCCGCCGAACCAGGAGCACGGGCGCCTCAGTCCGCCCGGCTACCCGGACGTGTACGTCGTCTCCAATGTGCTCGACGCCAGCGGCCAGCCGATCGGCGCGCTTGGGGCCGGCGAGGCGGTGTGGCATACGGACATGAGCTATCTGGAGCTGCCGCCCGACGCCTCCATGCTTTATGCCTTGGAAATTCCAGCAGCAGGCGGCGATACCTGGATCTGCGGCATGGAAGCCGCATGGACGGCACTGCCCGAGGCCTTGAAGGAACAGCTGCGGGGCCGTCGTATTAAGCACGATGGCACCTACAACAGCGGCGGTTTCCTGCGCCAAGGGGTTGAGCCCACCGACGATCCGCACCAGGCGCCCGGTGCCTGGCACCCGGCGGTGTGCCGGCATCCGGTGACAGGGGCCCCCAGTCTCTACCTGGGCCGGCGGCGCAATTCCTACGTCGAGGGCCTCAGCTCGGCGGCGTCGGAAGCGCTGCTCGATGCCTTGTGGGCCCATATCGACCGGCCCGAACTGCGCTACGAGCACAAATGGCGCGTGGGCGATCTGCTGTTGTGGGACAATCGCTCGACCATGCACCGACGCGATCCGTTTGATCAGTCGGCGCGGCGCGTCATGCATCGCACCCAGATCAAAGGTGGACATCGGCCGCAAGCCCACCTGGCGGCGGCCTGACCCTCGAGCTCCTGTTCGCGGAGTTGGACCCGTCGGCATCGCCTTGCGTCGGGCATCGCCGCCGATCGCATCGAAAGCCCCGTATGGCCAGGCGCACTGGGGTGTGCGCCTTGACGGCTCGCCGCTCAGTCAACAGACCTTGCTATCTCGGCCCTCAGGATAAAGCCTCACGAGGCCTTCCATCGATGCGGGACCAATACCGCGCTCCGTGATCAGCCCTGTAACGAGCCGCGCCGGCGTCACGTCAAAGGCATCATTGCGCGCGGGGCTGCCGGCGGCGGCGATCTCAACCGACAGCACCTGTCCGTCCCTATTGCGACCGGTCATGATGAGCACTTCGTCGGCGCTGCGCTCCTCGATTGGGATATCGGTGCCGGCGCTGAGTGTCCAATCGATCGTAGCGCGCGGCACCGCCACGTAGAACGGCACGTCATTGTCCTTCGCCGCCAAGGCCTTGAGATAGGTACCGATCTTATTGGCGACGTCGCCGTTGCTGGTGACGCGATCGGCGCCGACAAAGCAAATGTCAACCAGCCCCCGCTGCATGAGATGCCCACCCGCATTGTCGACGATGATCGTATGCGGCACGCCGTGTGCGCCGAGCTCGTAGGCCGATAGTGCGGCCCCTTGATTGCGCGGGCGCGTCTCGTCCACCCACACATGCAAAGGCACGCCTGCGTTCCAGCTCTCGTAAATCGGCGCCAGGGCCGTACCCCGATCCACGCATGCGAGCCAGCCGGCGTTGCAGTGGGTCAGAATGTTGACGCGCTCACCTGCCGGTTTGCGCGCCGCAATGGCATGGAGGAGTTTGGCACCGTTGATCCCAATCTGCCGATTGGTCTCAACATCCTCCTCGCAGATTTCTGCCGCCCGCCGATAGGCCGCCGCCACCCGGCGCTCGGGCGGCAAGTTGCGCACGGCCGTGCGCATCTCCGCAAGCGCCCAGCGCAGGTTGACGGCGGTCGGACGCTGTTCGGCGAGCAGCGCGAGGGCATGAGCAAACGCGGCCTCAGAGCTGTCGTGCCGCAAGGCCAGGCACACGCCGTAGGCCGCCGTGGCACCGATCAGTGGGGCGCCGCGGACCTGCATGGTCTTGATGGCACGCGCAGCATCTTCAAGCGTCCTCAGCGCCACGACTTGCAACGCGTGCGGCAGCTTCGTCTGGTCGATGATTTCCACCGACCAGCCGTCCGCCGCGACCCAGATCGTGCGATAGGCCTTGCCGCCGATGTTCATGCGCGAACACCTCCAAAAATGCCAAAAGGGCCCCGTCCTTGCCGCCGCGAGGGGCGACGCCCACCGCCGCGTCTGTGCCTCGCGCCGGCAAGCCGGCGGCGGCGTGATGAGGTGCCTCCAGCATGGCATCCTCGCGATTCAAGCATGTGCTCGCCAAGCATCTTGCTCGGGCGCATTGCTATATGGCGCGTTTTCAACAATCCGCAACATCTCACTTGGAGGCGAGCGCGTTGGCTGGGTGCGACAGCGCTGGCTGGAAGCGCGAGAGCACCGGTCGGGGCGCCGCAGCGAGGGTCTTTGGCACCGACCTCGGACGGGCCGGCGGGGTGCGGGGCCTTGCGCGCGCCGCGGCGTCGCCTGGCCCCACCTCTCGCCGGCTCGCCCGTGCCTAATGGCCTTCGAATGCCATCAGCGCATGGCACCTGATGCCGAGCGCGGCAAGCCGCTTGGCGCCGCCGAGCTCTGGCAAGTCGATGACGAATGTCGCCCCGACGATTTCGCCGCCCGAGCGCTTGACGAGCTTGGCTGCCGCCTCCGCGGTACCGCCCGTGGCGATCAGATCATCCACGATAAGGATGCGCTCGCCCGGATCGATGGCATCCTCGTGCATTTCGATGATGTCGACGCCATACTCAAGCGTATATTCCTCGCCGATGGTCTTCCAGGGCAGCTTGCCCTTTTTGCGGAAGGGCACGAAACCGCAGCCGAGGCGGTCGGCAATCGCCCCGCCCAAAATAAAGCCGCGCGCCTCGATGCCGGCCACGCCTTCGACACCGGCATCGCCAAACGGGGCTGCCATCTGTTCGATCGCCGCCTTGAAACCCTTTGGGTCGCCCAACAGCGTGGTGACGTCGCGGAACATCACACCCGGCTTGGGATAGTTCGGAATGGTGCGGATTAGGCTCTTTAGATCTGACACGCGTGGGCCCCCAATCATTTTGGGCAGTCATAGCAAGCAGCCGTCGCCAGGAAAACTGGGCCAGAACCCAGGCGCCGAATTGCAGCTTTCGATGCACGCCGGCCGCGCTTACACTGGCGCCACCGACAAGACCGGAGCCAAGCACCCCATGAAGATCAAGCTGCACCATGTCAACTTCTGCTCGACCAATGTGCCGGCGCTCGATGCCTTTTACCGTGACGTGCTCGATCTTCAACCGGAGCCTTCACTGGAGGCGGGGCGTATACTCGACAAGGACGGCTATCCCGGCCGGGTTGCCTTCCGCACGGACGGCACGACGCAGTTTCACTTGGCGGAGAAGGACTTGGGGATCAATTTTCGCACCGGCCAGGCGATTAACCCGGTCGAGCGCGGCCACATAGCCTTCCGCACCGACGATATCGAGGCTTTCAAGAAGCGCCTGCAGGAAAAGGGCATTCCCTATTCGGACTACGGCGCCTGGGCGATGCGAGGCTGGGAGCAGATTTTCTTCCACGACCCCGAAGGCAACGTCATCGAAGTGCATCAGGTCAAGGAGTGAGGACGATCGAGCAGGCTTGGTCGGCAGGGCCTCGAGCCGCGGCGGCGTGGCACGGGATCACACCCTCGCGCCGACCTCCGGCGCAGCAGCCGGCCTTGCTCACGCGACGCTTCGGATCAGGTCTGCCGCCTTCTCTCCCACCATGATTGCCGGTGCGTTCGTGTTCCCCGACGGCATGGTGGGAAAGATCGAGGCGTCGGCGATGCGCAGGCCTTCGAGCCCATAAACCTTGAGGCGTTCATCCACCACCGCATTGGGCTCGCGCCCCATCCGGCAGGTGCCGATCGGGTGATAGGCCGTTTGCGAGTTATTGCGGATCCAAGCCAAGATCTCCGCGTCCGTCTCTACCTGCCGGCCTGGCGAATATTCCTCGCCGCGCAGCGCGTCCAATGGTTCGGCGCCGACGATACGCCGGATCATGCGGAAGCCATCGACCATGGCGCGCTGATCAATAGGGTCGGCCAGAAAATTAAAGCGAATAGCCGGTTGCGCGTCGGGATCGGCCGAGCTGATGTGGATGGAGCCCAGGCTTTCCGGTCGTAGCTGATAGACCGATACCGTCATGGAAGGGAAGTCTTGCAGCCTGCGCTGTTTCGGATCCTTGATGGCGTAGGGCACCAGGTGCATTTGCACGTCGGGCGTTGCCAGTTCGGCACGGGTTCTAAGAAAGGCCAATAGGGGCGCCGACGGCAAGCTGAAGAAGCCGCCGCGCGT
This sequence comes from Hyphomicrobiaceae bacterium, assembly GCA_035573335.1. Lineage (GTDB taxonomy): Bacteria > Pseudomonadota > Alphaproteobacteria > Rhizobiales > Hyphomicrobiaceae > AWTP1-13. The sequence goes on along the minus strand of DATMZT010000027.1, from coordinate 7,425 downwards.
CACGAGATAGCGCAAAACTTCATTGGCCGCGCGCAGCCCGCGCGCTTTGTGATTATAGGACACCCGGGGGTCCTTCACCCGCCAGACGATGCGGGCATTGAGGTGATCACGGAAGTTTTCGCCCACCGCCGGCAGGGCGTGCTTTACGTCGATGCCGTATTTTTTCAGGATCTCGGGCTTGCCGATCCCAGATAGTTCCAACAGCTGCGGTGTGGCCACGGCGCCGGCGCACAGGATCACCTCGCGCCGGGCCCGCGCCTCCACCGTCTTGCCATGCCGCAGGTAGGTGATGCCGGTGCATCGCTTCCCGTCAAGACGCACTCGTCGCGATGGGGCATCGGTCACGATGTGCAGGTTGGGTCGCTTCATCGCCGGCTTGAGGTAGCAGTGGGCGACACTCATGCGCTGCCCGCGCCAGATACTGGCCTGTGTCTTGACCACACCCTCCTGGTCCTCGCCGTTGTAATCGGAATTGAGCTTGTAGCCGGCGGCGACTGCCGCCTTGAACAATGCGTCGTAGAGCGGGTTCTGGTCGGGTACCTCCGACACGCTCAAGGGACCGCCCACTCCACGCCCGTTGGCGCCACCTTTCTCGTAGTTCTCAATGCGCCGAAACAGCGGCGCCACCTCCTGCCAGCTCCAGCCGCGCGCGCCCATCTGCGCCCAGGTGTCGTAATCGAGCGGCTGGCCACGTACCCACACCAGCCCGTTGATCGCGCTCGAACCCCCGAGCAACTTGCCGCGCGGAACTGGAATTGTGCGGTTAGCCGTGTTCTCCTCGGGTTCGGAGGCATACAGCCAGTTGGCACTGGCGTCGTTGATCAAGAGACCGAAACTGACGGGAAAGCGCGAATAGGGGTGGCTGGCGCGTCCGGCTTCGACGAGCAGCACACGATTGCGCGGATTTTCGCTCAAGCGTGCCGCCAAAGTACCGCCGGCCGAGCCGGCGCCGACGACAATGTAGTCGTACTCGTGCATCGATCTGTTCCCCACGGTGCTGGGCGGCCCAACCTCGTCGCCCGTTGCCCCAAGCTCAGCCATTCCGACCGACCTAATGCCCTCGGTCGCCGGCTTCGGTCAAATACGTAAATCCAGGGACAGCTGGGCTTGCCATGCCTGCCGGCCGACCGGTGCCCCGTCCATCCCCGGCGACGCCTCAACTGATGCAGACAGGCAACGAGAGAAAGCCCCGAAAGCGCGCGCGGCCGCCGCGGACCGGCGCGCCGGCCAGGCGATAGCTCGGGAATCGCGCCAACAAGCGGCCGATGGCGACGCGACCCTCGAGGCGTGCAATGTTGAGGCCGGCGCAAACATGGGCACCCGAGCCAAACGCCAGGTGCCGGTTCGGCTCCCGTGCGATGTCGAATAGATCCGGGTTTGCGAACTCGGCGGGGTCGCGATTGGCGGCGCCGATACCGATGGTGAGGAAGACGCCGGCAGGCAACGCGACCCCGCCGATCTCGACGGGCGCGCTGGTCACGCGGTTGCCGAGCTGATTGGAGCTTTCGAAGCGCAAAATCTCCTCCACCGCCGAGCGGATCAGCGCCGGGTTGGTGATCAGCCGGGCTTTGGCCTCCGGCCATTCGAGCAACGCGTGGAGCCCGTTGCCGATCAGATTCGTGGTCGTCTCGTGGCCTGCGTTCAGGATAAAGATGATGTTGTGCAACAGCTCAAGTTCCGACAGTTTCTCGGCGCTTCGCTCGCCCTGGATCAGCCGCGTCAGCACGTCGTGTTCCGGATCGCCGAGCTTGGCACGGCGGTCGGCGACCAAGCCTTTGAGGTAGTCAAGGAAATCGCGCACGGCGCACTCGCCGCGCAGCTGCTGTTCGGGGGTCAGCGTAGGTTCGAGGGCACCCAGGATGGCAAGTGACCAGTCCCGCAGCGGGTCGCGCTCCTGCCTGGGCACGCCCAGCAGATTGCCGATCACTTCGACTGGCACCGCCGCGGCGAAGTCGGTGATGAGATCGCCGCCGCCGTGTTGGCCCAGACGATCGAGCAAGGTGTCGACCAAGTCGATCACGGGCTGTTCGAGGTCGGCGATGGCGCGCGGTGTGAAGGCGGCGGCGATGATTCGGCGTACGCGCGTGTGCAGTGGCGGATCATTGAAGACGAGGCTGGTGGTATGATGCTGATAGAGTAGGCTGTCGCCGTATTTGGGTCGAAACTCGCGCTTTTTGTCGGACGAGAACAAGACCACGTCCTTGTAGACGGTTGCGCAGTCGACATAGCGGGACAGGAAATAGCTGCCGTCGGGCAGGCGATGCACCGGCGCGTGCGCGCGCAACGCATGATAATAAGGATAGGGATTGGCGAAGTAGTCCGCCGGCAATCGTCGCAAATCGAAAGCCGAGGCTGCCGAGCGGGCAGCCTCGGCCTCGGCAAACTGTGCCGGCAAAGGTTGGGGCAGCGGCGGCTCGGCCGTCGGGCTCACTTTCGTCTTCCTCGCTATGCGGCCTCAGCCGCGGCGCACTTTCAATCCGCTAGCTTGCCGCGGCGCTCGCCCGTGGGCTTGTGCAGCCTAGCGGCCGCCCTGTTGGCCAAGCAAGAGCCTGGCGGGGCGGGTGCTCAGTGCGAGAGCCAGCTTTCGCGAGGCCGCCGCGAAACTTAGGCCTCGCAAGCCGAATTTGCCTTGGGCCGCGGAAGTCGATTTGCCAGCCGCGCGCGTGCTGAAGAACGCGCCGCCGACTTCAAACGCTCAGCACCTTGCCGGGGTTCATAATGCCTTGCGGGTCAAGTGCTTGCTTGATGGCTCGCATCATGGCAAGTTCGGTCGCCCCCTTGTAGTGGGCAAGTTCGGCCAGCCGTGTACGGCCGATACCATGCTCGGCGCTGATCGACCCCCCCAGTTCGGCAATGATGTCGTGCACAATGCGGTTGATGTTGCCGCGCTCCTGCTGATAACGCGCGCCGTCCCAGTGCTGCGGACGCACCAAATTGTAGTGCATGTTGCCGTCACCCACATGACCGAAGGCGCAGGGACGGATGCCCGGATAGGCCTTGGCCAGCGCCGCATCGGCACGGCGAATAAACTCCGCGATGCGCGACAAGGGCACCGAAACATCGTGCGCGATTGTGCCTCCGGCGGCAACCTGTGCCTCGACCAGGCTTTCGCGAATTTTCCAAAGTCTGGCCGCTTGGGTTCCGGAGGCAGCGATCAGGGCGTCGCGAAGCAGGCGGCGGTCGCCAGCTTCCGCCAGGGTCTCGCTCAGAGGCCCGAGCAATGAGCCCGGCGCTCCCTGGCTCGTCACATTCAGCAGCACGTACCAGGGGTGCACCTCGCGCATCGGATCATCGTGGCCCGGTACGCCTTGCAGCAGAAAGTCGATGATAGGACGGCCGATGAGCTCGAAGGCCGAGATCGTATCGCCCATGCGGGTGAGCATGTGCCCGAGCAAAGCCACGCCAACGTCCGGACTGTCGACGGCGACCCAGGCCGTCTCCGTCGCCGTAGGCTTTGGAAACAGGCGCAGCACGGCGCCCGTAATGATACCCAGCGTGCCCTCCGCGCCGATGAAGACCTGCTTCATATCATAGCCGGTGTTGTCCTTGCGCAACCCGCGCAAACCATCCCAGATGCGACCATCCGGCAGCACCACTTCCAACCCCATCACCAGCGCGCGCGTGTTGCCGTAGCGCAGGACCTGAATGCCGCCCGCGTTGGTCGAGATGTTGCCGCCGATTTGGCAGGAACCTTCGGCGCCGAGGCTCAAGGGAAAAAATCGGTCGGCTTGCTCCGCCGCCAACTGCACCTGCTTCAGGACCACGCCGGCGTCGAGCGTGATCGTGTCGTTCAAGGCATCGATGGCGCGGATACGATCCAGGCGCGACATTGATACGATGACCTCGCTCATGTCGGCGTGCGGCTGGCCCGCGCCGGTGAGGCCGGTGTTACCACCCTGAGGGACGATCGCCACGCTCGCGGCCGCGCAGACGCGGACGATTTCGGCAACTTGCTCGGTCGTCCGTGGTCGCAGCACCAGCGGGACCTTGCCGATCCAGTTGTCGCGCCAGCTTCTGCAGTAGGGTTCGATCTCGCTCGGGTCTTCGATATAGCCCGCGGGCCCAGCCGCCGCTTTTAGGCGCGCAATGGTGTCTGAGGCTACGGGCTTCGTCAGCCGGGTGCGTGCGGTCATTGATGGTCGTCTCCCTTTGCAATGGGTCGCCTCGGGGCAATGGGTCGGCCCGGGCAGGATCGGGCGGGCACTGCCGCCAAACCGCGGCGCCACACGCACTGGTTCAGGCTAACTGTCGTCCTCGGTCTTTTGACAGCTCCGCGACTTCATGCCACGTTATCCACTTGGAGCGTGACAACGTCCGTCAGTCGCCTGGCTAGGCGATCAAGCAAAAACGAGCCGCTCCAGGACGCATTTTCCGTTGGACAAACTCGCCTTCGCAACCGCGCAGGCGTGCGCGTCTCGCTGCGGATCGATGCTTTTGTCAAAGGGAGGACTCTCATGTCGAAATTCCTGCTCAAGATCGGGCTCACGGGTCTATCCGTGTTGGCCTGTGCGGCCGTCGCCACCGATGCCGGTGCGCAAGAGAAAGTGCGCTGGAAAATGCAAAGCGCTTTCGCCAGTTCGCTCCCGCACCTTGGCCCGTCCGGCATCCGTTTCATCAAGGACATCGAGCGCATGTCGGGCGGAAAGTTCGAGATCAAGTTCTATGAGCCCGGCGCACTGATACCGCCACTTGAGTGTTTCGAGGCGGTCTCCAAAGGCTCAATCGAGTCGTGCTGGACCACACCCGGCTATCACACCGGCAAATATCCCTCGCTTGCTTTCTTCACGACCGTGCCGTTCGGGCCGAACTTCGGGGAGTTCCTGGCCTGGAAATGGTTCGGCGGCGGCAACAAGCTGCGCGAGGAGATCTACGCCAAGCACGATCTATACGCCGTCGACTGCTTCTGCATCGGCCCGGAGACTTCGGGTTGGTTCCGTCAGGAGATCAAGTCGGTCGAGGACTTGAAGGGCCTCAAGATGCGCTTCTTCGGGCTCGGGGCTCAGGTGATGCAGAAGCTTGGGGTCTCCACGCAGCTGCTGGCGGCCGCCGACATCTATCAGGCGCTGGAACGCGGCGTGATCGACGCCACCGAGTTTTCGATGCCTATGATGGATATCAAGCTCGGTTTTCATCAGGTCGCCAAGTACAATTACTTTCCCGGCTGGCACCAGCAGGTGTCGTGCAGCGAATTCCTCATGAACAAGAAGTCATGGGACGCCCTGCCTGACCACTACAAGGCGATGATCGAGGTAGCGGGCAACGCGCAGGTGTCCGTCACCTACGCCGAGACCGAGGCGATGCAGTTCAATGCCATGGCCGAGATGCGCGACAAGCATCACGTGCAGGTCAAGCGTTGGGACGACAAGACGCTGGCTGCCTTCGAGAAGGCGTGGCTCGAGGTCATCAAGGAAGAGTCGGCAAAGGATCCGCTCTTCAAGAAGGTGGCTGACCACTATCTGGATTTCCGCAAGCAATACGCCATCTGGGGCGACTCACAGTCGATGAAGCCGACCTACGTTGGCAACTGAGTCGGCACAGCCGAAGGCCCGCGCAGCAAGCGCTGCGCCGGCCCCCGGGGCCTACGACTGCCGCCTGTGATACCTAGCCGAACAAGCGGAATCCTCGGCGTCGGCGACGATCAAGACGCCGACCTGACGAGGAGGACGGAGAGCCAAGCCTGATGGACGCGCTGTTGAAGGTGTCGGAATCGTTGCGCCGGCTGCTCGAATGGATCGCCCTGACGTCGGGATGGCTGTTGGTGGTGATGGCATGCGTTACCACATTCGACGTGTTGGCGCGCAAGGCCGGCCTGCAGCTGCCGTTCACGAAGCTGCAGGAGCTCGAATGGCATTTCCACGCCGCCATCTTCTCGCTTTGGATGGGATACTGCTACACCATCAACGCGCACCCGCGCGTTGACAGCTTCACGGAGAACATGAGCTATCGCCGCAGGGCTTGGATGGAGCTTGGAGGCTGCTTGGTGCTGGCACTGCCTTACGTGGCGCTGGTTTCCTACTACAGCATCGATTTTGTCATGCGGTCTTACGGACTGGGCGAGCAGTCCGACAGCACGGTTGGCTTGACGCACCGGTGGATCATCAAGGGCATTTATGCCCTGGGCCTTTGGTTGGTGGTGCTCGGCATCCTGAGTGTCCTGCTGCGGGTGATCGTCTTCCTGTTCGGCAACAAATCAGAAGCCGAAGTCAATCTGCAAATCGGTCATGTGGTGGCGGACGTTTAGTCCCAACGGGGGAAAGCTATCGTGCTCGACTGGCTGGCCGATCATCTCGCGATAATCATGTTCGTGGCGATGTTCTTTTTTATTTTTCTCGGCTACCCCGTGGCTTTCATCATGGGCGGATTGGCCCTGCTCTTTGCACTCGCGGGTGCATGGCTCGGTGTGTTCAAGCTGATTGGCTTGTCCGATGTGGTCTTGCGCATGTGGGCCGGTGTCGCCGCCGATCCGGTCCTGGCGTCGATCCCGATGTTCATTTTCATGGGCGCGATCCTGGAGCGCTCCGGCTCAGCCAAGGACATGCTGAGCGCGACCGAGGTGCTCTTGAAGTGGTGCCCGGGTGCGCTGGCGGTCGCGGTCATGGTGATGGGCACGATCCTCGCGGCACCGATCGGTGTTGTCGGCGCCGCTGTGATTACGTTGTCGGTGATCGCCCTGCCGCAGATGCTGGAGGCCGGCTACGATAGGCGTCTTGCAATTGGCACCATCGCCTCGGCGGGGACCCTCGGTATCCTCATCCCGCCGGCCATCATGCTGGTGGTGATGGCGGAGATGCTCTCCACTTCCGCAGGCAACCTATTCCTCTCCGCCATCATGCCAGGCTTCCTGCTATCTGGCCTATACTTGGTCTACATTATTGTGGTGGCGGTCTTTAAACCTGGCGCGGCACCTAAGCTGCCACCCGATTACGGGCCGCAGACCGTAGGCGAGTTTTGGACGGCGCTCTGGCGTGGCCTGTTTCCGATGACCGCGTTGTTGGTCGTCGTTCTCGGATCGATCTTTGCCGGCTGGGCCACGCCGACCGAAAGTGGTGCCGTCGGCGTGCTGGGTTCGATGTTCATTGCCGCGCTGAACAAGCGCCTGACCATCAAAATGTTGAATGGCGCGATCTACAATTCTTGTCGCGCCAACGGTCTGGTGTTCATGATTTTCCTGGGGGCGACGGGATTCTCCTACGTGTTTCGGGTACTGGGCGGCGACGACGCCATGCTTTCTACGCTTACCTATTTCGGCATCGACACCAAATGGGAAATGCTGACCTTCGTCATGGTTCTGATTTTCCTGTTGGGCTTCCCCTTCGAGTGGATCGAGATCTGCCTGATCGTGCTACCGGTGTTCGGTCCGATTCTCGCCAAGTATGACTTCTCAGACCATCTGGGCAACAACGACGCTTTGCTGACCTGGTTTGG
>DATMZT010000026.1:0-13981 GCA_035573335.1 Hyphomicrobiaceae bacterium | reverse complement strand
TGCACCATTTTCGCCCCTGGCGCGATCTGATGCGCTAAGCTGCGCACCGGCCGACCGCGTGCCGAGGCGCCCACGGCGGCAAGGCCGACCAGGTGCATGCCCGCGGTCAGGCGAACTTGCGACAGAAACATGGTGCCGAATTTCCCCGCGCCGATCTGACCGACGCGAATTGGCTTGGCCGCGGCGGCACGCGCCTTGAGCATGGATGACAGGTTCACGGCGGCTGGTCCTTGGCTGCTAAACGAGCTTGAAGCGAATGCCACCGGGCCGAGACTGGGCCCGGCGCGCGGTCGGCCGGTGCGCAGTTTAGCGCATCAGATCGCGCCCGGGGCGAAAATGGTGCATGATGCGGGCAACCCCGGGAGGCAACCATGCAGGACAAGCCGGAAACGTCGGCGCCGCGCACGCTGCGGCTGAATGCGCGCGACAACATCATCGTCGCCGTCGATCCCGTCAGTCCGGGCTGCGCGGTCGAAGGCGTAACGGCCACGGCGCGCATCCAGCGCGGACACAAGATGGCGGCGCAGCCCATCGCCAAGGGGCAGCCGATCTTGAAATTCGGACAGATTATCGGCTTTGCCAGTGAAGACATCGCTCCGGGCAGCCATGTGCACACCCAGAATTGCTCGTTTGCGGAGTTCGAGCGCGACTATGCCTACGCCCAAGATGCGCGCGAGGAGCCGATCCTAGCGCCCGAACGGCGGGCGACCTTTCAGGGCTTTCGGCGCAGCAACGGCAAGACCGGCACGCGCAACTACATCGGCGTTTTGACCAGCGTCAACTGCTCGGCCTCGGTCGCCCGCTTCATAGCCGAAGCGGTGAGCCGCTCAGGCATCTTGCAGCAGTACCCGAACGTCGATGGCGTGGTGTCCTTCGTGCACGGCACGGGTTGCGGCCTTGCCGCCAAGGGCGAGGGCTACGAGGTCCTGGAGCGCACGCAATGGGGGTATGCCGGCCATCCCAACCTAGCCGCGGCGTTGCTCGTCGGACTCGGCTGCGAGGTGTTCCAGATCGCCCGCCTCAAGGAGCGCTACGGTCTGCTGGAGGGCGATAACTTCCGCACCATGACCATCCAGGATACGGGGGGCACAAAAAAGTCCATCGAGGCCGGCGTCGCCCGCCTCAAGGAGATGCTGCCGCGCGCCAATACCGCCCGACGCCAGACCGTGCCGGCAAGCGAGATCACGCTAGCCCTGCAGTGCGGTGGCTCGGATGGCTATTCGGGCATCACTGCCAATCCCGCGCTGGGGGCTGCCGCCGACTTGCTGGTGCGCCACGGCGGCACCGCGGTGCTCTCGGAAACCCCGGAAATCTATGGCGCCGAGCACCTTTTGACGCGGCGCGCGCGCAATCGCCAGGTGGGCGAAAAGTTGGTCGAAATCATTCGCTGGTGGCAGGACTATTGCGCCAGGAACGACGGCTCAATGGACAACAATCCGAGCCCCGGCAACAAGGCCGGCGGCCTTACCACCATCCTGGAGAAGTCGTTGGGAGCGGCGGCCAAGGGAGGCACCAGCACGCTCAACGAAGTCTACCGCTACGCCGAGCCCGTGACGGCCAAGGGTTTCGTCTACATGGACACGCCCGGCTATGATCCCGTAGCGGCGACGGGCCAGGTGGCCGGGGGCTGCAACCTGCTCTGCTTTACCACGGGTCGCGGCTCGGCCTATGGCTGCAAGCCGACGCCGTCGATCAAACTCGCCACCAACCACGACATCTATCGCCGCATGCTCGACGACATGGACATCAACTGCGGCGACATTCTCGACGGCGTCTCGATCGAGGCCAAGGGGCAGGAGATTTTCGACGCCATTTTGCGCGTGGCCTCGGGGGAAAAGAGCAAGAGCGAACTGTTGGGCTACGGCGACAACGAATTCGTGCCTTGGCAGATCGGCGCCACCATGTGAGGGGCCGGGCGCGGCTCGGCTTGGCCCTAGCCAAGCGCGCTGCTAGCGCCTCACGCGGGCTTCGATGGCATCCCAAATGAGCGCGGCGATGTCCGGTCCGCCGAAGGCCTGCACCTGCCGGATCCCCGTCGGCGAGGTGACGTTGATTTCCGTCAGGTAGGGGCCGATCACGTCGATGCCGGTAAAGAGCAGGCCGCGCCGCTTGAGCTGGGGGCCAAGCCGTTTGCAGATCTCCAGATCGCGCGCCGTCAGGTCGGTCGCCGTGGCAACCCCGCCGACGTGCATGTTGGAGCGCGTCTCGTCGGCGGCGGGAACGCGATTGATGGCGCCCGCCACCTCGCCGTCGACCAGGATGATACGCTTATCACCGGCGCGCACCTCGGGCCGATACTGCTGTACCATGAAGGGTTCGCGGAACACGGTTTGGAACAGCTCCACCAGCGAATTGAGGTTGGTGTCACCCTCGCCGATCCGGAACACGGAGGCACCGCCGTTGCCGTAAAGCGGCTTCAAGATGATGTCCTTGTGCACGGCGCGAAAGGCCCGCACCTGCTCGAGGTGTCGGGTCACAAGCGTCGGCGGCATGAGATCGAGGAAGTCGAGCACAAACACCTTCTCCGGCGCATTGCGCACATGCGCGGGGTCATTGACCACCAGGGTCTTGGGGTGGATGCGCTCGAGCAGGTGCGTGGTGGTAATGTAGGACATGTCGAAGGGCGGGTCCTGACGCAGCAGCACCACGTCCATCCGGCTCAGGTCTTCCGACCGAGGGTCGCCGACGCGGTAGTGGTTGCCAACCTGGTCCTCGACGGCAAGCGTCGAGCCCTGCGCGATCAGCCGGCCGTCCAGCAAGCTGAGGTGCGGCGGCGTGTAGTAGAACAGCTGATGGCCGCGTCGCTGGGCCTCCAGCAGCAAGGCAAAGGTCGAATCGCCGCGGATGTCGATGCGGTCGATCGGGTCCATCTGGCAGGCTACGCTGAGCGGCATGCGCTCCACACTCCAGGGCGGCTCGGGCACGGTCGAGGACGCATGCAAGCCCTTTCCGCTGCCAAGTTCAACCGCCAATTGCGTCCGGCATCGACGGTGGCGGGCAGCAAGCCTTTAGGCGGGTCGCCAACGCATATCGGCGGCTGTAGGTTGGCCCGATGGCGGCGCGCGCGCCATCCCTGGCGGCCCGGGCACGGCCTTCAGCGCGCGCTGCTTCCTCGCAGGGCCAGCGCCAGCTCGTAGGCCCGTGCCTTCGACACACCCAAGGCCACCGCCGCGGCTTTGGCAGCATCGCGCACGCTCATGCTCGCGAGCAAGCCGGTCAAATGCGCTGTGATCGCCTCGTCGGTCACGGTGTCGGTCGCGGCGGGTGGACCGATGACGATCACCATTTCCCCGCGCGGCGCCGATTGTGCCGCCCACTGCGCCAGCTCCGCGGCAGCGCCGCAGCGAACCTCCTCGTGCAACTTGGTGAGCTCGCGCGCCACCGCGACGGGGCGATCGGGAAGCACCGCGGCAATGTCGGCGAGACTGGCGGGGAGGCGCGCCGGTGCCTCGAAGGCGACCAGCGTCGCCGGCGTCGCGGCGAGCTCGGCCAACCGCGTACGCCGGGCAGCCTGCTTGGCCGGCAAAAAGCCGATGAACAAGAAGGCATCGGTGGCAAGCCCGCAGGAGGTGAGGGCGGCCAGCAGGGCAGATGCGCCGGGCAGGCTCGTGACGTGGACGCCGGCGGCGAGCGCGGCGCGCACCAGCTTGTAGCCCGGATCGGAGATCAGCGGCGTCCCGGCGTCGCTGATCAAGGCCACCGATCGAGCCTCCGTCAGCTCGGCCATGATGCGCGGACGCTCCCGCTCCGCGTTGTGCTCGTGATAGGCACGCAGCGGGCGGTTGATGCCAAAGTGCGCCAACAGCGTGCGGCTATGGCGCGTGTCCTCGCAGTAGATGAGGTCGGCGCGCGCTAGCGTCGCGAGCGCCCGCAGGCTGATGTCGCCGAGATTGCCGATCGGCGTGGCGACGATGTAGAGGCCTGCCGGCAAAGCTTGCGCCAGCCGCCCTGCGAGGTGTGCAAGGACGCGCTCGGCCATCGGGCCGCCGCCGGAGCTCAAAGGATCGGCCGGTCGCGTCACGGTCCTCTCATTGCTCGCGCATGTTTGCAGTTATGCCGCTGCCGGCCGCCAAAGCGCCACCCCATTTGGCGTTTTTTTGTTGCGCCGCGGCGCTCACTCTGCCTTCCTCGCCAAGGGGGATTCGAGATCGACCCCCCGACGGGCGCCAAGACGGCAACATCGACGGCATGGGATGAGGGGACCGCTGGCATCGGCAGGAGCCTGGCTGCGCCGGACCAAGCTTGCCTATCTCGAGCTGGTGCTGTGCGCCGTCGTTCTGGCCGGCTGCGCCACTAATGCGCCGGGTTCGTTGGCGACCTCGGCGACGCCAACCTCGGGGTCCGACGCCGCCGCCAAGAGCGCGCCGGTCAAAGTGGCCCTCATCGCCTCCGTGACGGCGCAAGGGCAACCGGGCCTCATCGGCAAGGCACTGAAACAGGCCGGCGAATTGGCGCTGTTCGACCGCGACAGCCCAAATCTGCAGTTGCTGATCAAGGACGACAAGGGCACGCCCGAAGGGGCCGCTGCAGCGGCGAGGGACGCCATCAAGGATGGTGCCAGCCTGATCCTTGGTCCGCTGTTTGCCAAATCCGTTGCCGCGGTGGCGCCGATCGCCCGCCAGGCCAACGTGCCGGTGGTCGCCTTTTCCAACGATCGTCAGGTCGCCGGCCGCGGCGTCTATCTGTTGAGTTTCCAGCCCGCGCCCGAAATCGCGCGCGTGGTCAGCTATGCGACGCGGCAAGGCAAGCGCCGGTTTGCCGCCCTCATCCCCGACGATGCCTTCGGCAAGGTCGCCGCGGCGGGCTTTCGCGATGCCGTCGAGCGCTCGGGTGGCACCATCGTGGCGCTTGAGACCTACCCGGCGTCTGCCAACGGCATGCTCGAGCCCATGCGCAAACTCGGCTTGGTGCTGCGGACCGCGCAGGAGAGCGAGGGCGGTCAGGTCGACGCATTGTTTCTGCCCGGTGAGCAGGAGAACTTGGAAAGACTGGCGCGCCTGATGGCGCAAGCCGAGATCGATGGCGCCGCCGTCAAAGTGCTGGGCACCGGGGGTATGGATTACGCCAATGCCGGTCACAACGCCGGTCTGGTCGGGGCCTGGTACCCGGGTCCCGATCCGCGCGGCTGGGAGGAGTTCGCGCAGAAGTTCGCCAAGAGTTACGGCCAGGCGCCGCCGCGCATCGCCAGCCTAGCCTATGACGCGGTGAGCCTGGCCATCACGCTGTCCGGCTCGGGTAATGAGGCCGAGCGCTACGCCGCCGGCGCGCTCACGCGCCCGAGCGGCTTTAGCGGCGTGGATGGGCCCTATCGCCTGCTCGCTGATGGGACCGCCGAGCGGGGGCTGGCCATCCTTGAGGTGCAAAAAATCGGTGCGGGCATCATCGACCCGCCGCCGGCGCTGGGAGCGGCGGCGGGCACGGCGGCTCCCGCTGCGCCCGGCTTAGTTTCGGGCGTCTTCAACTTCCTCAACAACTGAGGCGGGTTGCAGCGAGCGCGCCAGCTCGACGACAAGGGCGTTGAGAACGGGCCGCCCGGCGGCCGTGGCCCGGATATGGTGCGCCTGGCGCTCGAGCAGGCCTCGCGCGATCAAGCGTTCGACCGCCCGCTCGCCCGGACAGGCGCCGGCGATCTTGCGCAGGCCGTCGAGATCGATGCCTTCGCTGAGCCGCAGCCCCATCAGCAGCGCCTCGTCGGCCTGCTCGCCTGGCGTCAGCACGCTGGCCTCGACGATGGCGTGCCCATGGGCCTCGACGGCGGCCAGCCAGCGCTCCGGCTGGCGCTCGGTGCTGGTGGCCCAGCGGCCGTTGCTTCCGAGCACCCGGCCGTGGGCGCCGGCGCCAATGCCAGCGTATTCACCGTAGCGCCAGTAGAGCAAATTGTGCCGGCATTCCTCGCCGGGCAGGGCGTGGTTGGAAATTTCGTAGGCGGGCAGCCCTGCTGCCGCGGTGGCGGTCTGCGTCAGCTCGTAGAATTCCGCCGCCCGCGCCTCCTCTGGAATCACGAGTTTACCCAGCGCGTTGAGGGCGGCGAAGGGTGTTCCCGCTTCGATGGTGAGCTGGTAGAGCGAAAGATGCTGGCCGGCGAGGCCCAGCGCCTGGCCGAGTTCGGCCCGCCAGGCGGCAAGCGTTTGTTGCGGCCGCGCGTAAATCAGGTCGAAGGAAAAGCGCGCAAAGGTGCGCCTCGTCACCTCGATGGCGGCCACCGCCTCGGTCGCCGTATGCAGGCGGCCGAGCGCGCGCAACGCCGCATCGGATAAGGACTGCACTCCGAGCGAGACACGGTTGACCCCCGCGCTGCGATAGCCGCCGAACCGGCCCGCCTCCACGCTCGATGGATTGGCCTCCAGCGTCACCTCGACGCCGGCGTCGATCGGCCAGAGTGCGCCGATCTCCTCAAGCAGCGTGCCGACGGCGGCCGGCGACATCAGCGAGGGTGTACCACCGCCGAAAAAGATGCTGCCGACCGTGCGGCCCGGGGCGAGCTTGGCCCAGTGCCGCAGTTCGCGGCGGTAGGCGGCCACAAAGCGCGCCTCATCGATGCCGCCCGCTCGGACGTGGCTGTTGAAGTCGCAATAGGGACACTTCGAGGCGCAAAACGGCCAATGCAGATAGACGCCGAAGGCGCCGCTAGGCATCGCTGAGACAGGCGCGAACGAAGCGCTCGAAGGCGCGGGCGCGGTGAGAGATCGCATGCTTTGCCTCGGGCTCCATTTCGCCGAAGGTCACGGTTTCGCCCTCGGGGACAAACATCGGATCATAGCCGAAACCCTTGCCGCCGCGGGGAGGCCAGACCAGGTGGCCGTGGACCCTGCCTTCGAAGGCCGCTTCCTCCCCGTCGGGCCAAGCCAGGCACAGCGCGGCCGTGAAGTTGGCGAACGGCCCCGGCGGCCGCCATGCGCCGCAGCGGGCAAGCTCATCATGTACGCGCCGCATGGCAACGCCAAAGTCCTTATCCCGCCCGGCCCAGCGCGCCGAATAAATGCCCGGCGCACCGCCCAAGGCCACCACCTCGAGCCCGGAATCGTCGGCGAGCGCCGGCAGGCCCGACGCCCTGGCGGCCGCCACCGCCTTGAGCTCGGCGTTGGCCACGAAGCTCGAGCCGGTCTCCGCCGGCTCCGGCAGCCCGAGTTCGCCGGCCGTCGTAATTCTGAGCCCGAACGGGGCGACCAGCTCGACGATCTCGGCGACCTTGCCCGGATTGTGACTGGCGACAACGAGGCGGGTATCGGGCGGCAGGCGGCGGGTCATGCCAGGTTCCAGATGCGCGGCTCGGCGAACTCAAGGCAATTGCCGGCCGGATCGCGAAAGTAGATCGAGCGACCGCCGCCGGGCCACTCGAAGTCGGCCTCGATGGCAACGCCCTTTGCCTCCAGCGCGGCACGCCAGGCATCGATCTCGCCGGCGGATGCCCGAAAACACAGGTGCCCCTCCCCCTGCATGCCATGGGGCGGGACCGGCAAGGCGCCGGGGCCGGGCGGTATCTTGGTGGCATCCGGATTGAAGATCAGCAGCACCTGGTTGCCGCAGCGGTAAAACAAGTGGCGACCGTGCGCCTTGGCAAATGGAACAAGACCCAGCGCCTCGTCGTAGAACCGCTCGGTGCCGTCGAGGTCCTTGGCATAAAGCACGGTCTCGAGAATGCCGGATGGCAGCATTGCTCCCCGCGTGGCTCTAGGCGACGGTCAGCTTCTGTAGCTCGATCAGTTCCGCAATGCCCTTGCGTGCCAGCGCCATCAACTGGTCGAAGCTGTCTTGCGTAAACGGCAGGGTCTCGGCGGTGCCTTGCACCTCGACGATGCCGCCGGAGCCGGTCATGACGAAGTTGGC
The DNA here is from genome assembly GCA_035573335.1 of Hyphomicrobiaceae bacterium. Taxonomy (GTDB): domain Bacteria; phylum Pseudomonadota; class Alphaproteobacteria; order Rhizobiales; family Hyphomicrobiaceae; genus AWTP1-13. The sequence goes on along the minus strand of DATMZT010000026.1, from coordinate 6,154 downwards.
ATCGGCGTCCGCGCCTGAATCTTCCGGGTAGTCGAGGTCCAGCACCGCGGCGCCCTTGTAGAGGCCGCAGGAGACGGCCGCCACATGGTCGCGCAGCACGCCCTCGCGGATCATATCACGCGTCTGCATCCACTTCAGACAATCGTGCAGCGCCACCCAGGCGCCGGTAATGGCCGCGGTGCGGGTGCCGCCGTCGGCCTGGATGACGTCGCAGTCGATGGAGATCTGCCGCTCGCCGAGCTTGGGCAGGTCGACCACCGCGCGCAGCGCGCGCCCGATCAAGCGCTGGATCTCTTGCGTGCGGCCCGAGGGATGGCCGGTGGTGGCTTCGCGTCGGGTGCGGTCGGTGGTGGCGCGCGGCAGCATGCCGTACTCCGCCGTCACCCAACCGCGACCCTGCCCCTTGAGCCAGGGCGGCATGCGCTCTTCCAGGCTCGCCGTGCAGTGGACGTGGGTATTGCCGAATTTGATCAGGCAGGAGCCCTCGGCGTGCATCGATACCGCGCGCTCAATCGAGACGCGGCGTAGTTCATCGGGCTTGCGCTTGGAGGGACGCATTTGGCGCGCTTCGGTCTCTAGCAGAGGAAATTTGTGGGCCGCACACTAAAGCGATCTTGCGCTCATTGGAAGCACTTCGGGCCGGCATTTGCATGGCGCCCACGAGAATAGGCCAACGCCGCCGAACGCCCTCAGCCGCGCGCCCAAGCCTCCCGGGAGGGGCCAGAGGACGGCTAAAGAGAAATGGCCAGCGGGGAAAGGTGAGTGAGGAAAGACCAGTGAGGAAAGGCGAGTGGGGCAGGCCAGCGGGAAAGCTCAGTGTGATGGGCCCGCAGGATGAGGAGCTCGAGCCATCAGGATGGCTTAGCTGATGGGTGCCCTGCGCGGGCTGCTCTGGATCGCCTTTTTTGCTTACTGCCCCCACTACCCGCGCCAAAGCTCCAAGCATCTCGATCATTTGGCAACCTCTACCTGTCCACCGAGATCGCCATCTACGGTCCATCCCTGGCCGCCGTCTGGGCCGGTCTCCTTAAACTCATGCGGCGCAACAAGGCCGGTATCGTGAAGAGCGCCCCGACACCCCCGTCCCCCCGGGGGCCTGTGCTGACCCGGATCGGGGCTTCCTCCTGTGGCCGACCGCGCCGGCCGCCAGCCTGGCTCCCCGCCGGGGCGCCAGCTAAAAAAGGCCTCGTCCGTTTCCCCTCCACAGCTTCGTTTGACGTGGACGGGCGCTGTTCCCTAGACTCTGGGCACCCGCAACCTCACATTTCGGCGCATGCACTCGGATAAGACGCTCAGCCGTTCAGGGTCGCTGGAGGCCCTCTCGGACCTGCAAAAGCTGAACGAACGATCTCGCACCATTTTTCGCCAGATCGTCGAGAGCTATTTGGCGACGGGTGACCCGGTGGGCTCGCGCAACCTCGCGCGCCACCTGCCCATGACGCTATCGCCCGCTTCGATCCGAAACGTGATGTCGGACCTGGAGCACCTGGGCTATATCTATGCCCCCCACACCTCGGCCGGTCGTCTGCCCACCGAGGCCGGCCTGCGCTTGTTCGTCGACGGCCTGTTGGAGATCGGCGATCTCACCGACGAGGAGCGCCGCCAGATCGAGGCCCAGATTGGCGTCAAGCGCGAAAAGTCGCTGCAGCAGGTCTTGAGCGAGGCCGGTGAGATGATCTCCGGCCTCTCCCACTGCGCCGGCCTTGTCATCAGCGACCGTCAGGTCGGCAGGCTCAAACACATCGAGTTCGTACAACTCGAACCCGGCAAGGCGCTGGTGGTCTTGGTCGGCGACGACCAGAGCGTCGAAAATCGCGTCATTGCGCTGCCGGCCGGGCTGCCTCCGTCCAGCCTGACGGAGGCCGCCAACTACCTCAATGCCCGCATCCGCGGCCTGACGCTCGGCGAGGCCAAGGCGCGCGTGGAGGTCGAGCTTGCCTCCGCAAAGGCCGAGCTCGACCAGCTGACGCAGAAAATCGTCGAGGCCGGGCTTGCCACCTGGTCGGGTGCACTCGGGGAGCAGAAAAGCCTGATCGTGCGCGGCCAGGCCAACCTGCTCAAGGACGTCGATGGCCTGGAGAACCTGGCGCGCATTCGCCAGTTGTTCGACGATCTCGAGGCCAAGCGTGATCTTGTGCAGCTGCTGGGGCTCGCCGAGCGCGGCGAAGGGGTGCATATCTTCATTGGCTCGGAAAACAAGCTGTTCTCACTGTCGGGGTCGTCCCTGATCGTGGCCCCATTTCAGGACAAACAACGACAGATCGTCGGCGTCCTTGGCGTCATCGGTCCAACCCGCCTCAATTACGCGCGCATCATTCCGATGGTGGACTTTACGGCCAAGCTTGTGGGCCGCCTTCTGACTTGATTTTTTCCGCGCTGCACGATATCGGCACGAACCCCAATGGCCCGTCGTCTCGTTCTGATCGTAAGGCTGCTAATCGGCAGGGCACGTACCTTGCCAGCAACGCGGAAAAGATGATGCATCAACCACCGCCCGACGAGTCTGACCCGAACCGGCCGAGCCCGGGAGCCGCGCCTTCCGGCCCCGCAGCCGAGCCACCGGCGCCCGGCGCCGCGGCCGGCGAGGGGCAGCGGAGCGTGCACGACGTGATCGCCGCGCTGCAGGTCGAGGCCGCCGACTACAAGGACAGATGGATGCGGGCCCAGGCCGAGACGGAGAACGTGCGCAAGCGCTACGAGCGCGAGAAGGAAGAAACGGCCAAATACGCCATCACCAAGTTCGCGCGCGACATCGTCAACGTCGGCGACAATTTCCAGCGCGCGATCGATGCGGTGCCCGCCGGTGCCGCCGAGCGCGAGCCGGCGCTCAAGAGCTTTCTTGAGGGTGTCACGCTGACCGAACGCGAGCTGCTCAACATCCTGGAGCGCCACGGCATCAAGCGTCTCAACCCGAAAGACGAACCCTTCAACCCGCACCTGCATCAGGCGATGATGGAGGTTCCCCGCAGTGACGTTGCACCCGGCACCATCGTGCAGGTGTTCCAGCCGGGCTTTACCATCGAGGATCGGGTGCTGCGCCCGGCCATGGTCGTGGTTGCCAAGGCCGAGGCGAGGCCCGCCGAGGCGCGCCCGGCCGCCGCCAACGACGACACCCCACCCAATGGTCAAGGTGGCACACCCTAACGCCGGCCTTGCGGGATGCTGGGCGCGGGGGGCTAGCTCGGGCGTACGCGGCGCAGTGTGAGGTTGAAGCGCCCGCCTTCCTCAACCAGGGCCGAGCTGCCGGGGGCGATGCGGTCGACCCCGTGGTAGGCGAGGCGGGCGGCGCCGCCCAGGACCACGACGTCGCCCGACCTTAAGACCAGACGGTGCTTGGGGTCGCGGCGGCTAGGCCCACCCACGTGGAAGATGGCCTCATCGCCCAGCGAGACGGAGACGACGGGGGCGGATCTATTGGCCTCGTCGGCATCACGGTGCGTGCCCATCTTGGCGCCGGGGGCGTAGTAGTTGATGAGACAGGCCTCGGGGCGGGGCGCCCCATCGGCGACCTCGTCCCACAGCCTCAACAGGGGCTCGGGGATGGCGGGCCAAGCCTGTCCGGTCGCGGGATGATGGGCCTGATAGCGATAGCCGCCCGTGGCATCCGAAACCCAGCCGAGGGCGCCGCAATTGCTCATGCGTACCGAAAAGGCGCGACCGCTGCGGGGCATGGTGGGAACAAACAGGGGAGCCAGGCCAATCACGGCGCGGATTTCGCCGATCAGCCGGGCCTGCTCCGCCGCGTCCAGCCGGCCCGGCAGGTAGCGAAAACCGGCAGGGGGTACGGCTTCGGGGGAGATCTTGTGGCTGCTGTACATCGATCAACGGGTTCGTGACAATTGCCGGGTGAGGCCTCGCTGGCGACCGTTGCAGCCCCAAATGGGCCCCACTATATAACGCCAGACAAGCAATCGCAGCTCTAGGGGACCGTTCTCAAGGCTCCATAGTGGGCCATGGGCGCCGGGTGCCAAGTTTTTGGGTCCGGACGGTCTGCCGCAAAAGAGAGGAACAAAGACCACATGGCCAAAGTGATCGGCATCGACCTCGGCACCACCAATTCCTGCGTCGCGGTCATGGAGGGCTCCAAGCCCAAGGTGCTCGAAAACGCTGAAGGTGCCAACACCACCCCATCCATCGTTGCGTTCACGGACGACGGCGAACGCCTGGTTGGTCTGCCGGCCAAGCGCCAGGGCGTGACCAATCCGATGAATACGTTCTTCGCCATCAAGCGCCTGATCGGCCGGCGCTATGACGATCCGATGGTGGAAAAGGACAAAAAGCTCGTTCCCTACAAAATCATCAAAGGCCCGAACGGCGATGCCTGGGTCGAGGCGCATGGCAAGCAGTACTCCCCGGCGCAGATCTCGGCCTACATCCTGCAGAAGATGAAGGAGACGGCCGAAGCCAAGCTCGGCGAGGCCGTGACCCAAGCCGTCATCACGGTGCCGGCCTACTTCAACGATGCCCAGCGTCAGGCCACGAAGGATGCCGGCAAGATCGCCGGGCTTGAGGTGCTGCGCATCATCAACGAGCCGACGGCGGCCGCGCTCGCCTACGGCCTCGACAAGAAAAAGGACTCCAAGACCATTGCCGTCTACGACCTCGGCGGTGGCACCTTCGATATCTCGGTGCTCGAGATCGGCGACGGCGTGTTCGAGGTCAAATCGACCAATGGCGACACCTTCCTCGGGGGCGAGGATTTCGACATGCGCTTGGTCGAGTATCTCGCCAGCGAATTCAAGAAGGAGAATGGCATCGACCTGAGGAACGACAAGCTGGCCCTGCAACGCCTGAAGGAAGCGTCGGAGAAGGCCAAGATCGAGCTGTCGTCCTCGCAGCAGACCGAGATCAACCTGCCGTTCATCAGCATGAACCCGCAGACGCAGTCGCCACTGCATCTGACCTTGAAGCTGACGCGCGCCAAGCTCGAGAGCCTGGTCGACGACCTGATCGAGCGCACCAAGGGTCCGTGTCAACAGGCGCTCAAGGATGCCGGACTGAAGGCGGCCGAGATCGGCGAGGTGGTGCTCGTCGGCGGTATGACGCGCATGCCCAAGGTGCAGCAGATCGTCAAGGAGCTGTTCGGCAAGGAGCCGCACAAGGGCGTCAACCCGGACGAAGTGGTTGCCGTCGGCGCCGCGATTCAGGGCGGCGTGCTCAAGGGCGACGTCAAGGACGTGCTGCTGCTCGACGTCACGCCGCTGTCGCTCGGCATCGAGACCCTGGGTGGGGTGTTCACGCGGCTGATCGATCGCAACACCACCATCCCGACCAAGAAGAGCCAGATCTTCTCCACGGCCGAAGATGGCCAGAACGCGGTGACGATCCGCGTCAGCCAGGGCGAACGCGAGATGGCAGCCGATAACAAACTGCTTGGCCAGTTTGATTTGGTCGGCATCCCGCCGGCTCCGCGCGGCATGCCGCAGATCGAGGTGACCTTCGACATCGATGCCAACGGCATCGTGCACGTCTCGGCCAGGGACAAGGCGACCAACAAGGAGCAATCGATCCGCATCCAGGCCTCCGGTGGTCTGACCGAGGCCGACATTAAGCGCATGACCGAGGAAGCCGACCGCTTCAAGGACGACGACAAGAAAAAGCGCGAGCTGGTCGAGACCAAGAACGGTGCCGATGCCATGATCCATGCGACCGAGAAGTCGATCAAGGATTTGGGCGAGAAGGTTGCCGCCGCCGACAAGGGCAAGATCGAGGCGGCGATCGGCGAGCTGAGAGAGGCGCTGAAGGCCGACGACATCGAGGCGATCAAGTCCAAGACCAACGCCCTGGCGCAAGCCTCGATGAAGCTCGGCGAGGCGATCTATGGCGCCCAGCAGGCCGCGGAAGGGGCGGCGGGCGGCGCCGGGACAGGCGAGGCAGAAAAGAAGGGGGGCGGCGGCGATAATGTCGTCGACGCTGACTTTGAAGAAGTCAAAGACGACAAGAAGAAGTCTGCCTAAGCTGAGGGATTAATCATGCAAGCCCTCGTCCGGCCAGCAGTCGTGATAAAGACGATGCGCTGGTAGGGCGGGGGCTTGTCTCACGTACGCCGACCGCGTGGAGCTGCCCGCGTAAGACGGCGAGAATTGGAAACTCAGGCCCATGGCCAAGCGCGACTACTACGACGTTTTGGGGATCAGCCGAGGGGCAAGCGAGC